>JAVHVY010000267.1:0-8678 GCA_032160305.1 Actinoplanes sp.
TGGATCACCTTCCCGGCGTCCCCGTCGCGCAGCACCAGCCGGGTGGCACTGATGTTGAGCGCGAGCCGGAAGAGGGTGGCGACCAGGAGCAAGGCGGGGAAGACGGAGAAGTCGAGCGGGCGCTGGACGAACATGCTGACCATCAGGATCAGCAGGGCGCCGGTGATGTTCAGCGCGATCAGCAGGTCGAGCAGGAAGGTCGGGAGCGGCACGACCATCATCACGATGATGCCGATCACCCCGATGGGCACGGCGAACTTGCTGGGGTTCAGACTTTTCACGGCACCCTCCCCCGTCGATGATCCCGTGCCGGGGGGCAGGATGTGAGTAAATCTCCCAGATTAGGCTTTTGCGACCGCTGGGGTCGCGTTCGGGTTGCGGTGTGTCCCAGCCGCCGACCCCTTCGCCTTCAGACTCATCACGAACGCCAGCACCTTGGCCACCGCGGCATAGAACTCGGCCGGGATCTCCGTGCCCACCTCGACGCCGCGTTCCAGCGCCCGGGCCAGCGCCACGTCCTGCACCATCGGGATCCGGTGCTCGGTCGCCAGTTCGCGGATCTTCGCGGCGATCACCCCGGAGCCCTTGGCGACCACCTGGGGTGCGCCCCGCTGCGGGTCGTAACGCAGGGCCACCGCGACGTGTTTCGGGTTGACCAGCACGACGTCAGCGGTCGGCACGTCGGCCATCTGCCGGCTCCGGGCCATCGCCATCTGCCGGGCCCGGATCTGCCCCTTGACATGCGGATCGCCCTCGGTGTTCTTGTTCTCCTGTTTGACCTCTTCCTTCGACATCCGCAGTTGCTTGTTGGTGCGCCGGCGGACGACGAAGTAGTCGGCGGCGGCCATCACGATGCCGGCCGCCGCGGCGGCCCGGATCAGGGACAGCGTCGCGTGCTCGATCACGCCGAGCAGTGAGCCCACCTGCAACCGGCCGGCCGTCAGCAGCAGCGGCACGATGTCTTTCATCGTCGAGTAGAGCACCAGGCCCAGCACGGTGGTCTTGAACAATGCCTTGAAGCCCTCCCACAAGGACTGCGGGCCGAACATCTTCTTGATGCCGGGCAGCGGGTTGAGCCGGTTGAACTTCGGGAGGAACAGTTTGGTGGCGACCCGGATGCCGCCCTGGGCGCCGGCCGCGGCGACGCCGACCGCCATCATCGTCATGGACAGCGGCAGCACCGCCCAGGCGGCGCTCAGCATGGCTTCCTTCAGGATGCCGAGAACCGTCGCCGGGTCCGGATCCGCGATGATCTCGGGGATCGTGGAGACCAGCGCCTCCGCCTGCCGCATCGTCGCGCCCAGCGTCCGGGGCAGCATGATGCTGGCGGCGAGCATGCCGACCCAGGCGCCGATGTCCTGGCTGCGGCCGATCTGGCCTTCCTGCCTGGCCTTCTTGAGTTTCTGCGCGGTCGGTTTTTCGGTCTTCTCGCCGGCCATCTCACCCCCCGGCGCTGAGCTGGACGACGGCGGTGACGGCCTTCTCGACCAGGCTGTTCAGGGCCTGCGGCAGGATGGTGACGGCGGTGCCGGCGAGGGTGAGCACCAGCAGGATCTTCGCCGGGAAGCCGAGCTGGAAGGCGTTCAGCGCCGGCGCGACCCGGTTCAGCAGACCGAAGGCGACGTCGGTCAGGAACAGCACCGCGATCAGCGGCCCGGCGATCTGCAGTCCGGCCAGGAACATCTCCCCGATGCCCTGGGTGAGCAGCTCGCTCACAGTGGACATCGAGATCCCCGCGTCCAGCGGCAGCGTCTTGTAGGACTGCAGAAACCCGCGCAGCACGATCAGGTGCGCGTTGCTGCCGAAGAGCAGGGTGACCGCGACCAGGTTGTAGAAGCGGCCGAAGATCGAGCTCTGCGCCATCGACAGCGGGTCGTACGCCATCGCCAGCGTGAAGCCGCCGAAGACGTCGAGCAGGTCGCCGGCCGCCTGCAGGGCCGCGAAGAACAGGTAGGTGATGAAGCCCAGCGCCGCGCCGACGAAGAACTGCAGCACTGCGCTGGCGATGATCGCCGAGGTCTGCAATGACGGCAGGGTGCTGGTCAGATAGGGCGCCACGGGCAGCGCCAGGGCCACCGACAGCAGCGCCTTGATCTGTATCGGGATCAGCCGCGAGTTGAACGGCGGACAGATGATCAGCCACGCCCCGGCCCGGACCGAGCCGAGCATGATCGCGATCAGCTGGGCGGTCGGGACCTCGAAGGTCACTGGTAACTCGCGACGAGCGCCGTGATGATCAGCCCCCACCCGTTGACCAGGACGAAGAGCAGCAGTTTGAAGGGCAGCGCCACGGTCACCGGGGGCAGCATCATCATGCCCAGCGACATCAGGGAGGCGGAGACCACCATGTCGATGACCAGGAACGGGATGAAGAGGACGAAGCCGATGATGAACGCCGCCCGCAGCTCGGAGAGGATGAAGGCCGGCACCAGGGTGGTCAGCGCGATGTCCTTCTTGGTGGCCGGCTGCGGCTGACCGGAGACCTTGATCATCAGCGCGATCTCGTCGGGCCGGGTGGTCTTGAACATGAACTCCCGCAGCGGCCGTACGCCGTCGGCGAAGGCGACCGACTGCGACTTGTCGCCCTTGAGATAGGGCTGCACGCCCAGCTCGTTCACCTGGGACAGGGTCGGACTCATGATGAAGAGGCTGATGAACAGCGCCAGCCCCGCGATCACCTGGTTGGGCGGCATGCTGGTCAGCCCGAGCGCGTTGCGGGTGATCCCGAGCACCATGAAGACCTTGGTGAACGACGTGGTCAGCAGCAGCACCGCCGGGGCCACCGAGAGCAGGGTCAGGCCGAGCACGATGACCAGCGAGGTCGCCGGCTTGCTGCCGTCCGGGTTGGTGCTGTTGATATTGAAGTCGATGTTTCCGCCGGTGGGCTTGACCGTCGGTTTCACCGGTGGCGTGGGCTTGCGTACCGGCCCGGCGACGGTGGCCGGGAGCGGCGCGGCCGGCTCGGCCGACGCCGGGGTGGCGCCCAGGCCGAGAGCCAGGCCGAAGCCCAGCAGGAGCAGGATCAGGACCCGTCGCATCAGCGCCTCGTCGTCCGGTCGCGCAGGAAGTCCAACGTCGATTCCCAGGTGCGCGGCGATACCAGCGAACCGGCCGGCCGGCCGTCCGGATGGACCGCCGGCAGGTCGCCGTCCGGCTCCACGAGCAGGCGATCGCGGTGCGGCGGGCGCGGCTCGAAGGCGCCCAGGTCGGCCTCGCCGAGCAGGCTGACCTGCTGGTCGGTGATGCCGAGGATGAGCGCCCGGTCGTGCACCTGGACGATTGCCACCGCCGAGCCCCGGGTGAGCTGCTGCCGGCTGAGCACCGCCAGCGCACCGGCGCCGCGTCGGCCGCCGAGCGGGCGCCGGACCAGCCGGGCGAGCCCCCACATCAGCGCGAACACGATCAACAGTGAGAAGCCGATCCGCAGGACGAGTTCCACCACGGCTAATCCCGTTCGCTGCCCGGGGACATGATCTCGGTGATCCGGATGCCGAAGTTCTCGTCGATCACGACCACCTCGCCCTTGGCGATGAGGCGGCCGTTGACCAGCAGGTCGGCCGGGCTGCCGGCGGCTCGGTCCAGCTCGACGATCGCGCCCGGGCTCAGCGACAGCAGCTCCCGAACGCTCATCCGGGTGCGGCCCAGCTCGGCGGAGACCTCCATCTCCACGTCGTGCAGCATGTCCAGCCCGCCGCGCATCGGCGGCCGGCCCCGGGTGGCGACTCCGCCCTGGTCGTCGGCCGGCCACGGGCTCAGCGCCAGCGCGATCACGGCCCGCACCGCACCGCCGTCCAGCAGCGGCACCGCGACCGCCCCGGCCTTGGCGGCGAGCGCGCTCAGGGCGACCTCCGGCTCCATCAGCTGGCCCGGGTCGAGCACGACCGGCCCGAACACCCGAGCGGCCGCCTCCAGGGCCGGCCGGACGGCGGCGGTCAGGTCCAGTTCACCGAGCGGACTTTCCCGCAGCGCGTCGGCGAGATCCTGGCCCACCACCACGACGACCTCACCGACGGCGGCACCGCTGAACTTCGCCGTGATCGCCTGACCGGTGGCCAACGCGTCGGGGGTGGCCGGGACCGGTGCCCCGACGATCAACTCGCGGCTCGTCGGCAGGACGGCCAGAGCCGCCGCGGCGGCGGTCCGCGCGAGCGCCAGCTGCGGCTCGGTGATGGTGGGCGCGGTCATCTACGTGCTTCCTCCTTGGGCGAGGGCACCACGAGACAGGCCAGCCGGGCACCCTGGTTGCCGGGTACCGCATGGGCGAAAACGGTCTCGTTGACGGTGACCTCGAGCGGCCGGCTGGTCGGGTGCCCCAGCGGCACGACGTCACCGGGGCGCAGCTCCACGATGTCATCGGTACGCATCCGAATGGGCTGGAATCGGACGGCAACATCGATCGGCGCGGCAGAAAGACCGGCGGTCAGGCTTCGGAACGCGTTGTCGCGTACGAGTCGCTCGGCTGGGGTCAGCTCGATCAGCTCCTGCTTCTCCAGCACCGGCAGGATCGTGTTGAACGGCAGGCAGATGCTGGCCACGCACTCCTGGGAGCCGATCTTCATGTCGAACGAGGCGACCACCACGGCGTCCCCGGGCTGGTGCGCGCGCAGGAACTGGGCGTTGTACTCGATCTCGCGCAGTTTGGGGGAGATGTCGACCAGGTTCTCGAAGCCGTAGCGGAGTTCGCCGAGCATCCGCTCCAGCAGTCCGCGCAGCAACGGCATCTCGACCTCGGTCAGCGGGCGTTCCGGCTGGGGGCCGCCGGGGCCGCCGAGCATATGGTCGATCGCGGTCATCGCGACCGCGGAGGACATCTCCAGCAGCACCGTGCCGGGTAGCGGGTCGATGGACACCGTGGCCACGACGGTCGGGTTGTTCAGCGCCGAGACGTACTCGTCGTAGTTCAGCTGTTCGATCGACGCCAGAGCGACGCTGCCGACCACGCGCAGCCGGGTGGTGAGGAGCGTGCCGCAGCTGCGGGCGTAGGTCTCGAAGGCGATCTGCAGGGTGCGGACGTGCTCCCGGGAGAGCTTGATCGGCCGGCGGAAGTCGTACGGGGAAGGCCCGCCGCCACGGCGCGACATCTTCGCATTGGGGCGCGCACTGGAGGTCACGCCGTCCTCATCGGCTCACTTCGCGCGACACTGAGCCCGCAGGGCAGTTTCCTGCCATTTACGTACGAGAAGGGCGGGTCCGCCAGCCAGCAGACCCGCCCTCGTCCTCGTCGTGATCCGGTGTTGCCTACTGCGTGACGAACGAGGTGAAGTAGATCTCCATGACCTTCTTCACCTTGTCCTCGGTGTACGCCTTCACGATCGCGGCCAGCAGTGCTTCCTTGGCGGCCTTGCGGCCCTTCTCGGTGGACAGCTCGGCCACCGCCTTGCCGGTGTAGATGTCGATCGCCAGGTTCTTCGCCTCGCTGGTGTCGACCACCTCGACGCCGGCATCCGCGGTCTCCTGCAGCGCGAAGTTCAGCTTCAGGTAGTGCCCGTCGGACAGGTTGATCGTGAGCGCCTCGTCGAGCGGCGTCACGATGCCCTTGACCGCGGCCGGCGTCGTGGTCGACTTGCCGGGCTTCAGCATGAAATATGCTCCGGCCCCGCCACCACCGAGCAGAACGACGGCAGCGATGATGATCAGCATCTTCTTCGACTTCTTCGGCGCCTCAGCGGGCGCTTCCTTCTCGTCCTTGGCCATCGGAACCCTCCTGTCTGCTGGTTAGTCGGTAGTCGGTGCCGCGGTAGTCGTATCGGCCACGATGGCCCCGGCCGTAGCCGAGCCCGTGGTGCCGGCGGTTGCCGATTGCGTTGCGGCCGCGGTTGCCTGAGCGGTGGTCTGGCCGGTGTGCAGCCTGCTGTCGGAGCCGGCCGCGGACGGCAGCAGCACGGCCAGGTCGGCCGGCAGCGTGGTCAGCACGACGACGTCCACCCGGCGGTTCATGGTCACGGAGCGGGGGTCCGAGGCCGGGATGAGCGGGTGGGTGTCGGAGAAGCCGACCGCGCTCATCCGGTTCTTGGCCAGGCCCTGCTCGGTGAAGAAGCGCACCACCGTCGAGGCCCGCGCGGCGGACAGCTCCCAGCCGCTCGGGTAGTAGACCGTCGTGGCCTTGAGCTGGTTGGTGTTGCCGTCGACCTCGATGTCGTTCGGCAACGCGGCCAGCGTCGGGGCGATCGCCTCGAGGATCATGGCGCCACCGGGCTGCAGATCGGCCCGGTTGCCGTCGAAGACGACCTCGTTGGTGATCACGGTGACGACCAGGCCCCGCCGGTCGATGGTGAATTTGACCTGGTTGAGCAGCTTCGCCTTCGCAAGCGCGTCGGAGATCTTGTTCTCGACCTTCTTCAGATTCTCCACCTCCCTGGCCGCGGCCTGGGCGTCCTTGGACGCCTTGGCCCGGGACTGGGCCCGCACCGCCCGGTCGACGGCCGCCTTCTGCTCCTTGGACATGGTGGCGGTGCCGCCGCTGCCGTCGCCCGGATTGGCGCCCGGGTCGATGTTGATGATCTGGGTGCTGGCTCCCGCCCCGTCGAGGGTCGAGCTCTGTCCCTGAAACGTCACGCTCTGTGCGCCGAAGCCGGCCGACAGACCCGCCGCCAGCTGGGCGAACTTCCTCTGGTCGACGCTGCTCATCGAGAACAGCACCACGAACAGGACGAACAGCAACGTCAACATATCGGCGTACGACACGAGCCAGCGCTCGTGGTTGACGTGCTCCTCGTGCTCCTCGTGCCCGCCCTTCCTCTTCCGCGCGCCGCCGCCCGAGCTCATGGCTTACGCCGCTTTCTTCGCGGCCGCGGCCGCGGCCGCCTTGGCAGCGTCCGGGGGGAGCAGGCTGCGCAGTTTCTGGGCCACGAGGCGCGGGTTCGAGCCGGCCTGGATGGCGAGCACGCCGTCGATGACCAGTTCCATCTCCTCGGCCTCGATGCCGGAGAGCCGGGCGAGCCGGGTCGCGATCGGCAGCCAGATCACGTTGGCGCTGAGCACGCCCCACAGCGTCGCGACGAACGCGGCCGCGATGGACTCGCCCAGGGTGTCCGGCTTGTTGAGGTTCTGCAGCACGTGCACCAGTCCCATGACCGTGCCGATGATGCCGATGGTCGGGGCGTAGCCGCCCATGCTCTCGAAGATCTTCGTGCCGGCCTTGTCGGCCTTCTTCTTGGCACCGACCTCGGCGTGCAGGATGTCGTGCAGCTCCTCCGGGTCGGTGCCGTCGATGGCCAGCTGCAGCCCGCGCTTGAGGAACGGGTGCTGCACGGTCTTGACCGCGTCCTCGAGGGCGAGCAGGCCCTCGCGGCGGGCCCGCTCGGCCAGCTTGACGACCTCATCGACGAGGTTGTTCGGCGGAGTCACCTTGGCCAGGAACGCCTTCTGCAGCAGCTTGCCGACGCCGGTGGCGTCCTTGAGCACGCCACCGGCCATACCGGCCGCGAAGGCGCCGCCGAAGACCAGCAGCATGGACGGGATCAGCAGGATGGAACCGGGGTTGCCCCCGTCGAGAATCTGCACGGTGAAGACGATCGCCAGGGCGACGACGACACCGACGATGGTGGAGATGTCCATCAGCGATCCTTCCGGTGCAGCTGGACGACGACTGCGTCCTGCTGGGGCTGGTCATCGGTCGTGCCCGCCGTGGGCTCGCCCTCGATCCGGCTCGCCTGGGCGATCAGCGAGGCGCGGTAGTGGCGTACCGAGTCGATGAACTCGGGCACGGACTCGGCGATGATGTACTTGGTGCCGTCCACCAGGGTGACGACGGTGTCGGGCGTGCAGTCGGCGCGTTCGATCAGGTCGGGATTGAGAGCGAAGACGACACCGTTCAGGCGGGTCACGAGGATCACGACGTTCCATCCTTGGCTTGTCTTTCGGCTGGCCGGGCCGTCCCTGGCCCGTCAGGATTCTGTTCGGTAAGGCATCGGTTGCCGTTGAGCGCTGACCGGTGGCTATCCGGGAGCGACCGGCCCGGGACAGACAGAGGCCGGGACGGGCGAGTGCCCCGTCCCGGCCTACCGGCCAGTCGTCGGTCAGCGCTTCAGGTTGACGAGCTCCTGGAGGATCTCGTCGGAGGTGGTGATGACCCGGCTGTTGGCCTGGAAGCCGCGCTGGGCGATGACCAGGTTGGTGAACTCCTGGGCCAGGTCGACGTTCGACATCTCCAGCGCGCCGGCGGTGATCAGACCGAGCCCTTGGCTGCCGGCCGGGCCGACCTGGGCCAGGCCGGAGTTGACGGTGTTGCGGAACATCGAGTCGCCGATCTTCTCCAGACCGTTGACGTTGTTGAAGTTCGCCAGCGCGACCTGCCCCAGGCTCTCCTTGAGACCGTTGCTGAAGACGCCGACGATCTGCCCGGTGTTGGACACCGTGTACGCGCTGAGCACGCCCGAGGCGGACCCGTCCGAGTTGCTCACGTGTGCGGACGTGATCCCGCTGTACTGGGTCAGGTCGTGGGTGTCGATGGTGTAGGTGTTCGGGGCCACGCCGGCGGTGACCGAGGCCGGGCCCTTGCCGTTCACGAAGACGATGGGCGTGGAGCTGCCGTCCGGCAGCACCATGTCCCAGGTGTTGATGGCCGACTTGGTGAAGTTCGCGACCATGGGGGTCGCGGCGCCGTTGGCGTCGTACACCTTGACCGACATCTGCTGGGTGGCACCAGCCACGGAGCCCGCCGGGTCCCCGGGGTAGGC
>JAVHVY010000271.1:0-17575 GCA_032160305.1 Actinoplanes sp.
CGGCTAGACGCCATCGACTCGCTTCGCAGTAGGAGCCGAGCGAGGGTCGCCATGGCCACCAGGTGCTGTCCGTGGTTAGCCGACGATTCATATCCTGTCTCTACCGCAAGGTCCACGGCGGTAAACGGGCCGACCGTCGGCGACACGCTGCGGACTCGTGCTCCGGACTGCCGCAGGTGTCCAGGGCCAGCCCTGAGGGCAGGTCATCGGCTGAACCAGAGGTGCGGTAGCCGGGCTCAACCGCGCCGCTGACCCGAAATCTCATGCCGTACAGAGGCAGAACGGGTGCCCGACTGGATCCGCGTACACCCGAAAGTCCGGGCCTTCGTATGGCAGGCGGCTCGCGCCGATCTCGAGCGCCGCCTTCTCTGCTTCCTCGATGTCGTCGACCATGACGTCGATGTGGAACTGTTGGGGACGCTCCGGGTCGGGCCACTGGGGCTCGCGCAGATCCGGCACCCGCTGAAAGGCCAGACGATGCCCGGCGTCGTCGGCGATCACGACCCACCCGTCCTCGTCTCGGTCCACCCGCATGCCCAGCAGCTGCTCATAGAAATACGCCAGGGCTGGCGGATCCGGGCAGTCGATCACCGCGTGTTCATAGCGTCCGATCATAAAAGTCCCGTACCCCGCCTCCTCTGCGCATAAGCAGCCCTGGCCGCACAGCCAGCACCCGAAAGGCCGGACCATCGCATGGATGGTCCGGCCTTTCGGGTTGCCGGCGTTACTGCTGGGTGTCGCCGCCACCGGTGTGCTGCTGCGCCTCGGCGACGCCTTTGTCGATCTGCGAGCCGTACTTGCCGCCGGTCCGCTGGTCGACCTGCTCGCCGGCCCTTTCGATGCCCTCGTCGACCTGTTCGTCGTGGTCGTCGGCGAAATCCTTTGCCTTGTCCAGGAATCTCATGGTGTTTGTCCCTGCCGGAATGCAGGGCTGCTCAGGCACCGGGCCGGTTGACGTCGCCGCGCCAGGAGCCGGTGGCCGAGCCGCGGTTCTCTACGAATTCCTTGTACCGCTTGGCATCGGCCTTGACCTGGTGGCTGTCGACGCCCACGGCGCTGCCGACCTTCTCGACCACGCCTTTGGGTTCCCAGTCGAGCTGGATGGTCACCCGCGTCTCGCTGTCACCGAGGCGGTGGAACGTCACGACACCGGCGTGCTTGGTGTCGCCGTCGGTGCTCTTCCACGCCACCCGCTCGTCCGGGTGTTGCTCGGTGATCTCCGCGTCGAACTCGCGAGTCTGCCCGGCAACCTTGGTCACCCAGTGAGTGTGGGTGTCGTCGATCTGCGTGATCGACTCGACACCGTCCATGAACTGCGGAAAGTCCTGAAACTGGGTCCACTGGTTGTATGCCGTGCCGATCGGCACGTTCACGTCCACGAACTCGGTCACGGTGGTCACGATCGTCTCCCTCCTTCGGTGTACTTGTGACCTACCCGTGAGCGAGCCGCGGAAACCAGTTGCGGCGATTCACGCATCGACATCCGCCGAGCGGGCTAATCGGACAGCAGGTCCAGGACCCGCTGGCGCCGTCGCACGGCCGTCGTACGCGTACTCGTCGAGGTCGAAGGTCGTCAGGACGAGTACCCGGCAGCCGGTCGCGGCGGTGATCTGTTTGGTGGCCTCGACCCCCTCCAGCACCGGCATCCGGACGTCCATCAGCACCACGTCCATGAGCGCTCGACCGCCGGCCGCACAGCCTGGGCTCCGTCGGCCGCCTCGGCGATCACACTGAGGTTGGGGGTGCCGTCGAGCACCATCCGGATCAGCGGCTGGCCGTCGAGCAGCAGCACCCGGATCACCGCGGCACCGTCCGCGGGTCTAGGGTGAGCAGTGACCAGACAGCCGCCGCGGCTCAGCCGACCGTCAGCGTCCCCCGGAAAGCTCCGCCCGCGCACGCATCCCCGGTATCCCGTTACCGACGCTGTCGCCGCAGGCTGCGCGTGTGGCCCGGCGCCCGTTCGCACCCCGGCGCGCACCCGGCGGCACTCAGCAAGGTCCCGGAGATCACCACCGGGTTTCATGATCAAGGTGCCTCCCACGACCCTGCGAGCTCGACGCGGTCCGCATCCAGCAAACCCCGGCACTGCCCGGTTAGGCATTTTCTTATCCGCCGGCCTCTATCGTGCCGCCGATGAACGTAAGTGTTCGTGCGGCCCGGTTGCTGCTGGCCGGTTGGGTCGTCATCTGGTTCGCGGCGATGGCCTGGCACGGCGGGATGTCCTGGCATTTCTTCGTCCAGGGCGGCCAGGCGCTGGCCGACCTCGACGACCCGGCCGGCGGCCTCCACCTGTACGCCGTAGCGCCGGTGCTGCAGATCGGGCCGGTTGCCTTCCTCGTCACGGAGGGTCTGCGGGTCTTCGGCGGGCGGCCCGACCTGCTCGCGGCGCAGTTGCTCGGGACGGCCGGCGGCGCGTACGTGCTCTGGCAGGCCGGCCGTCTCGGCCGCCGCCTTCAGCCGTGGCCGGTGGTGTTCTTCGTCCCGGTCTGGATGTACCTGGCGGTGGCCTCGACGCACCTTGACGATGTACTCGCCCTTATCGGTGGGGTCGCCGCCCTCGCCGCCGCGCGGGCCGGCCGGCCGATCCTGGCCGGTCTGCTGCTCGGGCTCGCCGCCGACGCCAAGCCGTGGGCACTGGGCTTCGCGGCACTCCTGCTCTTGCTGCCCGGCTGGCGCGCGAAAGCGTGCGGCGGGCTGACCACCGTCGTCGTGGTCGCCCTCGGCTGGCTACCGTTCTTCCTGGCCGACCCGCGCAGTAGCCGGCTGCTGCACTTCACCATCGTCAACACACCACTGTCGGCCCTGCGGGCACTCGGATTCACCGATCCGCGCACCCCGCCGTGGGATCGCCCGGCCCAGGCCCTGATCGGCATCGCCCTCGGCGTCCTCGCCGTACGCCGCGGCCGCTGGGCGGCCGTCCTCCTGCTGGCCGTGGCCGCCCGGATCGCGCTCGACCCCGGCACCAACCGCTACTACGCGGCGGGCGCCGTCGCCGGTGCCGTCGTGTGGGATCTAGCCGGCAGCCACCTCCGGTTCCCGTGGTGGACGGCGGGCGCCGCGGTCAGCCTGTTCTTCAGCCGCTGGATCCCGATGCCGCCAGCCGTGCACGGCTGGATCGCCCTGACCTACTGCGTCGCCTGTAGTGCACTGCTGATCCCGGATCGCAGAGGACAGACAAGGCCACGATCCCGACCGTCGTCCGGGCTGATGGGCGCACGAAAGAGCAGTCTGGCCGGCGACGATGACCAGCTGGGCCCGGTCTCGCGCATCCAAATTTCATGAGTAGCCAGCCGACGTAGGTTTGGTGGTCGACCCGGCCGCTGGGCGCCTCGCTGGGCGGCGAGCACCTTGCCGATCCCTGATGTGCGGTCCCGGATCTCGCTGTGGGCGCAACTGCAGGCCCGGCTCGCGCACATCCGGAACCGGCCAGCGCGGCCAGTAGTAGCAAGAACGAGGCCCGCCGCAGACAGTCATACGGGCACCGTGCCGCGGCGACCATGAGAAACCGATGAAGGCGCATCACCTGTCAGAAGGACGTATCTCTCTTACCGAATCCTCAGTTCCACCTTTCTAATATCGGCCTTTGATCAGTCGCGACGTGGGATGGAGATCAGCCGTGACCCAGGTGGTCAACGTGGTGATGTCGGTGCCCGCATGGGCGGTATACCTCATCGTCGGCCTGCTGGCGTTCGGCGAGTCGGCCGCATTCGTCGGACTGGTGCTGCCGGGCGAGACGGCCCTGCTGCTCGGCGGCGTCCTGGCGGGAACCGGCCGGATCAGTCTGCCCGCTATCCTGGCGGTGGCGATCGTGGCCGCCGTCGGCGGCGACTCGGTCGGCTACGAGATTGGCCGCTGGGGTGGCCGGGCGATCCGCGCGAGCCGGGCGGGCCAGTTTGTCGGAGAGCCGCGATGGACCAGAGCGGAGACTTTCGTACGCCGGCGCGGCGGATGGGCGGTATTCCTCGGGCGGTGGATCGGGCTGATGCGCGCCCTGGTCCCCGCCCTGGCAGGGATGACGCGAATGCCGTACCGGCGGTTCCTGCTGTTCAACGCGATGGGTGGCATAGTGTGGTCGATCGCCGTGGTGCTCGGCGGATATTTCGCCGCGGCGTCGTGGCAGCGGTGGCAGGGCCTCGCAGGGACGATCGGCGTCGTGTTGCTCTGCCTGACGGTAGCGGTGATGCTACTGGGGAAGGCGATACCGCGCCTGCGTACCGGATGGGGTCTGGTCAGGACGTGGATCGCCGGGCATCCGGAATGGGCGACGTCGGCGCTCGCCATCGCCGGGGTGCTGTCCGTGGTGGTCACGGCGATCGCGGACCGGTGGGCCGACGCGCAACTTTGGTGAGTGGGCGATGACAAATGTTCTCACCGGCGCGGATCGCCCGGCGTGGTCCGCTCGGCGCGGCGCCGACGAGTTCGAGGTCAAGCCATCGCAGTTGGAAGGACCGCTTGCCCGGCGACGACTCCTCCGATGAATGGGCGAGGGGAATTGGGCTCTCGGCGAGACCCGCCGGCAACCCACTCTTCGCATCAGACACGAGAATTTCTGATAGGCGCTGGCAGATGCCGTCTGATTTGTCCCGTCCTTCCTGCTCCGGAAGCGCGTCAGCCATCCGTTTGCGGGTGCGTGAGGCCCAGGTCGTAGGCGAAGATGACGGCTTGTACCCGGTCGCGGGCGCCGATCTTCGCGAGCACACGACCGACGTGGGTCTTGACCGTCGACTCGGACAGGACCAGCCGTTCGCCGATCTCGCCGTTGGTCCAGCCGCGGCCGATCGCGAGCAAGACCTCACGTTCGCGCTCTGATGGAACCAGTCACGCCCCGAGTGGCGCTGGCCAGCGATCGTCCGGTCGTTTCAACCTGGTTGTTACACAGTTCGTCGAGGCCAGCTCGCCAGCGGACAGCGTGCCGGCTACTGCAATCCCGATGCAACGTGGTATGGGACGGTCACTCGACAGCCCGGACCGATCGGGAGCCCGGGTGTCCCGCCGTCGCCGGACCGGTCACGCCGGCACACGCAAGGTGCACTCGGGGCACGATCGCTGCCGAATTCAGCAATTGGCGCGCTACGGCTCGGGCACGCGCGCCCTTGAGAGGTCGTGTGGTCGCCTGCTCACTCAGCGACCCACGGCTGGGAGGCGGGGCACGATGGCATCACCGACACCCGGTGTCGCGACCGGTCTGGGAATCCGTACGTGTGAGTTCTCCGGCGGATCCAGCGGTGAGGGTCCACTCACCTGGGCCCAACAGTTCATGTGGGAAGAGATCCGGGGCAGTGACGGTGACGCCGCCAGCTTCGACCTCTTTGTCGTGGTCCGCGACCCGGACCCCATCGACGTCGACGACGCGCTGAGCCGGATGGCCGCGTTCGTCGTCCGGCACCCCGTGCTGCGTGCGTGCCTCTCTGCCGACCTGGGCGGACCCATGCACCAGCGCGTCGTCGGTGACGGGTCCTTCGCCGTACGGGTCGCGGAAGGATCGCCGGCCATCACCGGGAAAGAGATCCGCGCGCTGACGCCGCTGATCGATGACGCGCTTCCCTGTCGCGGCCTGCTGGTCGTCCAGGACGGCCGGGTCGTCACCGTCGTGTTGCGGGTCAGTCATATGTCGATCGACCGGTGGGGGCACGGCCTACTACGTACGGATCTCGCCCGGACGATGCAGGGACAGGGCCAATCCGTCGACGAGGCGGAGTCCCGCAGTCCGCTCGACGTAACCCGATACGAGGCCTCGGCGGCGGGCAAGAGCGAGGAGGACAAGTCACTCGCCCATGCTGCGCAGGTGTTGCGCGCGGCGCCGCCGACCTTGTTCCCCGTCCCCCACAGGACAGCCGAGTCCGAGCGGTACTGGCTCGGCGAGTTGCGGTCGAGCAGCATCCCGCGGGCACTCGCGACCCTCTACGCCACCCGCCGGCTGATGCCCGCCGGAGTGATCATCGGGGCGCTCGCGATGGTCGCCGCTGCCCGCGCCCACACCGATGCGGCACTCGTGTACGTCACGTGCGGCAACCGCATCACCCCGGACGTGCTGTCCTACCCCGGCCAGATGGCGGAGGAGGGCATACTCGTCGTGCCGGTGGGCGGTCATGAGGCCGGCGACGTGATGCGGACCGCAAGCATCCGAAGCATGGCGGCGTTCACGCGTGCCCGCTACGAACCCGCCCGTCGGGCAGCGCTGCTGCGCGAGGTCGAACATGAGCGCGGAATGTGGATCGACAAGCTGGGGTCGGCGCTGGTCGTGAACTTCATGGCCGACACCACCGCCACGACGCGCGGGACATCACCGTCCGCGACGACAAGTCCGTCCGTGTTCGAGTGGACACGCCGGACGCCCCAGGAGGGCCACCTCCTCTTTGTCGACGTGTCGTCCACGGCCGACGAGTACATCATCGCCATGCGGGTCGACACAGCCGTACTGGCTCCCGCGATGGCCGAGACCGTGGCCCGCAGCGTCGAATGGATCATCACCGAGATGGTGGACCGTCCGGTCAGCGTGGCAGACGTCGCCCGCCATCTCGAGACGGTCGCCGAAGACTGGTCCCGTGACCCGGGCCGTGGCAGCTCGACGAATCCTGCCGGATGCGAGGAACTGGTCCGAGCCGCCACGTCGCTGTCCGATGTGCACGTGCAGGTCGAAACCGCGGTAGACGGTCGCGACGATCTGGTGTGCTACCTCCACGACCCGGTCGGTGCGGCCTCGCCGGAGGTGCTGCACCGCGAGGTCATGGTCCGGGTCCTGGAGAACCCCGGGTCCGTCGCCCCCGCGCGCTACGTGGTGCTGGCCGAGCCACCCGGCGAGGCCCAGACCCCAGCGGAGTGGATTGCTGCAGCGCGGGTGACACGTGCCGGATCCGGACGCGGATGAAACGCCGGCCAAGTCGGGTCCGGGGCGTACGAGAAGGCCTAGTTGTGAATCTTTATCCGGTTATGGCGTGACCCAGGGCGACTTGGGTCCACGCCGAACCCGGCCTACCAGGCCATCAATCGATCAGCCGCGGAATCGACGCCGGTGCCGAGGGTTGGCAGGTTGGCCGCCGGAGCCGGACCTTGACTCATGGCTTGATCAGGGTCACGTCTACCATGTGGGCCGTGACCGAAACGTCTGCTGAGCTCACCGTCCCCCAGAAACCGACCCTGGAAGGCATCGAAGAGCGCTGGTCGGGAGGATGGGAGGAGCGCGGCACGTACCGGGTCGACCGGACGGCATCGCGGGACCGGGTCTACTCGATGGACACCCCGCCGCCGACCGTGAGGGGCTCGCTGCACGTCGGGCACGTCTTCTCCTACACGCACACGGACACCATCGCGCGATTCCAGCGGATGCGTGGCAAGGAAGTCTTCTACCCCATGGGGTGGGACGACAACGGCCTGCCCACCGAACGCCGCGTGCAGAACTACTTCGGCGTCCAATGCGACCCGTTGCTGCCGTACGACCCGAATTTCACCCCGCCGCAACAGCAGCCCAGCCCGCCCATGAAGATCTCCCGGCGCAACTTCGTGGAGCTGTGCGAGCAACTGACCGCCATCGACGAGAAGGCATTCGAGGAGCTGTGGCGGCGCCTCGGCGTTTCCGTCGACTGGTCGCTGACCTACGAGACGATCAATGACCACAGCCGGGCGGTGTCCCAGCGGGCCTTCCTGCGGAATCTGCGGCGTGGCGAGGCGTACCTGGCCGATGCTCCGACATTGTGGGATGTCACGTTCGGCACCGCCGTCGCGCAGGCCGAGCTCGAGGATCGGGAACGATCCGGCAACTTTTACCGGATCGCGTTCGGGTCCGCCTCAGGTGCCCCCGTTTACATTGAGACGACCCGACCCGAGCTGCTGCCCGCGTGCGTCGCGCTGGTGGCGCACCCGGACGACGAGCGGTATCAGCACCTGTTCGACACGACGGTGACGACGCCTCTGTTCGGCGTCGAGGTCCCCGTCAAGCGGCACCGTCTCGCGCAGCCCGACAAGGGCTCCGGCATCGCCATGATCTGCACCTTCGGCGACTTGACCGACGTCATCTGGTGGCGCGAGCTGGATCTGCCGACGCGTCCCGTCATGGGTCGTGACGGGCGGCTGCTTCCCGAGGCCCCGGCGGCGATCACCTCCGACGCCGGCCGCGTGGCGTACGCGGAGCTGGCCGGCAAGACCGTGTTCTCCGCCAAGGAGACGATAGTCGGGTTGCTGCGCAGGTCCGGCGACCTGGACGGCGAGCCGCGGCCCACCATGCAGGCCGTCAAGTTCTACGAGAAGGGGGACCGGCCGCTCGAGGTGGTCACCACCCGCCAGTGGTACATCCGCAACGGCGGGCGCAACCCCGAACTGCGTGCGGCGCTGCTGGCCCGTGGCCGGGAGCTGAACTGGTATCCCAAACACATGCGGACCCGCTACGAGAACTGGGTCGAGGGTCTGGCCGGCGACTGGATCATCAGCCGGCAACGGTTCTTCGGTGTGCCGATTCCCGTCTGGTACCCGCTTGGTGACGACGGGGAACCCGACTACGACCACCCGATCGCGCCGGACGAAGCCCACCTGCCGGTCGACCCGAGCTCGGACGTCCCGCCCGGTTATCTGGAGTCCCAGCGTGGCCGGCCTGGGGGCTTCATGGCCGATCCCGACATCATGGACACGTGGGCGACATCGTCATTGACGCCGCAGATCGCGGCGAGGTGGGGCCACGACGACGACCTTTTCCACCGAGTCTTCCCGATGGACTTGCGGCCCCAGGCGCACGAGATCATTCGCACCTGGCTCTTTTCGACCGTGCTCCGCGCGCATCTGGAGTTCGACTCGCTGCCGTTCCTGAATGCGGCTCTGTCCGGCTGGATTCTGGATCCGGACCGCAAGAAGATGTCCAAGTCCAAGGGCAACGTGGTCACCCCCATGGGGCTGTTGGAGCAGTTCGGGTCCGACGCCGTCCGGTACTGGGCGGCAAGCGGGCGTCCCGGTACGGATACGGCGTTCGACACCGGTCAGATGAAGGTCGGACGCCGGCTCGCCACGAAGATCCTCAACGCGAGCAGGTTCGCCCTGGGGTTCGGTCCTGAGGCGCTCACCGACGCGAAGATCACGGACATCACCGAGCCTCTCGATGTGGCGATGCTCGCCCTGCTGGCCGACGTGGTGGATGAGGCTACGACGGCGTTCGAGGAGTACGACTACGCTCGCGCCCTTGAGCGCAGCGAGGCATTCTTCTGGACATTCTGCGACGACTACCTCGAGTTGGTGAAGGTCCGGGCCTACGGCGAGGCGACCGATCCGAAGGTCCGCTCGGCACACGCCGCGCTGGCGTTGGCGCTGAACGCGCTGCTCCGGCTGTTCGCACCCGTCCTGCCGTTCGTGGCGGAGGAGGTGTGGTCCTGGTGGCGCAGCGGTTCGGTGCATCGTGCGACGTGGCCGCGGCGCCAGGAACTGGTCGGCGACGGTGCCGCGGTCAAGGAGCTGCCGGACGGGCTGTTGTCCCTGGCTGGCTCGGTGTTGGGGACCATTCGCAAGGCGAAGTCCGAAGCGAAGGTGTCCATGCGCGCCGAGGTCGCACTCATCTCCGTACACGGCGCCGAGTCCGAGCTCGCGTCGTTCGCGCTGGTCGGTGCCGACGTGCTGGCGGCTGGCCATGTGAGCTCGCTGGTCACCGAGCAGACGGACGCCCAGCTGGCCGTCACCGTGACGCTGGCCTGAGCGACGTGCACCGCCCTCGTCCGGTCGATGATCTTCGACCGGACGAGGTACGTCCTCGGCGCGAGCGCTAGACGATCTCCCCGAGCCGGTCGGCGAACCTGGTCAGCAGGCCGGTCGCCGTCGCCTCCGTCACGACGTCCTCGCGGTAGGT
Organism: Actinoplanes sp.; assembly: GCA_032160305.1. GTDB lineage: Bacteria > Actinomycetota > Actinomycetes > Mycobacteriales > Micromonosporaceae > Actinoplanes. The sequence continues at coordinate 9,821 of JAVHVY010000271.1, forward strand.
TAGGGCCGTCGTCACACTGTCGTGCGCGTACCCGGCCACCAGCTCGAACGGGCGTCGTGCGGAAGCGCCAGCGGGAGCGGGCAGCCGCTCGGTCGTCGTCCCGTCGAGGGTCAGGGTCGGCTGCGCGAACTCGTCGGGGTGGAAGGCGACCTTCGCGACGTACGTGTCCGTGGCCGCGTAGTGCTCCAGCAGCGGCTGCCACTGCGTACGCGGGTGCCGCAGCCAGGACCGCAGCTGGCCGTCCACGTGGCGGACCAGTTCCGGCGTCGAGCTGACCTCGCGGAGGTCGGCGTACAGGAAAACGGTGTTCGCGAAGAAGCCGATGACGTTCGCCGAGTCGGCACTGGTCCGGCCGGCGTACGCGCTGCCGACGATCACCTGGGGATCGTCGAGCGTGTCGGACAGCGCTCGGAGCATCGCCGCGATACCGACGACGTACGGCGTGACCCGAAAGCTGCGGGCGGCCAGCTCGGTCGCGCGCGGAGCCGTGTCCCACGACTGGCGAAGCACGGCGGCGGGCCCCCACCCCGACCCCACCTGCCCGGACAGTTCCCGGCACCGCTTGTAGGGCGCATCGAACATGTCGGTCCAGCCGTCGAGAGCCCCGGCCGGTGCCTCGAACGGGAACTCACGGTACTGCGGCGGCCTGGACAGTTCGGCACCGCCGGCGCGGTTGCGCCGGTACGCCGCCGACAGGTCCGCGTAGAACAGCGTGAACGACCACCCGTCGAACACGACGTAGTGGCCGGTCACCACGAGCACCGCGTGCGTGGCGTCGACCCTGCCGAGCCACAGCCGCAGCGGCGGCCCATCATCCAGGGCCATTGGCGCGGCACCGCGGCGGACACCCTCTGCCAGAGCATCGGCCAGGTCGGCCCAACCGTCGCTCACCTCGAGGATCCGGTCGACCAGCTCCTCGGAACACGGCAGCAGGCGATAAGTGTCCCGCCCGCGCGGGTATGCCGAGCGCAGCATGTCGTGCCGATGGACGACCTCGGACAGCGCCCGCCGCAAGGCGGCGACATCGAGTGGCCCGACGATGCGGAACGTCTCGACGTTCACGTAATGGCTGTCGACCCGGTCGCCGATGACGTCGAGCATCGCCCGCTGCTGGACCGAGAGCGGCCACTCGTCGCTGTCAGGCATAGTCGTCGTCTCCCGTCGTACGTGCCCGATGGACCTGATACGTCACCAGCACCCAGGCGACAACGAACCACCCGGCACCGACCGCAACCTCGGCCGCCAGCTCCCCCGCAAACGGTAGACCGGCCTGCCACGCGCGGGCCGCGGTGAGGCCGTGCCGCATCGGCAGCAACGCACCCATGGCGTCCACCCAATGGCTGCGCCCCGGCGGGATCACGGCGCCGCTGCAGAGCATCGTCAGATACGCGAGGACATTGCCGACCAGCACGTCAGCCCGGCGCCCGACGGCGAAGGCCGCACCAGCCAGGCCGACCGCCGAGGTGGTCAACGCGAGCAGTGCGAAGCACGGCAGCAGGACGGCCGCCTGCCCGATCGTCGCGCCCGGGTCGAACGGCGCGACGGCGAGCAGCGTGATGACCGAGATGCAGAACCCGACGACCGGCTGCGGCCAGCTCCGCAGCAAGAAAACCGTGAACGGCGCGAGCCGCCCGAAGCGGATCCGCCAGAACGTGCCGTACGCCTTGTCGGTGCTCGGTACCTCGGTGATGCCCACGACGGTGCACAGCGTGATCGTCAGGGCCGTCGCGCCGGCGAGCGCGTAGCGGCGCAGCTCCCCGCCGCCCGCGAGCTCGCCCAGCAGCACGATGAAGACCGTCTGCAGGATCGCCCGGGGCAGCAGGGTGATCGCACTGACGCGGACCGGGTTGGCCGTGAGGTACTCCCGCTGTCCCAGCAAGGCGGTCTGGTACCACCAGCCGAGCCGGACGCGATGAGGAAGGCTAGCCATGATCGATCGTCCCCTCCTGCCGGGCGCGGTTCAGCAGCCTACGAAACACGGCCAGCCCGACGCAGAAATACAGGACGGTCAGCCCGACCATCGCGCCGAGCGACGACCAGGACACGTGTCCGGCAGCCGCGGCGGCCAGGAACTCCGCCGCCCACCGCAGGCTGATCACCACCGAGAACGCCCGCAGGCCGGCGGGGATCAGGTGGAGGGGGATGATCATGCCGCTGATGATGAACACCGGGTACATGAGCGCGGCGGCCCACATTGTCGCGTGTCGGGTCACCAGGAACAGGCAGGACAGCAGCACGCCCAGTCCGACGGCGGACACGACGACGAGCACCAGACCGAGCAGCAGGACCAGCGGGCGGCCGACATGCAGGGGCAGCCCGAGGGCGAGGGCGGTCACGATCGTGCTGCCCGTGATGACCGGCGCGATGCGCAGGATCGCGCCGGCACACCGGCCGAGGAGGACGATCGCTGGTGACCGCACGCCGACGGCGATCAGTGCCAGGTTGCCCCGTTGCAGATCAGCACGCAGGATTCCGCCGGCCGACCAGATCGTGGACGCCCACAGCGCGGTCAGCACGACGCCGACCACGAGCGTCGTGCCCTGCTGGACCGGGAGCGCGGGTGCGGACTCGGCGACGATGACGAGAAACACCACCGGCTGGACGATGCCGAGGATCAGCGCGACCGGACTGCCGCGCATCGCGCGAAACTGGGCCCGGACGGCCAGCAGCCATACCCAGACATTCGTCACGCGGAGTTCGCCGACCGGACAAGCTTGTTGTAGACGTCCTCCAGGCTCACGGGCTTCAGGTCGACATCGGTCACCGGTACGCCGTCGAGGAGGCTGCCGAGCTGGCTGAACACGTCGCCCGTCCAGTCCCGCGCACGCAACCGCGCCATCCAGGTGCCGGCATCCTTCTCGACGTGGAGCACCGCCAAATCGCCCGGGGGGTGCGACAAGAAGTCTGGCAGGTCGCCCTGGCCGCGGACGGTGATGGTCCCGGCGAACCCGGCCAGGCCGCGGAACTTTGCCACCGGCATGTCGGCGGTTATCCGCCCGCCGTCCAGCAGCACGACCCGGTCGGCCAGCCGCTCGATGTCCATCAGGTAGTGGCTGGTCAGCAGGACCGTCACGGACGACTGTCGAAGGGCGGCGATCATGGATCGCAGCCGCTCCGCCTCGATCGGGTCCAGGCCGACCGTCGGCTCGTCCAGCAGCAGCAGACGCGGCCGGGTAATCAGCCCGATCGCCAGGTGCAGGCGCTGCCGCATCCCCGCGGAGTAGGTCTCCACCGCGCGGGTCGCCGCCTCGGCCAACCCGAATTCCGCCAGCGCCTGCCGGGACCGGGTACGCAGCTCGACCCGCCGGATACCGCCGAGCATGGCGAAGAACTCGAGATTCTCCTGCCCGGTCAGCCTGCCGTACAGCCCGCGGCCACCGCCGAGGACGAGACCGGTGACCTCGCGGGCCGGGCGGGGACGCGTCACCGCGTCGTTGCCGAAGATCCGCACCGTCCCCGACGTAGGCAACAGCATGGTCGCGATGATCTTGGTGAGGGTCGTCTTGCCCGCGCCGTTGGCACCGAGCAGCCCGACTACCTCGCCCTCCTCGATGGTGAGGGAGACATCTCGCAAGGCGGTGAACTCGGTACGGCCACGGCGAAACGTCCGGCTCACCCCCAGGATCTCCACGCCGGTACCCATCAGGACGGGCTCCCTTCGACGGCGACGTACGGCTTCGCCTTGTGGTTGGCATCAAGCGTCAGGCGGGGCACGACGCGGATCGACGTGGGGATCGCATGCCGGGGCAGGCTGGCGCGCAGGAACGCGCGCAGGTCCCGCACGGCCAGCGCGTCGGGCGCCGACGGCACGACGGACAGTTCGATGACGTCCCCGGTCGGGGCGCAGAGCAGCCCGGCGACGGCCTGCACGACACCGGAGTGGCGCAGGGCGGCCCGTTCGATCTCCGCCGGCTCGACCCGGAAGCCGTTGACGGACAACTGCCGGTCGAGCCGGCCGACGATCCGGATCGACCCGGTCTCGTCGCGTTCACCCAGGTCGCCCGTCCGGTAGGCGGCGTACCCGGGTATCCCGTGGGGGTCCGGGACGAACCGCCGGTCGCGGCCGGCGCCGGGGAGGTAGCCGCGGGCGAGGTTCCGGCTCCGGACCAGGACCTCACCGCGGGCGGCAGCGGGTTGCCCCTGCGGATCGACGAGGAGAAGCTCGGTGTCGCCGAGACCGGACCCGATCCCGACTCCGACGTCGTCACCGGGGTACCCCTGGGGTTGATCCGGCACCACCCAGCACGAGGCGACCTGGGGCGTTTCGGTGGTCCCGTACGCGTTCACGATCACCGCGTCCGTGCTTGCCCGGAGCCGGCGGACGGTCCCCCACGACAGGGGAGCACCGCCGGATACGACCAGCCGGATGCCGGCGAGGTGCCGCGGCCGGTCGTCCCGCGCTCCGGCGAGGAGGAGCTCGAGCAGCGCCGGCGAGCAGTGCAGGATCGTCACCCCGGCGGTGCCGAGGAACGCCGCGAGCCGGTCCGGGTCGGCGACGACGTCGGCCGACGAGACGACCAGGGTGCCACCGCGGACGAGCGGCACGAACATGTCCCGCAGCACGGGATCGTGGCCGGTACCGGCGAGCAGTGCCACCCGGTCGGTCGGGCGCGGGTCGACCAGCCGCAGGTAGCCGTCGAACGCCCGGTCGAAGGCGTCGCCAGTCACCTCGACCGCGGCGGGCGACCCGGTGGTACCGGAGGTGAAGAGGATGTGGCTCACCCGGCGCGCGTCCTGGGCCAGTCCCGTCGGGGCGACGCTCCACGCGCCGTCGGAGTCGAACGTCAGCCGCCATGCCGGCCGCACGACCTCGTCGCAGACGTCCAGCCGGGCCGGCGGGAGGGTCGCGTCCACCAATGCGACGGTGGCGCCGGCCTCCCAGACGGCCAGGACTGCCACCGGAAGCTGGGCGACCCGCCGAGCCCGGACCACAACGGTGTCGCCCGGCGAGACGCCGGCCGTGCGGAGTGTCACCAGCGCACTGTCGAGCAGGCCGAGCAACGTGCCGTACGACGTCGCTCCGGTGTCCGTGACAATTGCCGAGGCCGCGGGGTCCGCGTGGCAGCGAGCCCGGACGGCCGCCGGGACGCCGTTCGTCATGGTCAGCATCCGGTCTCGGCCACGACGACTCGCAGTTCCGAGGTGTACCGTCCACCCTTGCTGTCCGGCAGCCAGGCCTGCGCCCGGTCGGGCAGCATCTCCGACATCGTCACGTTGTCGTCCGGCGCGTCCTTCGCCATCCGGCGCACGACCCCCGCCAGGACGTTGATCAGCGGAACGCTGGTGAAGTCCACGAACGTCGGCTTCGTCTCGATCGACACGGAGTAGAAGGCGTACCGCGGAATGCCGTGCCGCTGCAGCCATTCGCGCATCTGCAGGTACCGCCGCCGCTCGTCGAGCTGGAACGCCCAGCCGAGCTTGCGCGCGGGCATCCGCCAGGTCTCGCGCGCGACGACGAGCCGGTCGATGGCGACCCGTGGGCTGTACGGCGCGGACGGCAGCATCGTGAACGCGTTGGCCGCCGCGCCGGACAGGTATTCACCGATCACCTCGACCAGCGGGAAGACCTGATCGGTGTCGCGGCGCCGGACGACCAGGCCGTTGTCGCCGCGGCTGACCGTGAGGGCCGCGACCGGCACCGGCGGGACCGGCACGTCGGCCACGTCGTCCGCGCCGACGGACCAGTACAGCCAGTCCGGCGACTGCAGCGCACCCGGCGGACTGGTACGGGCGGTAACCGCACCCCAGGCACGAGGCGCGAGTGGCACGATGCGACGCCCACCCGCCAGCGCTTCGGCCATCGACAGCAGTCGCTGCCGGTCCGGGCTCTGCTCCACGATGGCCCGGCTCTCCACACTGTTGTACGCGGCGTGCAGCTCGCCGAGCACGAACTGGTAGTCCCCCCGGTTGATCGCCTCGACGGAGGACGCGGCGATCATCACGTCGGGTGTGTGCAGCAGCCCGCCGACCCAGGACGGCCGGTCGCCGGCGAACGCGGCCGCGACGGCGGGGGCGATGTCCGCGGCGGTGACGCTGTGCCGCCGCACCTGGCGGGGCACGGACAGCACGGCCGACCACCGCCGTTGCAGCTCGGCGGAGGCCGCGGCGGAGACCGGCGTAGCCCGCCCCGCGGTGTAGAAGTCCCGGGTGGCCAGCGAGAGCAGGCTCGACAGGGACACCACCGACGTTCGGCGCCGCCGCCGCTCGTAGTAGTCGTCGAAGTTGTCCAGGCAGTCCTGCTGGATCTGGGCCGCGAGCCAGCGGGCGCTGTCGAGGATCAGGGACAGCGGTCGCCCCAGCTCGCCGAGCAGGTCAGCGCCGAGCTGGACGTCGAGGTCCCGGACGGTGTCCTCATAGACGATGGTGCGGCCGGCGTACGTCTGCCCGTGCATCCGGGTCGACTTGACGCCGGCGAGCGACTCGAACTCCTCGTTCAGCCGGTCGACCGCGACGACCACCGCGTCCGCGTCACCGGCGGCGGCGGCCAGCGCGTCGCGCGCCCCGATCAGCCGGTCCAGGTCGCCCAGTGCGGCGTCCCGCGCCCGAAGATCGGGCACCCGGGACAGCCGCTGCTGCAGCAGGCGCTCCGGAAAGGCCTGGATCGGTCCGCCCAGGTCGAGGCAGACCAGACCGTCCTGCTGCAGCGACTGGAGCTGCTCAAGAACGAAGGACACCGGCGCGGGGTACGCCTGCGCGATCTCGTGCACCGTCCGCGCCCCGTCGCACAGCTTCAGGATCGCCGCGTGGGCTGGGGCCAGGTGGACGGGCGGCCCCACCGGCAGCTGCACGATGTCGCCGTCGATGTGGTTGGCGGGCACCGGCCTCGGCGGCACTCCGACAAGCAGCTCGGGTCGCGCGGCGAACGCGGCACCGACCGCGTCGAGCGCCCAAGGTTCGAAGTAGACAGTCCGACGGCCGATGAGGCTCTCGCCCGGAGCAACCTGCGCCCCCGGCTCCTCGGGGCGCCACGACGCCCACCCGATCGGCCCGAAGTAGCCGATCGAGTCGTTCTTGGTCGTATATCGCTGGAGGTAGCTCGCGATCGTCGCCTCCCGAGTCCGGGTCCGGCTGTCGCGCCCTGGACGCCGGGCGTGGTCCACGCAGGTGCGCAGGACCTCCCGGTTCTGCCAGGCGACAGCCTCCCGAAACAGCGGCTCCCGGGCGATGCGGGCGACGGCGGCGTCGAGCCGGCTGGCCGCGCTGTCGAACTCGCGCTCATAGCGGCTGTGCACCTCGGGATCCACCCGAGGTCGGCGCCCCGCCGACGGTGTAGCCGCCAGCACCTGGTCCGCAGCGCCGGCCAACGCCTCGTCACCCAGCCCGTCGACCAGTTCCAGAGGCAGCCCCGCGCCGCGCAGGACGATGCCCCGCCAGATGTGCCAGCCGCCGCCGGGCAGCGCCACGAAGTCGGCACCGAAAGGGGCCGTACCGGTCGAGGGAGCGGCCGGATCCGCCGTAGTGTCGACCGGCCCCACCGCGCCATCACCAGCCTTCAAAAGAGTATGAAGATACGAACTCCCGACCGAGCGATCCTCGACCGGCGATGATTGAGTCGACCCTCCCACATCGCGTTGCATCACCATTGCAGAAACCGTGCGCGCACGGATTCCGGACAATGCCGCGTGGACACAACTCGCACAGCATGTACTATCCAGCGCACGTTACCGTTGGACGGAGTGCGCTGTGGACATGGACCAGGTCGCCGTTGTAGGCCTTGCTCTTCGCTTTCCCGGAGCGAGAAACGTCGACGAGTTC
>JAVHVY010000282.1:0-7344 GCA_032160305.1 Actinoplanes sp.
TGTTCGATCTTGGGTGTCTTCAGACAACACACATGATCGTCTCGAGGCCGTACCACTGTCCAGCTTGGACAGCCGCAGGACCGTCAGCTACGCGACTTCGGTGCCGGCCCGGTTAAACGACAAGCTAAGGGTGCGATCGCCAATTTCACCGCGGGCCTGGCCCAGATGCTCGGCGACCGCGGTATCCGGGTGAACGCGGTCGCTCCCGGCCCGATCTGGACGCCGCTGATCCCCTCGACCATGCCGGCCGAGCAGGTCGCGGAGTTCGGCAAGAACACCCCGCTCGGCCGGCCGGGCGAACCGAAGGAGGTCGCCCCGGTCTATGTCCTGCTCGCCTCGGACGAGGCCAGCTACATCTCAGGGGCGGTCATCCCGGTCACCGGCGGCAAACCGATCCTCTGATCCCCACCGGGGCCGGTGATGGACCGACGGCGGGGGCGTTCATCACGTTGTTGACAGGGTTGGGCCAGCGGCCGGTCATCATGGCCGGGTAGCGGTGCTGTCCGCCGCGGACGTTGCGCGCACCACGGCCCGTGCCCCACGCGTCGGGCATGGGCGGCCCCCATCGTGGGCACTGGGCACCCATGACCGTTCACGTCGGGACGTCCGGTTGGAGCTATGGCCATTGGGACGGGGTGCTCTACCCGCCGGCCACGCCCCCTCGGGCACGCCTCGACCACTATGTGCGCCGCTTTCGTACCGTCGAACTCAACGCGAGCTTTTATCGATGGCCAGAGGCTGTGACGTTCGCCGGCTGGCGGCGGCGACTGCCCGACGGATTCCAACTGTCCGTCAAGGCTCCCCGCGGTTTGACGCATGCGAAGAAACTGTACGCGCCCGAGGAATGGATCCCGCGCATCGTTTCCGGCCTGCATGAGCTCGGAGACAGGCGTGGGGTATTCCTCGTGCAACTAGGCCCGCATCAGCAACGCGACGACGTGCGCCTCGAATACTTTCTTGAGCTGCTGCCGAGCTGGGTCAGCACGGCCGTCGAATTTCGGCATCCGAGCTGGCAGCACGACCAGGTATTCGACCTGTTGCAGCGCCATGGGGTGGCCTATTGCGTCATGAGCGGCGCCCGGTTGCCGTGTGTGCTGCGGGCCACCGCGTCCTTCGTCTACCTGCGCATGCACGGCCCGGATCCTGATCACCTGTACGCCGGGTCGTACTCGCGCGACAGCCTCGCCTGGTGGGCCGACCGGATCCGCGAGTGGAACGGCCAGGGTAGCGAGGTCTACGTCTACTTCAACAACGACGGCGATGGAAACGCCGTTCGCGACGCCGAGTCCCTGCGGCAACTACTCGACTGAAAGACAACGGCTGCGGATGTAGGTATCTGAGTGTCGTCAGCCAGTGGTGGTTTCCGGTTCTGGCAGCGGCAGACGAGCGTCGTCGAGTTGACGGGGCTGCTCGTTGGTGACGGCCCAGCTGGCCCAGCAGTGCGATCGCGTCGGCGGCCGCGGAGGCGGGTTCGGCGGTGTAGCTGAGCAGTTTCCAGCCCGGGTCGGGTGAGGAAGTCGCGGACCTCGTCGCGGTTCGGCACGGCCATACTTCCCAGCGTAGAAGGGGGCCGCCGAGTATGGGGTGCCCTGCCCTGCCGGTACCCCTCTCAGAAGGGACTCCCATCCGAGCCGGAACTACGGTTACATCAAGGTGTGCCCATCACCACGCCCATGGGAAAGATGCCCGAGACCAAACCCTGCCGCACCCGTGACACCGGTATCGCACGCGAGCCGGCAGCCGCGCAGATCGCCCTGGTGCTGGCCTCGGCCGGCTTCTTTCTGATCACCCTGGACATTCTGATCGTCACCGTCGCGCTCGCCCAGATCAGCCGAGAGCTCGGCGGCGGCACGGTCGGGCAGCAGTGGGTGGTGGACGGCTACACCCTGCTGTTCGCCGGAAACCTGGCCGATCGGATCGCCGCTGCCCTGCTGCCGGCCACCGTCGCGCTCAGCGTCCGCATCCGGCCGACCAGCCACCCGTGACGACCGTCGTCGAACGAACCGAAGGAGAGTCACCGATGCAGAAACGCACCCTCGGACGCAGCGGTCTGGAAGTCTCCGCCATCGGCCTCGGCTGCATGACCATGACCGGCGGCTACAGCACGACGCCGGACCGCAAGGACATGATCAGCCTGCTCCGTCGGGCCGTGGACCTCGGTGTCACGTTCTTCGACACCGCCGAGATCTACGGCCCACACGCCAACGAGGAACTCGTCGGCGAAGCGCTCGCCCCCTACGCCGACCACGTTGTCATCGCCACCAAGTTCGCCCAGGACATCGACCCGGTCGACCGTAAACCCCGCGGCCGGATGCTGCGCCCCGAGGACATCGCGGCAGCCGTCGACGGATCCCTGCAACGGCTCGGGCTGGACGTGATCGACCTGTACTACCAGCACCGGGTCAACCCCGACGTGCCGATCGAGGATGTCGCCGGCGCCATCAAAGACCTGATCACCGCCGGCAAAGTGAAGCACTTCGGCATGTCCGAAGCCGCCGAGGACACCATCCGCCGCGCCCACGCCGTGCAGCCGGTGACCGCGATCCAAAGCGAGTACAACCTGTGGTGGCGCCGCCCCGAACACGGCGTCCTCGCCGCCTGCGCCGAACTCGATATCGGATTCGTCCCGTTCAGCCCGCTCGGCAAGGGCTTCCTCACCGGCGCCGTCGACACCTCGACCACCTTCGCCGAGGGCGATCTGCGCGCGCAGATCCCCCGGTTCGCGGGCGAGGCGCTGGAGCACAACCTCGTCCTGGTCGACGAGGTCAAGGCGATGGCGGCGAACAAGGCCGTCACCCCCGCCCAGATCGCGTTGGCCTGGCTGCTCGCCCAACAGCCCTGGATCGTCCCGATCCCCGGCACCACCAAACTCCACCGCCTCGAGGAAAACCTCGCCGCAACCGACGTCGCCCTTACCCCAGCGGAGTTCGCCCAGCTGAATGACCTGTCGTCGCGGATCGAGATTCAGGGTGGCCGTTACCCCGACTCCCTGGAGGCCCAGACCAACCTCTGACCTCCACCCGCACCACGCGCCCACTGCCGGCCCACGGCCGAGCGGCCAAGCCGGCGGCGCGGTGCGCCTCACCGCCACCGGCGGGCAGCGGGTGTCCGCCACCGAGCCCGCCGAAATCCTGCTGTGGGAAATGCACGCCACGATCGGCTGACCCGGCCACCAGCGCCCGGAGCATCGTCAGGACGGCGTCGAGACACCGAACCGCCGCATTTGCTACCGGCCCAGCGAAGAAACGCGCGCGGGTTCGCTGCGGCTGCGGTCATGCTCGGGTAGTCATAGAGTCAAGCGGTGAGCACCGAGCAGGCGGTGTACGCCGCCACCGCGGCCGACGTCGACGAGCCGGACAGTGTCCTACTGCCCGGCCACGACGTGCCGCTGGGCCGCTACACCACCGTGCGACGGCTGCTCCCGCACCGGCAGCGCCGCATGATCGGCGCGTGGTGTTTCGTCGACCACTTCGGCCCCGACGACGTCACCGGCCGCCCGGGCATGCAGGTGCCGCCGCACCCGCACACCGGCCTGCAGACCGTCACCTGGCTGGTCGAGGGCATCATCGAACACCGAGACAGCCTCGGCAGCCACCAAATGATCACACCGGGGCAGCTGAACCTGATGACGTCCGGGCACGGAATCGCCCACTCCGAGTACACACCGTCCGAGCACCCGACGGGCATGCACGGGCTGCAGCTGTGGGTCGCGCTGACTGACGAGGCCCGCCACGGCCCGGCCCGCTTCGAACACCACTCGAGCATGCCGGTGCTGCGGCACGGCGCCGCCACCGTCACCGTCGTGGCCGGCCAGCTCGGACCGGCCCGCTCACCCGCCGAAGTGCACTCCCCGCTGCTGGGGGCGGAACTTCTGTATGCCGGCCCGGTCAGCCACCGGCTGCCCGCCGATCCCTCGTTCGAATACGGCATGCTCGCGATGTCCGGCGCCGCCACGGTCGCCGGCACCACCCTGCACCCCGGCTCACTGCTCTACCTCGGAGTCGGACGGGACGAGATTCCGGTTCAGGCGTCCGGCCCGGCCCGGCTGTTCCTGCTCGGCGGCACGCCGTTCGAGGAACCACTGGTCATGTGGTGGAACTTCGTCGGCCGATCCCACCAGGACATCCTGCAAGCCCGCGAGGACTGGACGGCCGGGCGGCGCTTCGGGACTGTGCCGGGCTGCGCCGCCGACCCACTGCCCGCGCCGACCATGCCGACGGTCACCTTGAGGGCCCGCGACCGGCATGGGAATACGAACTAGCCAGGCGGGCCGCCAACGACACTACGAGCGCCCATCCGGGCACGTTCCCGCGCCGTATTCGTCGCTCTACTGGCCGGGCTCGACCTGGAGATGCCCCCGGCCCTCGGCCGAAGCCCAGAGGCGATCGTTTCCGCGGTCGAGGCCGGCGAGGTGTCGGTCGACGTGCTCGACGCCCGGGTACGCAAGGTTCTGGAGCTCGTGGCCAAGGGCATGCCGGTGCTGGATCTGGACGAGTCGTTCGACCCGGACGTCCACCACGCCCTGGCGCGCGAAGCAGCCGCCGAGTCCGTCGTGCTGCTGACCAACGACGGCGTGCTGCCGTTGGCAGCCGACGCGAGGTTCGCGGTCGTAGGGGAATTCGCCCGGACGCCCCGATTCCAGGGTGCCGGGTCGTCGCAGGTGAATCCGACCCGCGTCGATGTGCTGCTCGAAGAGCTGCGCACGGTCTACGGGGAGGTGCCCTTCGCCGCCGGGTACGGCATCGGCGAGACCGCCGACGATGCGGCCCTGCTCGGCGAGGCCGAACGGGTCGCCGGTGCGGCCGACACCGTGGTGATGGTGATCGGTCTGCCCGGGGCCGACGAGTCTGAGGGCTTCGACCGTACGCACATGGATCTGCCGACCAACCAGCTGCGCGCGCTCGAAGCGGTGGCGGCGGCCAACCCCAACCTCGTGGTCGTGGAGGCGACGTTGCCTCCATTCACCGTAACCACGGTGGCTGCGGGATCCGTCCACGCGAGGCCATGTTCTGCATCACCCGGATCGCCCGGAATGCATAGGACTGCCCTGGCGAAGCTGGAGCTGACGGAAAACAGCCCCGACGCCGAACCTGCGCGGCGGTCAGGCTCGGGTGAGACGGTGGTCGAGGGCGGTGTGGCGGCGGCCGGCGCCGACGGTACGCACGGCGGCTGCCAGGGCCCGGCGGGAGCCGACCAGGACGACGAGCTTCTTTGCGCGGGTGACGGCGGTGTAGAGCAGGTTGCGTTGCAGCAGCATCCACGCACTGGTGGTCAGCGGGACGACGACGGCGGGGTACTCGGAGCCCTGGGATCGGTGGATGGTCATGGCGTACGCATGGGCGAGTTCGTCGAGTTCGTCGAAGTCGTAGTCGATGACTTCGTCTTCGTCGGTGCGGACGGTGAGGGTCTGCTCGTCGGTGGACAGGGCGGTGACGACGCCGATCGTGCCGTTGAAGACGCCGGCCTGGCCCTTGTCGTAGTTGTTGCGGATCTGGGTGACCTTGTCGCCGATGCGGAAGACGCGTCCGCCGAGTCTGCGTTCGGGTTGGCCGTCGCGGTGCGGAGTGAGGCGCTGCTGCAACAGCGTGTTGAGGGCGCCGGCGCCGGCGGGACCGCGGTGCATCGGGGCGAGGACCTGCACGTCGCGGCGCGCGTCGAGCCCGAATCGTGCGGGGATGCGGGTGCAGGTGACGTCGACCGTGAGTTCGGCGGTGGCTTCGGGGTCGTCGCAGGGAAACAGGAAGAAGTCGGTCAGGCCCTGGAGTAGGGGTGGTTTGCCGGCATTGATCCGGTGCGCGTTGGTGACCACCCCGGACTCGGCGGCCTGACGGAAGATCTGCGTCAGCCGTACCCGGGGGATGGTGTCGGCGGTGAGCAAGTCACGCAGCACCTCCCCCGCCCCGACGGACGGGAGCTGGTCGACGTCGCCGACGAGCAGCACATGCGCGCCGGACGGGACGGCCTTGATCAGTTTGTTGGCGAGGATGAGGTCGAGCATGGAGGCTTCGTCGACGACGAGCAGGTCCACATCGAGGGGATTGTCCCGGTCGAACGTGGCGTCGCCACCGGGACGTAGCTGCAGTAGCCGGTGCACCGTCGCGGCGGGGTGACCGGTGAGTTCGGTGAGGCGCTTGGCAGCCCGGCCGGTCGGCGCGACGAGGGTGATCTTCGCCTTCTTCGCGGCGGCGAGTTCGACGATCGACCGGACGGTGAAACTCTTCCCGCACCCGGGGCCGCCGGTGAGGACGGCGGCCTTGGAGGTGAGCGCGAGCCGGACGGCGGCCTCCTGCTCGGGCGCTAGGTCCGTGCCGGTACGCGCCTTCAACCAGGTCAGCGCTTTGGGCCAGTCGACGCCGGTGAAGTGTGGGAGCCGGTCGGCGCGCACGTGCAGCAGTCGCAGCAGGCTTCCGGCCAGGGACTGTTCGGCGCGGTGGAACGGCAGCAGATAGATCGCCTCCACCGTTTCCCCGTCCCCGGCAGGCAGCGTTTCGTGGACTACGCCTTCCTCGGCGACGAGGTCGGCCAGGCAGGTCGTGACGAGGCCGGCGGGCACGTCGAGGATCTTCGTCGCGTCGGTGACGAGCTGCGGGGTGGGCAGGTAGCAATGCCCGTTGTCGGTGGCCTCGGACAGGGTGTACTGCAGTCCGGCCTTCACCCGTTGCGGGCTGTCGTGCGGGATGCCGACTGCCTGCGCGATGGTGTCGGCGGTTTTGAACCCGATGCCCCACACCTCGGCGGCGAGCCGGTACGGCTCGTTGCGGACCACGCTGATGGACGCGTCGCCGTACTGTTTGTAGATCCGCACGGCGACCGACGTGGACACCCCGACGGTCTGCAGGAACACCATCACCTCTTTGATGGCCTTCTGCTCCGCCCACGCGGCGGTGATCTTCGCGGTGCGCTTCGGCCCCAGACCCGGCACTTCGACCAGTCGGGCCGGTTCTTCCTCGATAACCCGCAGCGTGTCCAAGGCGAAGTGGGAGACGATGCGTTCGGCGAAGACCGGACCGATGCCCTTGACCAGGCCGGAGCCGAGGTAGCGCTGGATGCCCTGGATCGTGGCCGGCAGCACGGTGGTGTACGACTCGACCTCGAACTGCCGGCCGAACTTCGGGTGCGACGACCACCGGCCCCGCAGCCGCAGGCTCTCCCCGGGCTGGGCCCCGAGCAGCGCCCCGACCACCGTGAGCAGGTCGGTGCCGCGGTCGGTGGCCACCCGGGCGACCGTGTAGCCGGTCTCCTCGTTGACGTAGGTCAACCGCTCCAGCACCGCGTCGAGCCCGGCCGCCGGCGGGCGGGCGGGAGTGTTCACGGCGACCATGGTGCCGGTTCCGGCCAGATCCG
>JAVHVY010000283.1:0-8120 GCA_032160305.1 Actinoplanes sp.
GCCCGGTCACGGCACCGGGTCGCGGGTGCCGAACGGGATCCCCGGACGACACCGGGCCAGTCGTCCGGCGGTCAGCCGCAGCCCCGCCCGCGTGCCGTAGCGCCGCACCGCCTCCAACCCGTAGGCACTGCAGGTGGGCGAATAGCGGCACCGGGTCGGCAGCCGCGGCGAGAGCCGCCGGTAGACCGTGATCGCGCCGATCACCGCCCGGTCGCCGCGGCTGCGGCTGAGCAGCAGAAGCGCGGTGCTGAGCAGGCCGAGATCGCAGCACGGCAGATCACCGACGTCGCAGTAGCAGCCGTCCAGCCAGCCGCCCCGCCGTTTGCGGCGCCGTCTCCCCCACATGCGGCCATCGTGCCGTACGCACGCGACGGTCCTCCTCCCCCGTCCGACCCGTACCCGGGCACCTACCGGTAGGCCACCACGGCGGCCGACTCCGCGGGCAGGGTGACCCGGTCGTGGTGCAGTGCCACACCCGGCTCGGTGGTGAAGAGCACCTGGCCCGGCGTGTCCCGCAGACTGACGGTCTGCTCGTACGCAGCCAGGTTCACCGCCACCGCGAGTTGTCCCCGTTTCATCACCAGGTGCTGGTCGCCGTGCCAGACCTCGACCCGGTCCAACCGGGGGTCGGACAGCTCGGGGCGGCTGCGACGCAGGGCGATCAGGCGCCGGTAGGTCTCCAGGATCTCGCCGTGGCCCGGCTTGCCGAGCTCCGACCAGTCCAGTGTGGAACGTTCGAAGGTCGCCGGGTCCTGCGGGTCGGGGACCTCGGCTTGCGCCCAGCCGTGCGCGGCGAACTCACGCCGCCGCCCGTTGCGGACCGCCGCGGCCAGCTCCGGCTCCGGGTGGCTGGTGAAAAACTGCCACGGCGTACTCGCCGCCCATTCCTCGCCCATGAACAGCATCGGGGTGAACGGCGCGGTGAACAGCAGCGTCGCGCCGACCTTGAGCCGGCCGGGCGACAGCGTGGCCGACAGCCGGTCGCCCCGGGCCCGGTTGCCGACCTGATCGTGGTCCTGCAGGTACGCCACGAAGCGGTGGCCCGGGGTGGTCCGACGGTCGACCGGACGGCCGTGCACCCGGCGGCGGAACGTCGACCAGGTGCCGGCGTGGAAGAACGCGCCCTCCAGCACCGACCGCAGGCATTCCAGGGAGCCGAAGTCGTCGTAGTAGCCCTGGCGTTCGCCGGTCAGGGCCGCGTGCAGGGCGTGGTGCACGTCGTCGTCCCACTGCGCCTGCAGGCCGTAGCCGTGCGCCTCGCGGGGGGTGATCAGCCGGGGGTCGTTCAGGTCGGACTCGGCGATCAGCGACAGCGGGCGCCCCAGGTGGGTGGACAGGCTCGCCACCTCGACCGCCATCTGTTCGAGCAGGTGGACCGCGGTGTGGTCGGCGAAGGCGTGCACGGCGTCGAGGCGCAGACCGTCCACGTGATAGTCGGCCAGCCAGGCCAACATGCTGTCGATGATGTAGCGCCGTACCTCGTCCGACAGCGGTCCGTCCAGGTTGAGCGAGTCGCCCCACGGGTTGGTTCCGGCCGGCGACAGGTACGGCGCGAACATCGGGGCGTAGGCGCCGCTGGGACCGAAGTGGTTGTAGACCACGTCCAGCAGCACGCCGACGCCCCGCGCGTGGGCCGCGTCGACGAAGCGTTTCAGACCGTCCGGGCCGCCGTACGCCTCGTGCGGGGCGAACCAGCAGACGCCGTCGTAACCCCAGTTGTGCGTACCGTTGAAGGAGTTGACCGGGAGCAGTTCGACCAGGTCGACGCCCAGGTCGACGAGGTGGTCCAGCCGCGCGGCGGCGGCGTCGAAGGTGCCCTCCGTGCTGAAGGTGCCGACGTGCAGCTCGTAGAGGACGGCGCCGGGCAGCTGGCGGCCGGTCCACCCGCCGTCCGACCAGCGGAAGGCCGCATGGTCGTACACCCGGCTCGGTCCGTGCACTCCCGCGGGCTGCCACCTCGACCTCGGGTCCGGTAGCGCCGGGCCGGTGTCCGGCAGCAGGTAGGCGTAATCCGTGCCCGGCCCGGCGTCGGGCACATCGAGGCGCCACCAGCCGTCGTCGCTCCGGGCCATCTCCCGGTCATCCGCGCCGATCCGCAACCGCACGGTCTTCTCGGGAGCCCACACCTCGAAAAGCGTCACTCTCCTAGCCCTTGCTTCGCCGCGGTGCAGTCGATCATGCCCTGCCGCCTTTGGCATGCTCTCCTGGCCCTTGCTTCGCCGCGGTGCAGTCGATCATGCCTTCACCAGCAGGGCGACCGGATAGCTCTCCAGCAGCTCGGACACGGGCAACCGGCTGCCGCCGTACGTGGTGCCCGTGAAGACCTCCGTGAAGCGGTGACCGTCGAGGTTCAGGGTGGCGTCGTGCCAGCCGCCGTGGCGGGACAATCCGACCGGCAGCCGGGTCGCCACCGCGATCACGCCGCCGCGGTCGAAGGCCAGCACGTGCTCGCCGACCCGACCCTCGGCGAACAGCGGGTAGTAGCTGGTGAACAACTCCGGGCGCTGCCGGCGCAAGCGCAGCGTCCGTGCGGTGACCAGGAGTTTCGCCGCGCCGCTGTCGTCCACGGGCGGCTGCCAGCCGTCATCGATGCGGCCGAGCAGCTCGCGGCGCCGGCCGAAGTCGACCGGGCGGCGGTTGTCCGGGTCCACCAGCGAGAAGTCCCACAGCTCGGTGCCCTGGTAGAGGTCGGGCACCCCCGGCATGGCCAGCTGGACGAGTTTCTGGCCCAGCGAGTTGGCCCAGCCCGGGGGCGTGATCGCCGCGGCGAAACCGGCCACCTCGCCACGCAGCGCGGGATCGTCGTAGATCTTGTCGACCATGGCCCGCAGGGCGTTCTCGAACTGCTCGTCGGGGCGGGTCCAGGTGGTCGAGGCGGCTGCTTCGCGGGCCGCCTTCAGCGCGTACGCCTGCAGTCGCTCCCGCTCGATCGGCCAGGCGCCCACCGCGGCCTGCCAGACCAGATGGGCCAACGCGGGGTCGGACAGCGGCGCGCTACGCACCCAGCGGCGGACCACCTCGGTCCAGTCCCCGGGGAGCTCGGAGAGCACGGCGAGCCGGGCCCGCACGTCCTCGCTGCGCTTGGTGTCGTGAGTGGACAGCGCGGTCATCGCGTGTGGCCAGGCCTGCAGGCGTTCGGTGACCGAGTCGTGGAACTCGTCCGGAGAGACGCCGAACCGGCGCGGGTCGTTGCCGACCTCGTTGCGGGCGGTGAAGCGGGTCCACCGGTAGAAGGCCGTGTCCTCGACGCCTTTGGCCATCACCGCGCCGGTGAACTGCTGGAAACGCTGGGCCAACTCGTCGTCGGCGTTGCGCAGCCGGCCGGTCAGCTGGTCCAGGACCGGGATCAGGGCCGGCCGCCGGCGGCCCGCTTCGGACCGGGCCTTGGCCAGGTGCCGCGCGCCGAACGGCAGGTAGGAGCGGTAGACCGGGAAGCAGGCGGCCAGCTCGGCCAGCGCGCGCGGCGCCGCCTCCAGGTCGGGCACCAGCCGGCACAGCCGGGCCAGTTCGGCGGCCAGCATCGTGGTCGCCACCGCGAGCTTCGTCTGGTGCACGAGGTCCTGCCAGGACGTCTCGCCGCCGGTCAGATGGTGGTCGAGGGTGTCGAAGAACGCCTCGGTGGACGGGTCGACGAAAACGCCGCAAACCTCGCCCAGCGCGTCGTAGCCGGTGGTGCCGGCGATCGGCCAGCGGGGCATCCGCTCGCGCGGTTCGATGATCTTCTCTACGACCAGCCAGACCCGGGGGGCGGCCTCGTGCAGCCGGCGCAGGTAGGCGCCCGGGTCACGCAGACCGTCCGGGTGGTCGATCCGGAGGCCCTGGACGCTGCCCTCGGCGACCCAGCGCAGAACCTCGGCGTGGGTGGCGTCGAACACGGCCGGGTCCTCGACCCGCAGGCCGGCCAGCTCGACGATGCCGAAGAACCGGCGGTAGTTCAGCTCGGAGTCGCCCCGGGTCCAGTTGACCAACTCGTAGTGCTGCCGGTCGTGCACCTCCCGCGGCGTTCCCTCGCCGGTGCCCTCGGCGATCGGATAACGCTTGTCGAAGTAGTGCAGTTCGCCGTTGTCCACCCGGAGGTGGTCCAGGGCGTCCGGCTCGTCGGCCAGCACCGGGATCAACAGCCGGCCCCGGGACCAGTCGATGTCGTACCAGCTCGCGTACGGCGAGGCCGCACCCTTGGCCAGGACGTCCCACCAGCTCGGGTTGGCCGACGGCACGCCGACACCGGCGTGGTTGGGGACGATGTCGACGACCCAGCCCAGCCCGGCGGCCTTCAGTGCGGCGGCCAGCGCCCGGCGACCGTCCTCGCCGCCCAGCTCCGGACTGACCTTGGTGTGGTCGACGACGTCGTAGCCGTGCTGCGAGCCCGGCGCGGCGGCCAGCAGTGGGGCCGTGTAGAGGTGACTGACGCCCAGGTCGGCCAGGTACTCGGCCAGCTCGGCGGTGGCCTTGAGGCCGAAATCGGGGCGAAGCTGGACGCGATACGTCGCGACCGGGGGCGTAACGGGCATTTAGACCGTCCTGTCCAAGACGATGATCGAGCGGTCCGGCACGAGGATCTTGTTGCCGGCTTCGACGACCGTCGGGCTGTCCGGGGACGGCTCGGCGGTCTCGATGACCTTTTCCCACTTCTCGCCGTAATCCGCGGGTGGCGTCGCGAATTCGATCGGGCCGTCGTGCGCGTTGAAACACAGCAGGAACGACGAGTCCACATGCCGCTGACCGTACTGGCCGCGTTCGCGGATGCCCTCGCCGTTGACGAAGAGCGCGACCGCCCGGCCGAAGTCGTTGCCCCAGTCGTCGCCGGTCATCTCCCGGCCGTCCGGGGTGAACCAGGCCAGGTCCGGCAGCGGGTCACCGCCGCCACGCGCGGTCACCGGCAGGCCGGTGAAGAACCGCCGGCGCCGGAACACCTGATGCCGATGACGGAACGCGGTGAGCTTGCGGGTGAACTCGAGCAGGGTCTCGTCGGCGTTCGCCCAGTCGATCCAGCTGATCTCATTGTCCTGGCAGTAGGCGTTGTTGTTGCCCTGCGGGGTGCGACCAAGCTCGTCGCCGTGCGAGATCATCGGCACGCCCTGGCTGAGCATCAGCGTGGCCAGGAAGTTGCGCCGCTGGCGGGCCCGCAGCGCGAGGATCGCCTGGTCGTCGGTCGGGCCCTCGACACCGCAGTTCCAGGAGCGGTTGTGGCTCTCGCCGTCGCGGTTCTCCTCGCCGTTCGCCTCGTTGTGCTTGTCGTTGTACGACACCAGGTCGTTCATCGTGAAGCCGTCGTGCGCGGTGACGAAGTTGATCGAGTGGAACGGTTTGCGGCCGTCGTCCTGGTAGAGGTCGGCGGATCCGGTGATCCGGCTGGCGAACTCGGCCAGCGTGGCCGGCTCACCGCGCCAGAAGTCGCGGACCGTGTCGCGGTACTTGCCGTTCCACTCCGTCCAGTTGGGCGGGAAGTTGCCGACCTGGTAGCCGCCGGGACCGACGTCCCACGGCTCGGCGATCAGCTTGACCTGCCCGACCACCGGGTCCTGCTGGACCACCTCGAAGAAGGTGGACAGCCGGTCGACGTCGTAGAACTCGCGGGCCAGGGTGGAGGCGAGGTCGAAGCGGAACCCGTCGACGTGCATCTCGGTCACCCAGTAGCGCAGCGAATCCATGATCAGCTGGAGGCTCTGCGGGCTGCGTACGTTGAGGCTGTTGCCGGTGCCGGTGTAGTCCATGTAGAAGTTCGCCTGGTCGTCGACCAGGCGGTAGTAGGTACGGTTGTCGATGCCTTTGAGGCTCAACGTCGGGCCGAGGTGGTTGCCCTCCGCGGTGTGGTTGTAGACGACGTCGAGGATGACCTCCATGCCGGCCGCGTGCAGGGCCTTGACCATGCCGCGGAATTCCTGGGTCTGCTGGCCGAGTGAGCCCATCGCCGAGTAGCCGTGGTACGGCGCGAAGAAGCCCAGCGTGTTGTATCCCCAGTAGTTGCGCAGACCGAGGTCGACCAGGCGGTTGTCGTGCACGAACTGGTGCACCGGCATCAGCTCGACGGCGGTGATGCCCAGTCCCTTGAGGTGCTCGATGATCGCCGGGTGGCCGATCGCCGCGTACGTGCCGCGCAGATCCCTGGGCACGTCGGGGTGGCGCTCGGTCAGGCCCTTGACATGGGTCTCGTAGATCACCGAGTGGTGGTACGGGATGTCCGGCCGGCGGTCGTTGCCCCAGTCGAAGTACGGGTTCACCACGACGCCCTTGGCCATGTACGGCGCCGAGTCGAGATCCGACATCTCGTCCGGGTTGTCGAAGTCGTAGGCGTACAGCGACGGGTGCCACTCGATGTCCGCGTCGACCGCCCGGGCGTACGGGTCGAGCAGCAGCTTGTGCGGGTTGCAGCGCAGGCCGCGGCCCGGATCGTACGGGCCGTAGACCCGGTAGGCGTAGCGCTGGCCGGGCTCGACGCCCGGCAGGTAGGCGTGCCAGACGAACGCGTCCTGCTCGTGCAACTGGACCTTGCGCTCGTTGCCGGACGGGTCGAACAGGCAGAGCTCGACCGCTTCGGCGATCTCGGAGAAGATCGCGAAGTTGGTGCCCGTCCCGTCGTACGTCGCGCCTAGGGGATACCGGTGGCCAGGCCACACCTGCATGTCGTGCTCCTACCCTTCGACCGTCGTGGTCTCGCCGGCCCGCCGGTCGGCGCCGTGTGCCCTTCGCGCACGGGCGCCGGCCAACCCCGGCTCGGCCGCGTAGCGGTCATTGTCTCCGATGGTCCGGCCGGCGGCCGCGCGACTGTCCGGTGACTCGCGGATGAGTCAGCCCAGCAGCTCGTCCACGAAGCACCACGTCCACTTCTCGGCCGGTTCGTACGAGCGCATCACCGGGTGGCCGGTCTGCTCGTGGTGGACGCTCATGTGCCGGCGCGGCGAGGAGTCGCAACAGGCCACCAGGCCGCAGGTCAGGCACAGCCGCAGGTGCACCCAGTCGGTGTGGCCGTCGGCGGCGCACTGCGGGCAGCCGTCCCCGTACGGGGTCTGCGGGCCCGGGTCGCCGGCTTCTTGGAGATGGGCGCACGTCAATTGTCACTCCGGTGCAGTTGGGATTCTTCGAGGTCCAGCTCGCGCTGGGCCCGGGTGAGCACTTCCTCGGGGATCCGCCCCTCGTTGCGGGCGATCTTGAAGACGTGCCGTTCAGCGGTGATCATCTCGCGCCGCAGCCGGTTGTACGCGGCGGACGGAGTCTCCTGCTCCTGGCTGCCGAGGCGCTCCCAGGCGCCGTTGACGCGGTTGTCGGTCAGCGCGCGCAGCCGGTCGATCACCGACTGCGGCGCGCTGTCGGCATGCTCGTCCAGCGCCCGCAGGGCAGCCCGGCTGGCGGCGTGCTGGACGCTGGCCTCGGCCAGGGCGTCCTTGGTCGTGGTGTCCTCTTTGACTCCGAGCCGGTTGGCGAGCATCGGCAGGGTGGTGCCCTGGATCAGCAGGGTCAGCACGATGATCGCGAAGGCGACGAAGATGAACAGATCCTTGTCGTAGTCGCCACTACCGACCGTGGCGGTCTCGGGCAGGGTCAGCGCCGCGGCGAGGGTGACCACGCCGCGCATGCCCGCCCAGGCGATGACGGTGGGGACGGCGATCGGCGGGCGTTCCTCGCGGCCCCGGATCCGCGGCGTCAACCGGGCCAGATAGATCCACCCGAAACGAACGATGACCAGGGTCAGCAAGACGCCTGCGGTGAGCTTCACGGTGGTGCCGACATCGGAGCGGATGCCGGTGACCAGGTGCCGCAGTTGCAGGCCGACCAGCAGGAAGACGACACCTTCGAGGAGGAAGGTGATCAGCCGCCAGACCGCGTCCATCTGCAGCCGCGAGGTGGCCGAGAGCAGATACGGAATGCGGTGGCCGAGGTAGAGGCCGGTCACCACGACGGCGACGACGCTGGAGGTCCTCAGCTCCTCAGCGACGATCACCACCACGAACGGGGTCAGCAGCGAGACCGCGTCGTCCAGCAGCGGATCCTCGATCTTCTTGTGCAGCCAGGCCGCGCCGATCGCGGCCAGCCAGCCGAGCAGCACCCCGCCGCCGGCCTTGAGCACGACCTGGCCACCGATCTCCCAGAAGCCGGCCGCCGTGCCCATGAGCGCGCCGGTC
>JAVHVY010000286.1:0-3849 GCA_032160305.1 Actinoplanes sp.
CGTTGGGGTCGACCTGCTGGAGATAGTGGGAAGGGAGAATTTGGTGGGGGGCGGCGTGGGGGTCGACCAGGTGGTGGACGGGGACGCCGTTGGGGTCGACCTGCTGGAGATAGTGGGAAGGGAGCAATTGGTGGGGGGCGCCGTTGTGTTCGACCAGGTGGGGGACGCCGTTGGCGTCGACCACATGGACCACCTGGCGAGGGAGCGCTTGGTTGGGGACGCCGTCGGGGCCGACCGGCTGGTGGACGGGGACGCCGTTGGGGTCGACCACATAGGGCACCTGGGAATGGTGCAATTGGTGGGGGGCGCCGTGGGGATCGACCAGGGGACCGGGCGGGTCGTTGGGGTTCACGGACATATAGGCATGTCTTTGTGAAGGATCGTTGGGGTTCACGGACATGTAGGCATGTCTTTGTGGAGGATCGTTGGGGTTCACGGACATGTAGGCATTTCTTTGTGGAGGATCGTCGCACTTGGTGACGATGGCATCCGGCATCCGCTCGCGCCTAAAGGCTACTAGCTCCTCGGGTTTGGCCCCGGTGTGTTGGTCCTGGAGTCTGGTTTCGGTTAATGCGGGCCCGGGTTCGATCGTGGGTTTATCGGACTTGATCGCAGGTCTATCGCTTCTGATTCCGTGTTCTGGGATGATGACTGGCCCTTGGATTCTAACTCCGGCTTCTAGAGCTGGCCCTTGGATAGTAACTCCGGCTTTTAGAGGCGTGACCGACTTGGACCAATTCTGGCCCGCCTCGAGGGCTGAGCACTCCGCCTCGCGATAGGATTTACTCGTTCCGACCAGACCTTCGTGGTATAGGCCGAGAGCCTGGCCCAGAGCATCGACCTGCCGCTGTATCTCCATAATGGCCTGGTTGATTTTCGGAGTAACCGGCTGTGAGTAAGAGTCATTGCCCCACGAGCCTTTGAACCGTGCCCGCAAGTCGGCGAGCGTCGCTGACAGGGCAACGAAACGCTGAGCCTGCTCGTCGTACGGCCTGGCGATTTTCTCGACGCCGTCCGGGTCAGCGAAAAGATAGTCAGACATGCCTTATCCCCTGTCCTGAAACAACTGTTCGCGAACAACCTGCGGGAGTCTCGGACCGTCTTCAGGGGCGAAGGCGTTCACACCCAGCTTGCCGCTGAGCAGGTCACGCGCGTTCAGGGAGGAAGGAAGCATCGGCGCGAGCACCTCAGCGGCCCGCGCTGCGGCGGCATCCTTGGCCTCGTTGAGAGTATCCAGGATCAGCTTCGAGAGTTCGTTCGGCGCGAGCCTGCGGTAGGCGGTGCCGGTGAACTTGATATCGGACATACCACCATGCTGGCTGACAGTGATCGTTACCTCACGACGCGGTGACGTGGCCGTGGCGTTGATCTCCTGCATCTGTTGCAGCATGTCGGCCATCTTGCCGCGATGGCTCTGGTAGTCCTGCATCAGCTGCTCCACCAGTCGATCCCGTTCTTCGGACATTGACGGCCCCTCCTCGATGGCAGAGTTCCAGTAAACGAGGTGGATCGGCATCCGACTATCTACCGGGGCGGACCAGAGCCGATCGGGCAGGGCGATCTACCCCGGGACGCGCGTGTGTCCGAAACCGTTCGTCGGCTCGATCACGTCCGCGAGATGAATTCCGTAGGCCCCGAGCCGTCGCCGGGCCCGCCCGACGTCCCAGGCCGCGGACAGCGAACCGAGCAGCTGTAATGCCTCCCGGCCGGCTGCCACGGCCGCGTCCATCCGGCCGTCCGCAGCGCGCAGCACAGCGATGTCCTCAAGGGTGCCAGCCAGTTCAGGGATCCGGTCGACCCGTCGGTACTGCGCCGCGGCGGACAGTGCCGGGCGTACGTCGCCCGTCATCAGGGCCCGGCAGCGCGCGTCCGCGGCGGCGGCACGGGCCGGTGTACGTTCTTTCGCCGCCTCTTCGGCGCTTATCTCGGCCGCGCGGATCGCGGTCTCCTGCTGGTCCGCCTGTAGCGCCAGCCGGATCACGTCGGGTAGCCACTGGTGGCGCAGCATCATCGGCGAGTACGCGGGTTCCAGTAGGGGGGTGAGCAGTGCAAGCGCCTCGGTGGGCCGGCCCTGCTGTTCCGCCACGATACTGTGTGCAACGAGCAGAAAGTCGCAATTGTCGCGTTCGGACTGGCTGGCCGGAAGCCCTTCGGCCGCGGCAAGGTGGCTGAGCGCCAGGTCCTGCATGTCGCGGTGGCCGGCGATCAGCGCGGCGACGCCGTGCAGCAGCATCATCAGCGCGCCGGGCTCGCGCATGCCGTGAAAGGTGATCCCTGGTGCGTCGTCAGTGACTGCCCCGACCTGGACCAGCGCCTCGTCCCAGCGGCCCCGCCAGAAAGCCTGCACGGCCGCGGCCACCTGCAAGCTGGCCGGCAGGTTGTGGCTGGCGGCGAAGGCGGCCGCCTCTTGCAGGCTGCGTTGTGCCTCGTCGAGGCGGTCCAGGTTCTGCAGGGAGAACACCCGGTTGTCGAGCAGGTCGAAATACATGCCTGCCAGGTCGGGGTCGTTGCGGGCGATACCCATCGCCTGGTCGATGTGTCGCAGGGCGGCTTCGTGGTCGCGCTGGATCGAGCCCGTGAGCCACAGGGTCTGCATGGCGAACGCCGCCTCGTACGGCTGCCCCGCCGCTGTCGCCGCGGCGTGTACCTCGCGGGCGCGGTCCTCGGCGGAGTCCAGGTCGTCGACGCTGCCGCGGCGGAAGTTGGCCAGCAGTACACGGTGCCTGGTTTGCCACAGCTCAGGCGTCGCCGGATTATCGACGGCGTCGGTGAGCAGCGCGATCGCACCGGCGTCGTCGCCGCGGCGGAAGCGCATGGCGGCCAGCAGCTGGCGCATCTCGGCCCGGTCGGACGGGTCGGTGGCCAGCTCAAGCGCTTTCGTCGCCTCGTCAATCGGGTAGTTGTCACGCCGAAAATCCAGCTTGACCAGGGCGATCAGCAGCAGCTCGTACTGCCGCGGGTCGCGGATGTCGGCGGCCAGAGCCAGCCGCAGCAGGTCGCCGGCGATCTGCGGGGCGGTGCGGACGATCTCGTCGCGGTTGTCGACCAGCCAGTCGACCAGCCAGGAGTCCACGATCGGTTCCACGGCGACGAGCTGTTCGGCGATCCGGATGACCGAGCTACCGCTGGCCGCGAGCGTCTCGGCGGCGTGCCTGTGCAGGGAAGGCAGCAGGGCGGCGGGGATGCTCTCGCTCAGCGCCTGGCGCAGAAACGGGTGCCGGAAGGCCAGCTTGTTGGACGCGTCGACCAGCACGTTGGCGGCGACGGCTTCGTCCAGATTGAGCATCAGATCAAACGGTGAGCGGCCGCTGACCGCGGCGACGTCGGCGATAGCGAACTCCACCCCGAGCAGGGCGGCCATCCGCAGCACCTCCTTGGTGTCGTCGGTGAGGAAGTCGAGCGTCGCGCGGACGGCGGCGATCAGCGACTCGGGCACCTCGGCCGCGATGGACGGGTCGACCTCGGCCACCCCGTCGACAATCTGGACGCCGCCGCGGCGCAGTAGGCCGGCGACCATCTCCTGGGCGTACAACGGGTTACCTGCTGTGCGCGCGGCCAGCTCCCGTAGTGATTGGCCGAGGACGGCGCCGATCGCGTCGCGGAAGAGCGTCTCCACGTCCTGTTCGGGCAGGGCAGTCAGGGTCAGCACATGGCCATTGGGGGCCTCAACCCGGTGGCGCAACCGGGTCAGCCCACGGCCGTGCTGCTCGGGGCGGGCGGCCGCGACCAGCAGCAGCGGCAGTCTGCGGGTGAGCGCGACCAGCCGCTCCCAGACCACCAGGGTGGTCTCGTCGGCCCACTGCATGTCGTCGACGACCAGCACGAGTGGGGCTTCCGCGCAGGTGCTCC
>JAVHVY010000302.1:0-2510 GCA_032160305.1 Actinoplanes sp.
CGGCGTTTCCCAAGGCGAGGTATCCGGGCGGTGTGGGCAAGGCGAACGAGGCGTTCTTCCACGGCGCGCAGAACGGCGGCGGCTGGGCGGGCGGCGCCCAGCTGATGGCGCAGACGATCAAGACGAACACCGGGATGACCTTCGACGGCGCCGCGATCATCGACTTCAACGGCTTCAAGAGCGTGATCGACGCCCTGCACGGGGTGCGGATGTGCGTCGACCACCGGGTCAAGTCGCACCACATGGTCTGGGTCGACGGCAAAGCGACCTACCTGGCCGACGCCCGCAAGTCCGGCAAGCCGCAGAAGCCGATCTGGCACGAGGTGGGCTGCAAGGACATGGCGGGCTGGGAGGCCCTCGACTACTCCCGGCAGCGCTACGGCCTGCCGAACGGCGACTACGACCGGCAGCGGCACCAGCAGCAGCTGATCAAGGCGATGGCCAAGAAGGCGGCCAGCAGCGGCTTCCTGACCAATCCGGCCAAGGCGACGGCGCTGATCAAGGCGGCCGGTCAGGCGTTCGTGCTGGACACCGGGGGCGTACCGGTCGCCGACTTCATCTTCGGACTCAAGGGGGTCGCCGCCAACGACCTGGTCCTGCTGCGGACGAACAACGGCACCTTCGCCGGTAACGGTTCGGGCCGGGAGACCATCACGCCGGAGAGCCAAGCCATGTTCGACGCCGTCAAGCAGGACAAACTCGCCGAGTTCATCGCCTCCCACCCGGACATCATCGCCAAGGAAAAGTAGCTCTAGGCTTGGGCGGTGTTCGGACCTCAGATACCCAGCGTGACGACGGCGCAGGTCGATGACGGCGCCTATCTGCTCGACGTGCGCGAGCCCGACGAGTGGACGGCCGGGCACGCCCCCGGCGCCCACCATCTGCCGATGATGGAGGTGCCGGCGCGGATGGCCGAGGTGCCCACAGACGCCGAGGTGGTGGTCGTCTGCCGCTCCGGCGGGCGGTCCGGGCAGGTCACCTCGTACCTGATGGGAAGGGGTTGGGACAACGTGCGCAACCTCGACGGCGGGATGCGGTCCTGGGCGTCCGCCGGGCGCGAGATGGTCAGTGAGAACGGGCAACCGGCCCGCGTCTTGTGAGCTATCGCCCGCTGGTCTTCGCTCATCGCGGCGGCGCCGACGACAACCCCGAGCACACCCTCGGGGCGTATCTGCGTGCGCTCGAGGGCGGCGCGGACGGGCTGGAGTGCGACGTCCGGCTCACCCGCGACGGGCATCTGGTCTGCGTGCACGACCGCCGGCTCAACCGCACCAGCAACGGCACCGGCCCGGTCAGCGCGAAGACACTGGCCGAGCTGGACGCGCTCGACTTCGGCTCCTGGCATCCGGCCCGGCCGGAGGAGGATCCCGACTTCACCCGGCTGCTCACGCTGGACCGGCTGCTCGAGGCAGTCAAGGAGAGCGGCCGCAAGGTCCGACTGCTGATCGAAACCAAACACCCGTCCCGGTACGGCGCCGAAGTGGAGCGTCGCCTTGTCGACCTGCTCCGCAAGCACGACCTGACCGAAGCGCGCCCGGAGGACCGGGTGCGGGTGACGGTCATGTCGTTCGCCGCGCTGGCCCTGCGCCGGATCCGGACGCTGACCCCGGCGATCCCGACGGTCTACCTGCTGGAGATCCCGCCGCCTGGGGTGAGCCGCGGCAAGCTGCCGTTCGGCGCCCGGGTGGCCGGCCCCAGCATCGGACTGGTCCGGACCCGGCCGACGCTCGTTGCGGCGCTGCGCGCCGCCGGCCATCAGGTGTACGTGTGGACGGTCAACACCGAGCGCGACTTGGCGATCGTACTCGATCATCGGGTCGACGCGGTGATCACCGACCGTCCGCGGTTCGTGCTCGACCACCTCGGCGTCGCGTTGCCGGGTGACATGTCCCCTGACAGTGTGACGTAGCACACGTCAGTCGATTCTGGCCAAGATCCGCCCCCGCCCGCTCTGCCGAAAGTGGCGCAAGCGAGGCACACTCGCAGACATGCCGGAACGACCCGACTACGCCGCGCTGACCCGGGGACAGATCGCGGTCCTCGACCGGATCAACGCCGGCGAGACGGGCCTGGTTGTGCTCGACCAGATCGTCCGCCTCGCTGAGGAGGTGCTCGGCGGCCGGGGGGCCGGCTTCGCCGAGCACAGCCCCGGCCATGGGCGGGTGATCGCGGCCAGCGGCGCCTGCGCACGCGCACTCGGCCGCAAGGTGGACCGTGCGGACCTGCGACTGCCGGGCGACCACAGCCGGATCCTCCCGCTCGACTCGCTGAACGACGAGTTCGTCCGCCAGATCGACGGCGGCCACCTGCACCAGATGCTCGGCGCCCGGGCCGAGATCGACGGCACGGCGGTCGGCTCGCTGCACGTCTACTACGGCGAGCAGGAGCGCGAACCGGGCCCGGAAGACCACGCGGTGCTCGAATTGCTGGCCACCCACATCGGCCGCCTCTACGCGCTCGACCTGGGCCTGCCGGTGCACAGCGACGCCCGGGAGGCCACCGACGAGCAC
>JAVHVY010000308.1:0-4031 GCA_032160305.1 Actinoplanes sp.
TTCGCTGAAACCTCCCCAGACCCCATACGGCTCACGGACCGCCAACGCGTGCGCGGCGCACTCGGCCCGAACCGGGCAGGCACCGCACACGGCCTTGGCCTTCGCCTCCCGGCGGTTGCGGGACGAACCGCGTTCGCCGTCCGGGTGGAAGAATTGGGCGCTGTCGCGCCCCCTGCACAGGCCGAGTCGCTGCCAGTCCCAGAGGTCGGCGATGGGCCCGGGCAGTCTGCGTACGTTCGACATCAACACCCTCCTCCCGCGGCACCGCGGAGTGTTGTTCTGAGGGGCCGAACTCCGGCCTGCCGCGGGTGTACCCCGGTGATCCCCGGCTCACACCCGCCAGATCAATGTGTTCACCGTTGTGCTCGTCAGGCGTATCCCACCGCTGCCGCAAAGCGTGGCGATCTTTCCCGTTTTTTCCATCTAAAGCGCGTAATGCTGCGGCAGTTGCGTGATCTCCTCTGAGAGAGAAGGAGGATCACTGTGCGTACCGTCCTCGTGTGCGTCCGAACCCCGCTGGCGGCCCAAACCGTCGCGTCCACCGCGGCCCGGCTTGGCATGACCGGGGTCGTGCGGACTGCGGTCAGCGAGACCGAGGCCATGATCCGCCTGGCCGAACGGCCGGCTGAAGTGGTTCTCGCTGATACAGCCGTGACCCGTCCCGACAGCGTCGGTTTCACCCGGCGTGTGCTCGCCCGCTCCCCCAACGCACAACTCGTGCTGTTCGGGGCCGAAGATCCCCGGGTCGCCGCGGCCGCCGTCGCGGCCGGGGCCCGTGGTGTCATCCGCGGCGTCGAACACGACCTGGTCAGTGTCGTCGCCAAGGCCCTACTCCTGCTACTGCTGCCGGTACGCCCCCAGGGCATGCCGATCAACGGCTCGAACGCCCAGCCGGCCACGGTGGCCGGCGGCGCCCGCAACACCAACTCGGCGGCCGTCCGCGGTCAATACCGCGACGGCGTGCCGATGGGCGCCCCGAACGGTGGTGGCGGCCCCGCCATGCTGCCGAACTCCCCGATGGTCCCGTCCCAGCGTGGCGACGCCCCGCTGGACCCGGTGACCGGCCGGCCGATGGTCTGGCCCGGCAACGAGGGCGCCCCGGTGGGCGTGGCCGAGGCCGCGCCGACGGGCCGCCGGCTCACCCTCACCGAACGCGAGCTGCAGGTTCTGCGCGGAATGGCCGACGGCAAGAGCAACGCCGAGATCGGCCGCGAACTCTTCGTCTCCGAGGACACCGTGAAAACCCACGCCCGCCGCCTCTTCCGCAAACTGGGCGCCCGAGACCGGGCCCACGCGGTAGCCGCCGGCTTCCGCGCCGGCCTGGTGGCCTGATCCAGGGCCCGCTCCAGGGCTAGGGCCCACGGCCTTCGAGCAGAGCAGCCGGGTGCGACCAGTCGGCTAGCTCTGTTCGTCGTCGGTACCTTCGGTCAGGGTGTCGTGTACGCCATCTGCGTAGCCTCGGGCGTACTCCCACGTTACGTAGTGGTCCGGGTCCGGATCGTAGGCGGGCTCGTGCACCCGCGGCCGGCCCGACGTGAGCAGATGCCGCAGATTTCCGCGCAGCAGATCCCAGTCGAAGTAGTGCGGCTCGTGGCAGTCCTCGCATTCGATGACCAGCCCGCGAATCCCCGTCGGGCTCAGCAATGCCTGGTATATCTCCAGGTCAGAGAGATCCTCGAGGACATCCTGCCGCTCGGCCTCGGTCAGCGGATCAGTCTCGGTGTCCTCGGTGAGGTCGTCGAGGCCCGCGGCCGGGTCGGCGGGGTCGCCGCTGAACGGGTCGATCGGCTCTTCTGGCACGTGCTAACCGTACCCAAATGCGGGGCGGGTGTGCGCTCCCGCACTGCCTGTCCGGCTGCGAAAGCTCCCCGGGTCAATGAGTAGGATGGAACCTTCCACCTGCTCGACCTTTCTTCTGGGGATGATTAGTGGACACCGCGCCGCCTGTTCGTACCGTTCCTCTGGGACTCACCTTCGACGACGTGCTGCTGCAGCCCGGCGAGTCGGACATCGTCCCCAGCCGGGTCAATACGATCACCCGGATGACCCGCAACGTCGAGTTGTCCATCCCGCTGCTGTCCAGCGCGATGGACACGGTCACCGAGGCGCGGATGGCGATCGCGATGGCCCGCGAGGGCGGCATCGGGGTGCTGCACCGCAACCTGTCGCCGGAGGATCAGGCCCAGCAGGTCGACCTGGTGAAGCGCTCCGAATCCGGCATGATCACCAACCCGATCACCTGCAGCCCGGTCGACACGCTGCGTGATGTAGACGCGCTCTGCGGGCAGTATCGGATCTCCGGCGTACCGGTCGTCGACGCCGAGGGCACCCTGGTCGGCATCGTGACCAACCGCGACATGCGCTTCGTCACCGACCACAGCACCAAGGTTCGCGATGTGATGACCCCGATGCCGCTGATCACCGCCCCGGTCGGGGTGACCAAGGACGACGCTCTGGCGCTGTTGCGGCGGCACAAGGTCGAGAAGCTCCCGCTCGTCGACGACAGCGGCCGGCTGCGCGGCCTGATCACGGTCAAGGACTTCACCAAGAGCGAGCAGTTTCCGAACGCGGCCAAGGACGCACACGGCCGGCTCCGGGTCGCCGCCGCGGTCGGGGTCGGCGAGGATTCCTACAAGCGGGCCCGGGAGCTGGTCGACGCGGGTGTCGACGTGGTCATCGTGGACACCTCGCACGGCCACCAGCGGGCGGTTCTCGACATGGTCGCCCGCCTGAAGAAGGACACCTCGATCGACATCGTGGGCGGCAACATCGCCACGTACGCGGGCGCGCAGGCGCTGGTCGAGGCGGGTGCGGATGCGGTCAAGGTCGGGGTCGGTCCGGGCGCGATCTGCACCACCCGGATCGTCGCGGGCGTCGGCGTGCCGCAGATCACGGCGATCATGGAGGCGGCCCGCGCCTGCCTGCCGGCCGGTGTGCCGGTGATCGCGGACGGCGGCATCCAGTACTCGGGCGACATCGCCAAGGCGATCGTGGCCGGCGCCGAGACGGTGATGCTCGGCGGTCTGCTGGCCGGTTCCGAGGAGAGCCCCGGCGACCTGATCTTCATCAACGGCAAGCAGTACAAGACGTACCGGGGGATGGGCTCGCTGGGCGCGATGCAGTCCCGCGGCCAGGCGAAGTCGTACTCGAAGGACCGCTACTTCCAGCAGGACGTGGCCGAGGACAAGCTGGTGCCCGAGGGCGTCGAGGGCCAGGTGCCGTATCGGGGTCCGCTGTCCCGGGTCGCCCTGCAGCTGGTCGGCGGCCTGCGGCTGTCGATGGGTTACGCCGGTGCCGAGACGATCCCCGATCTGCAGGCCAAGGGCGAGTTGATCAGGATCACCGCCGCAGGTCTGAAGGAGAGCCACCCGCACGACATCCAGATGATCGCCGAAGCCCCCAACTACCACTCCCGGTAAGAAGGAAGAAGACAATGCGTGACGTGGTGGAGATCGGTCTCGGCAAGACCGCCCAGCGCGGCTATCACCTGGACGAGATCGCGATCGTCCCGAGCCGCCGCACCCGCGACGTGGGGGATGTCTCCACCGAGTGGCGCTTGGATGCCTACCCGTTCAAGATCCCCTGTGTCGCGCACCCGTCCGACGCCACCCAGAGCCCGCAGTCGGTGATCGCCCTGGGCCGTCTCGGTGGCCTGGGCGTGCTCAACGCGGAGGGCCTCTGGACCCGCTACGAGGACCCGACCAAGATCCTCGAGGAGCTGGCCTCGCTCGACGAGGAGGCCGACGCGACCAAGCGGCTGCAGGAGGTCTATGCGGAGCCGATCCGCCCCGAGCTGATCGCCGAGCGGGTCCGCACGATCCGCGATGGCGGTGTCACGGTCGCCGTCCGGGTCTCTCCGCAGCACACCCTCACGCTCGCCCCGGTCATCCTCGACGCGGGTGTCGACCTGCTCGTCATCCAGGGCACGCTGGTCTCGGCCGAGCACGTGTCCACGACGGACGAGCCGCTCAACCTCAAGGAGTTCATCGCCGACCTCGACCTGCCGGTCATCGTCGGCGGTTGCACGGATT
>JAVHVY010000431.1:0-17409 GCA_032160305.1 Actinoplanes sp.
CAGCCCCCGGCTGCTGGCGCTGGGCCTGCTCCCCGCCCTGATCAGCGGGATCCTCTACTCGGCGGCGGTGATCGCCTTGATCATCTTCATCCCGGACATCTCCGCGGCGGCCACCTCCTTCGCCGCCGGCTGGTCGGCCACCTGGCGGGATCTGATCCAGATCCTGGCCGGCATCGCGATCCTCGGCATCGGTGCGCTGCTCGGCGTCC
Organism: Actinoplanes sp.; assembly: GCA_032160305.1. Taxonomy (GTDB): domain Bacteria; phylum Actinomycetota; class Actinomycetes; order Mycobacteriales; family Micromonosporaceae; genus Actinoplanes. The sequence continues at coordinate 210 of JAVHVY010000431.1, forward strand.
TCACCTTCACCGCGGTGACGTTGCTGATCGGCGACTCGTTCTACGAGCAGATCTCGGTCCGGGTGGAGAACCGCTTCGGCGGGGTCCACGGCGAGGTCGAGGTCGGCTTCTGGCCGTCGCTGCGCCGCAGTCTCGTCGACTCGCTGCGCCTGATCGGCCTCTCCATCCTGTTCGGAATTCCGCTTCTCCTGCTCGGCTTCATCCCCGTCGTCGGCCAGACGGTCGTCCCCGTCCTGGGCGCGGCCGTCGGCGGCTGGCTGCTGGCGGTGGAGCTGACCGGGGTGCCCTTCCAGCGCCGGGGCAAGCGCCTGCGGCACCGCCGGGCGGCTCTCAAGGGCAACCGCCCGATGGCCCTGGGCTTCGGCGTGGCCGTCTTCCTGAGTTTCCTGATCCCGCTGGGCGCCATCCTGTTGATGCCGGCCGCCGTGGCCGGGGCGACCCTGCTCGCCCGCAAGGTTCTGGCCCTGCCCGTCGAGATCACCACGGTCCGGACGACCCTGTGAGGATCAGCCGGTCGGCGCCGCTCAGGCTGGGGATCGAGCCGGTCGGCGTCGCTCAGGCTGAGCCGCGGACGACCAGCTCGACCGGCAGCACGACCGAGTGAACGCCAGGGGATGAATTCACCAGGCCGATCATGAGTCTGGCCATCGTCCGGCCCATGTCGACGATCGGCTGCCGGACGGTGGTCAGCGGCGGGTCCGAATACTGGCTGATCTCGAAGTCGTCGAAGCCGATGACGGCGACGTCGGACGGCACGCCCCGCCCGGACGCCTTGACGGCCGACAGCGCCCCGTGCGCCATCAGGTCAGATGCGACGAAGACCGCGTCCAGCGAGGGGTCCTCGCTCAGCAGGGTCTGCATCGCGCGTACGCCGGAATCGCGGGTGAAATCGCCGACCGCGACGTGCCCGGCGAGCCCGGCCTCCTGCAGTGCCGCCTGATAGCCGGCCAGCCGGTCGATGCCGGCGACCATGTCCTGCGGCCCGGCGATGGTGGCGATCCGCCGCCGCCCCATCGCGAGCAGGTGCCGGACCGCCGCGGCCACCCCGCCGAACTGGTCGACGTCCACATAAGGCACGTCGGAGTCGGTGGCCGTCATCGGCCGGCCGCTGCAGACGACCGGTATCCCCATCCGGGCCAGCGACCCCGGCAGCGGGTCGGCCCCGTGCATGGAGGCGAACATGACCCCGTCCACGTGCCCGGCCATCGCGTAGCGTTCGACCCGGTCGTGGCTGGCCGCCGACCCGGCCATCATCAGCACGAGCTGCTTGTCGGCCGACTCCAGCTCCATGCCGACGCCGCGGATGATCGCCGGGAAGAACAGGTCGTCGGAGAAGACCCGGTTGGCGGTCTCGGGCAGGATCAGCGCGATCGACTCGGTCCGCTGGGTGACCAGGCTGCGGGCGGCCTGGTTGGGCACGTAGCCGAGCTCTTCCACCGCCTGGTTGACCGCCGCCCGGATCGCCACCGCGACCGTCGTCGAGCCGTTGACCACGCGGGAGACCGTGGCCCGCGAGACACCGGCGCGACGGGCCACTGCCTCCAGAGTCGGTCTCTCCCGCGTCATCACCAGTGTCACTCCAGACCGTTGCGCCTGATCACGTCCGCATACCAACGGGCGCTGTCCTTGGGCGTGCGGGACTGCGTGCGGTAGTCGACGTGGACGATCCCGAAACGCTTCGCGTAGCCCTCGGACCATTCAAAGTTGTCCAGCAAAGACCACACGAAATATCCCCGAAGGTCAACACCGTGCGAAATGGCATCGTGGCAGGCGCGCAGGTGTCCGTCCAGATATTCGATCCGGTTCGTGTCGTGCACCTCGCCGGTTTCGGTGGACGGCCCGTCCGGGTAGGCGGCGCCGTTCTCGGTGATCAGCAGCGGGACGCCGTAGTCGGTGTGTAGGCGTTCGAGCAGGCGGGTCAGGCCGGCCGGTTCGATCTGCCAGTTCATGTCGGTGACCGGGCCGACCGGCTGGCGGAAGGCGATGCCCTCGGTGCCGGGGCTCTCCGCCGACGCCTCCACGCCGGGTTTCGCCGAGACGTAGGTGGGCTGGTAGAAGTTCACCCCCAGCACATCGATCGGCGCCTTGATCAGGGCCGTGTCGCCGTCCCGGATGAAGTCCAGGTCGGTGAACCGTTCCATGTGCTGGAGCATGTCCGCCGGGTAGGAGCCCTTGACTAACGGGTCCAGGAAGATCCGGTTGTGCAGCCCGTCGACGATCCGGGCGGCGTCGCGGTCGGCCACGTTGGCCGGGTCGAGTGGAAGCACCGAGGCCGGGTTCAGCGTGATGCTGACGGTCTGGGCGCCGGCGGCCCGCAGCGCCGTCGCCGCCAGCCCGTGCCCGAGCAGCAGGTGGTGCACGGCCTTGAAGGCGCTGGCCGGGTCGGTGACGCCGGGCGCGTGCCGGCCGCTGGCGTAACCGAGGTATGCGGAGCACCACGGCTCGTTCAGGGTGGTCCAGGTCTTCACCCGGTCACCCAGGCGGGCGTAGACGATCTGGGCGTACTCCGCGAAGGCCTCAGCGGTCTCGCGGACCGTCCAGCCGCCGCGCGCCTCGAGCGTCTGCGGCAGGTCCCAGTGGTAGAGCGTGACGACCGGGTCGATGCCCAGGCCGATCAGCTCGTCGGTCAGCCGGTCGTAGAAGTCCAGGCCGCGGGCGTTGACCGGGCCGGTGCCGTCCGGCTGGATCCGCGGCCAGGAGATCGAGAAGCGGTAGGAGGCCAGGCCGAGCCCGGCCATCAGCGCCACGTCGTCGCCGTAGCGGCGGTAGTGATCGCAGGCCACGTCGCCCGTGTGTCCAGCGAAGACCTTTCCCGGCGTACGCGAAAAGGTGTCCCAAATGGACGGGCCGCGACCGTCCTCATTCGCCGCGCCCTCGATCTGGTAGGCGGCCGTGGCCGCGCCCCAGACGAAGCCTTCCGGGAATCTGAGTGGCGCCGGTTGGGCCGCGCTGCCTGACTCCGTCGTCACGGAGGTGACGGTTGCCGTCATGCCTTCACCGCTTCCTGCTGGTGCCGGTACTTAACCGGTAAAGCATACGGCCCATCACCTTTCCGATCGTCATCTGAAAGTTCCGGAACCAGTATCAGATAATGGGACGCAGGCGGCGGAAAGTGCCCTGGTCAGCCAGTTTGCAGCGCGTGGATCAGTCGGGGGTCGCCGCTAGTGACGAGAACCTCAGCGGGCAGCCGCCCCCACAGGGTGAGCAACAGCTCGCTGGCGGTGCCGGACGCCTCGGCCTGCTGGTGGTGGTCGTCGGAGTCGAGAATGGTGCCGGTGTCGAGCAGGGCGATGCCCGCCCCGCGTAACCGGACGAACCAGTCGTAACTGGCGTCGGTGGCGATCAGGTGGACGACCCCGTGCAGGTCAGTCGGGCCCTTGCGCCGTCCGGACGGCAGGTACGTGTCGAGCACCTCCATCACGCCGTCCGCCGCGAGTTTCGTCTCGACCGGGACCGCCCGGGCGACCGCCTGCTGAGCGTCCCACCGGTGCACGGAGATCTCGTGGGCCATCCGGCGCTGCCAGAACGCGGCCGTCTTGGGCTGGGGCGCCCAGTTCCACGCCGGGAACTCGGCGTCCACCGCGTCCAGCGTCTCGATCGTGCCGGTCAGCTCGCGGCGCAGCCCGTCCAGCGCCTCGGGCCAGGGCGGGCGGGTCTCGGGGGTGACGCGCGGGTCGGCGCGTTTGGTGGTGCCGCGCGGCGCGATCTCGCGCACCCAGTGCAGCACCGAGGTGAGGTGCTCGGTCAGGTCGGCGACGGTCCAACCGGGACAGGACGGCACGGCCGCCTCGGGTCCCGCCTCGGTGACGGCGTCTTGCAGCGCCGGACCGTCGGCACGCAGGGCCGCAAGCCAGAAATCCTTCGTCGCGTGCAGTCTGTTCATCGTACTTTCTCCGCTCGACCGGACCGCCGGTGAGTCACCAGCCTACTGAGCCTAGGGTGAACGTCGTGGCTGACGTTAGTGGTGACCGTCCAACCGCCGCATCCCCGGCGACCGACGGTCCGCTGGGGGCGTATACGACGCTACGCCTCGGCGGCCCGGCAGGCACACTCACCACGGCCCGCGAGCCGGACGTGGCAGTCTCGGCCGTACGCGCCGCCGCGGCGGCCGGGCAGCCCGTCCTGGTGCTGGCCGGCGGCAGCAACGTGGTGATCGGCGACGCGGGCTTCCCGGGCACTGTCCTGTTGCTGCGCACCCGGGGGATCCGGGTGGTCGCCCGGGAGGACGGCCATGTCGTCGTACGGGTGGCCGCGGGCGAGCCCTGGGACGAGTTCGTGGCCGAGACGGTCGCGCGGGGCTGGTCCGGAGTCGAGTGCCTCGCCGGCATCCCGGGCTCGGCGGGCGCCACCCCGATCCAGAACGTCGGCGCCTACGGCCAGGAGGTCGCGCAGAGCATTGTGGCCGTGCACGCCTACGACCGCGAGGCCGACGCCGTGCGGGAGCTGACCCCGGCCGAGTGTGCCTTCGCCTACCGGTCCAGCGTCTTCAAGCACAGCGACCGCCGGCTGGTGCTGGACGTCGACTTCCGGCTCGAACTCGCCGACCGCGGCGCCCCGATCCGCTATGCCGAACTGGCCCGTCAGCTCGGCGTCGAGACCGGCGACCGGGTGCCGCTGGAGCGGGCCCGGGAGACGGTGCTGAAACTGCGCGCCGGCAAGGGCATGGTGCTCGACCCCGAGGACAAGGACACCTGGTCGGTCGGCTCCTTCTTCACCAACCCGGTGCTCACCGCGGCGCAGTGGGCGACCCTGGCCGAGACCGAGGCGGCGCCGCACTGGCCCGCCGCGGACGGCACGGTCAAAGTTCCGGCGGCCTGGCTGATCGAGCACGCCGGTTTCCCCAAGGGCTATCCGGGTGACGGGGTCGCGATCTCGTCGAAGCACACCCTGGCCCTGACCAACCGCGGCACCGGCACGACCGCCGCCCTGCTGGCCCTGGCCCGGGAGATCCGCGACGGTGTCCGGTACCGGTTCGGAGTGGAGCTGCACCCCGAACCGGTCCTGGTCGACTGTGCGCTGTAAGAGCCTCAGTCCCAGCCGAAGACCTCGGTGTAGTAGGGCGTCCCGTCGGCCGCGTAGGTCACGCCGGTGCCGATCGAGCGGGCCCCGCAGTTGAGGATGTTCTCCCGGTGCCCCGGGCTGTGCATCCAGGCCCGCATGACCGCCTCGGCGGTGCCGTATCCCCAGGCGATGTTCTCTCCGGCCGGCTCCTCGTAACCGGCGACCCGGGCCCGCTCGACAAAGGTGGAGCCGCCCCAGCCGAGATGGCTGAAGTTGCGGGTCCGGGCCATGTACCAGCTCTGCCGTGCGGAGGCGACGATGAGGTTCTGGTCGACCTCGAGTTCCGCACAGCCGTGCCGGTGGCGCTGCTGGTTGGTCTTCGTGACCACCTGCGACATCAGGTCGACGACCGAGACCGGCGTGTCGGCGGTCGGCGGCAGCGGCATCCCGCCGGCAGCCAGGGCCGCCGCCGGCACGACCATCCCCAGCAGCGGCGCAATCGCGAGCAGAGCAAGATCGCGTACGGCTTTGTCGAACACGTACTGCCTCCCGGATCCACGGGCGGGCGCCCTTCGCCCACCCTCCGTTATGGGACCTTTTTGACGGGCTGTCGTCTCCGGATTCGGTGATCTCCACGCCGGAAAGGGCAACATATGTCAGCCTGTGGGGTTGTGCATCGGCAGCCTGATCTCGGCTCCGCCGCCGGCCGACGGGTCGTAGGTCAGCTCGACCGAGCCGCCGTGCCGGGCCGCCGCCGCCTCGGCCAGCAGCCACCACACCGCGGTGCTCCGCCCCCGGTACGGCGGCTCCGGCAGGGCCAGCGTCCCGGCCATCAGGTGCTCGTCGGTCAGCTCGCCGTGGCGGCGGGTGGTGACCCGCACGGTCCAGGCCTCGGGGTCCGGATCGGCGGTGACCGTCGCGGACCGGTCGGTGGCGCTGCCGGCCACCGTGCCCAATACCGCGTAGAAGAGCTCGCCCAGCACCCGTTCGTCGCCGGTCAGCAGCGGGCCCGGTGCGGACCGTAGCGTCGCCGAGGTGTCCGGCTGCGCGGTCGCCAGCCGGTCGATCGCCGCGCGGAGCAGGGCGGGCAGGTCCGCCGGGCGGGCGGTCAGCTCGAGGTCGCCCGTCTGGATCCGGCTCACCAGCATCAGATCCTCGACCAGCGCGAGCATCCGCTCGGTGTTGCGGCGGACCGCCGTCAACGCCAGGGAACGCTCGGCCGGCGCCAGGTCGCCGGCGTCCAGACTCTCGGCGAACGAGGCGATCGTGGTCAGCGGGGTCCGGAGCTCATGCGAGACGACCGCGAGGAACCGTGCCTGAAGGGTGCCGGGGATGCGGGTGAGCACGGCACAACTCTAACTGCCCTGTATGGGATACTTGATCACTCAAAGCATGACACGGCGTAATTTGCCGCGCTACCGGATGCTTTAGAGCAATTCACCTTTTCCGCCCCGCGGTCCCGTGCCGGATGCCAGCATGACGTTGACCGACTTCGGCGCATCCGTCCAAGTCGAGACGGCTGCGTCGGGGCTACGCACAGCGGGGATGGAGGCCAAGGTGATGAGGGCATGAGTCGCCTGCTCGTCGTCGAGGACGACCCGGACATCGCGCTGGCCCTGCGGCTGTTGTTCAGCCGGGCCGGCTACGAGGTCGCGCACGCCGGAGACGGCCGCACCGGCCTGAAGGAGGCGTACGCCGAGCACCCCGACCTGGTGGTGCTCGACGTCGGCCTGCCGGAGATGGACGGCTGGCAGGTTCTGGAACGGCTCCGCGACGTCTCCGACGTGCCGGTGCTGGTGCTCACCGCCCACGGCCAGGAGGCCGAGAAGGTGCGTGGCCTGCGTGGCGGCGCCGACGACTACCTGACCAAGCCCTTCGCCAACAACGAGCTGCTGGCCCGGGTCGAGGCCCTGTTGCGCCGCTCGTCGGCCGGACAGAACAGCTGGGCCAGCCAGATCTACGACGACGGGCTGGTGCACCTCGATCCGACGAAACGCCGCGTCTACGTCAAGGGTGACGAGAAGCGGCTGACGCCGACCGAGTTCCGGCTGCTCAACGCACTGGTCCGGCATGCCGGCGCGGTGCTCAGCCCGAATCAGCTGCTGACCCAGGCCTGGGACGACCCGACCGGCATCGGCCAGGAACGCGTCAAGTTCGCCGTGCTGCGGCTGCGCCGCAAACTCGGCTGGTCGGACCCGGAACAGTCACCGATCGAGTCGGTCCGCGGATTCGGCTACCGCTACCGCCGGCCTAGTGGCGACACCTGAGGTGCCCGGCCGGTGTCCTCAGGTCGCAGCCGGACACGTCGATCAGGGTCGTGGAATGACTAGCGGGAGGTAGGCGCAGTGGAAGACCTTGGAGAGATCGTCGGCGAATTCCTGATGGAAAGCCACGAGAACCTGGACCAGATCGACCGGGACCTCGTCGACCTCGAACAGGAGCCGAACTCGCGGGACCTGATCTCCCGAATCTTCCGGGCGATCCACACCATCAAGGGCACCAGCGGCTTCCTCGCCTTCGGCCGGCTGGAGAAGCTGGCGCACGCGGGTGAGTCCCTGCTGTCCCGGTTGCGCGACGGCGTCCAGCCGGTCACCCCGCTGACGATCACCACCCTGCTGGCCACCATCGACGGCGTCCGAACGCTGCTGGCCGCTATCGAGGCGAACGGTACCGAAGGCGACATCGACGTCGAGGTGATCATCACCGCGGTGCACGCCCAGATGAACGCGGAGACGCCCGCCGCACCACCGGTCGCCGCCGCAGAGCCGGTCGCCGCCGCACCGCCGGTCGCGGCCGCGGCCGCGGAACCGGTCCCGCTCGACGAGCCCGTCCGGCCGGCCCCCGAGCCGGTCGAGGGCCAGCGTCGCCCGCTCGGCCAGATGCTCGTCGAGTCGGGCGCGGCCGAGCCCGCCGACGTCGGGTCGGCGCTGCAGCAGCAGCTCGAGGGCGACGAACGCAAACTCGGCACGATCCTGCTCGAGGAGGGCAAGGCCCAGCCCGCCGCCGTCACCGAGGCGCTGCAGGCCCAGGCACCCAAGCGCGGCGTCGCCGACCAGGCCATCCGGGTCGACGTGGACCTGCTGGACACGCTGCTGAACATGGTCGGCGAGCTGGTCCTGGCCCGCAACCAGCTGGTCCGCGGCGTGCTGGACATCGGCGACGCCACCCTGGTCCGCAGCGCCCAGCGGCTCGGCATGATCACCAGTGAGCTGCAGGCCGGCATCATGAAGACCCGGATGCAGCCGATCGACCACATCTGGTCGAAGCTGCCCAGGATCGTCCGGGACCTGTCCCACTCGCTCGGCAAACAGGTCCAGCTCGTCATGCAGGGCAAGGAGACCGAACTCGACCGCAGCCTGCTGGAAGCGGTCAAGGACCCGTTGACCCACCTGGTGCGCAACGCGGTCGACCACGGCATCCAGGAGCCGGACGTCCGGATCGCCGCCGGCAAGCCCGCCGAGGGGACGCTCACGCTGCGCGCCTACCACGAAGGTGGGCACGTGGCGGTCGAGGTGGCCGACGACGGCGCCGGCATCGACGTCGACCGGATCGCCGCCAAGGCGGTCGAGAAGGGGCTGCTGCGCGCCGACCAGGTCGCCGGCATGGACAAGCGCGACATCATGGCGATGGTCTTCCAGCCCGGCTTCTCCACCGCCGAGAAGGTGACCAACGTTTCCGGCCGTGGCGTCGGCATGGACGTGGTGAAGACCAACATCGAACGGATCGGCGGGACGGTCAGCGTCGACTCCACCCTCGGCGAGGGCACGGTCTGGCGGCTGAACATCCCGCTGACCCTGGCGATCATCCAGGCGCTGACCGTCGACTGCGGCGATCAGCGCTACGTGATCCCGCAGGTGGCGGTGCTCGAACTGGTCTTCATCGACGGCCAGAGCACCAAGATCGAGTACGCCTCCGGCGCGCCCGTCTACCGGCTGCGCGGCAAGCTGCTCCCGCTGGTCCGCCTCGACCGCGCGCTCGGCCTCGAGGTCGGCGGTGACCAGAGCGTCTACATCATGGTGCTGCAGGCCGACGGCCGCCGCTTCGGCCTGGTCGTGGACCGCGTCCTCAACACCGAGGAAGTCGTCGTCAAGGCGCTCAACAGCAGATTCAAGGACATCGGGATGTACGCCGGAGCCACCATCATGGGCGACGGCAAGGTCGGCCTGATCCTCGACGTGTCCTCGCTGGCCCGCCGGTCCAACCTGACCCAGGACTCCGAGCGCAAGAACGCCACCGGCACCTCCCGCGGTTCGGGTGTGGCCGGGACCGGTGAGCGCCTGCTGGTCACCGCGGTCGGCGATCGCCGGGTGGCGATCCCACTGGACACGGTCACCCGGCTGGAGGAGTTCCCGCGGGACCGGATCGAGCACGCCGGCTCCCGCGAGGTGGTCCAGTACCGGGGCCAGATCCTCCCGCTGGTCCGGCTGTCGCACCTGCTCGGCGCGTACGGCGAGGAGCCGGAAGGTGACACTGTGTCGGTCGTCGTGTACAGCGAGGGCGGGCGCAGCGTGGCCCTGGTCGTGGACCGGATCGTGGACATCGCCGAGAACTCCACGACGGCGCGCCGGGACGCCGAGGAGGACGGACTGGTCGGCACCGCGGTGATCCAGCAACGGGTGACCGAGCTGCTCGACGTGCGCCGGGCGATCCTCGCGGCCGACCCGAACTTCTACACCGAGCTGCCCGACGACATGCTCGTGGAGGCGTGAGATGGCCAGCCGGCAGTTCGCCACCTTCGAAGTGGCCGATCAGCTCTTCGGGGTCGAGGTGCACACCGTCCAGGAAGTGCTCTCCTACAACGAGTACACGCCGGTGCCGCTCGCGCCGCCGGCGGTCGGCGGGCTCTTCAACCTGCGCGGCCAGGTGATCGCCGCGGTCGACCTGCGGGTCCAGCTCGGCCTCGCCCGCCAGGCCCTGCAGGGCCCGCTGATGAACGTGATCCTGCGCGGCGACGGCGAGCCGGTCAGCCTGCTGGTCGACCGGATCGGCGAGGTCGTCGACCTCGACGACGATGCCTTCGAGCCGCCGCCGGACACGCTCGCCGGTCCCACCCGGGAGCTGGTGGTCGGCACCTTCAAACTGGACGGACGGCTGATGCTGGCCCTCGACGTCCACCAGGCCGTCGACACGCAGCGGGTCACCACCTGATGTACAGCCTCGTCAGCGCACCCGTGCTCGGCTTCGACCTGACCCGCCTGGGCGGCGGCCCGGCCACTGCCGAGGTGATCCTGCGCGCGCTGCGACTGACCGTCGGCGACCTGCCGGTGCTGGCCGAGCGCCTGCCCGACGAAGGTGTCCGCGGCCCGCTCTGGGTCGAGGTGGAGAGCGCGGCCCGCAAGCTGCCGTCGCTTCGCGGCATCTCCAAGGACGACCTGCCCGGCACGCTGGCCCTGGTCGAACGCGCGCCGATCGGTTCGGTCGACGCCCTGCTGACCTGCCTGCGCTACGACGTGATGGCCTGGACGTGGCACGGCAAGGGCCGCGACGCCCAGCAGAGTGACCAGGCGGCCGCCGCCACGGGCCTGCTCTGCGACGCCGCCGTGGCCAGCTACCTGCGCGAGGTGCTGGACGAGCGGACCCGCCGGATGCTCGGCGCAGGCTGGGTCTCCGCACTGCGCAAGCTGTCCACCCACGCGCCGATCGACCTGGGCCCGCACCACTACGCGATCTCGTCGCTGCTCGACCGGCTGCGCTCGCTGCGGCCCAAGGATCTGACCCGTCTCGTCCAGTCGGCCGAGGACGCCCGGCGCAATGCGGGCGGCTGGTCGCCGGCCGTGCACTCGGCGTCGTGGGCGGCGTATCTCAGCGACCGGGTCCGTACCGCGGCCGCCGCGCAGATGCTGCTGGTGCAGGCGATCGACACCGCGGCCATTCCGCTGGCCGAACGGGCCGGCGGGGTGTGGAACATGCTCAGCGGCGCCGTCCAGGCGCTGGTGGTCCGGGACCTGCTGGACACCGCGACCGCGCACCGGCTGCTCGCCCCGGTCGTCGCGGCCCTCGGTCCGGCCTGGCTCGGGTGAGGGAGATGGACCGATGATCAAAGTTCTCGTCGTCGACGACTCAGTCGTCATCCGCCGGCTGATCGTCGACGCTCTCGGCGGCGCCCCCAACATCTCCGTGGTCGGCACGGCCGCCAACGGGTTGCTGGCCCAGGAGAAGATCGACCAGCTTCGGCCGGACATCGTCACCATGGACATCGAGATGCCGCAGATGGACGGCATCGAGGCGGTCCGGGAGCTGCGCAAGCGGCACCCGCGGCTGCCGGTGATCATGTTCAGTACGCTGTCCGCGGCCGGCGCCAGCGCGACGCTGGAAGCGCTCGCCGCCGGCGCCACCGACTACGTGACGAAACCGAGCAACGTCGGCTCGATCGCCGAGTCGATCACGGCCGTGCGCGAGCAGCTCGTACCGAAGATGAATGCCCTTGCCGGGCGGGGCCGCCCGGCTGGAGCACCCACCCGTCCCGGGCCGCCGCCCGGCCGGCCCGGTGCCGCGCCGCCGCGGCCCAGCCTGCTCGCGCCCGGTCCGGCACGGATCGGGGCCACCGCCCCGGCCGCGTCGCCGGCGAAACCGGCCCGGAAGGGCCCGTCGGGGCGGATCGACATCCTGGCGATCGGCTCCTCCACCGGTGGCCCGGACGCGCTCAGCCGGCTGCTCGGCGCCCTGCCCCGCGATCTGCCGGTGCCGGTCGTGATCACCCAGCACATGCCGCCGGTCTTCACCAGGATGTTCGCCGAACGCCTCGACCGCAGCGTGCACCTGACGGTCGTCGAGGCGACCGACGGGATGGAGCTCACCGCCGGCACGGTCTACATCGCGCCCGGCGACCGGCATCTCGTCCTGCAGCGCCGGGGCACCGCGACGGTCACCCAGCTCAGCGGGGCGCCGCCGGAGAACTCCTGCCGCCCGTCGGTGGACGTGATGTTCCGTTCCGTGGCCCAGCTCTACGGCGCGACGGCGTACGCGGCCGTACTGACCGGCATGGGACACGACGGGCGGGGTGGTGCGAAGGTGCTGCGGGACGCGGGCGCCGAGGTGCTGGCGCAGGACGAGCCGAGCTCGGTCGTGTGGGGGATGCCGGGTGCGGTGGTCGGCGCCGGTCTGGCCGACGAGGTGCTGCCGCTGGACCGGATCGCGGCCTGCCTGGTCAACCGGGCCAAGGTCGGGCGCTCCGCGGCGGTGGCCCGGTGACCGGGCGACGTGCGGCGCGGGCATGAGCCTCGCCCAGAGCGACTTCAACTTCGTCTCGGCGCTGGTGCGCCGGGAAGCGGCCATCGTGCTGGCCCCGGGCAAGGAGTATCTGGTCGAGGCGCGGTTGATCCCGGTCGCCCGGGCGGTCGGCGCGGCCAGCGTCGCCGAGTTCCTGGCCGAGTTGCAGCGCCGGCCCAGCAAGGACCACCAGCGCCGGATCATCGACGCGCTGACCACCAACGAGACCTCGTGGTACCGCGACCGGGAGCCGTTCGCGGCGCTGACCGACGTGGTGCTGCCCGAGTTGGTGAAGTCCCGGAGCGGCACCCGCACAGTGCGGCTCTGGTCGGCGGCCAGTTCCAGCGGCCAGGAGGCGTACAGCCTGGCCATCACCCTGCAGGAGCAGCTGCCGTCCGGCTGGACCTACGAGATCATGGGCTCGGACATCTCCACCGAAATGGTGAAGCGCGCCGAGGCCGGCGAGTACAGCCAGGTCGAGGTCAACCGGGGGTTGCCGGCCACCCAGCTGGTGCAGTACTTCGAGCGGGTCGGCGCGCACTGGCGGATCGTCCCGTCGCTGCGCCGCAACGTCTCTTTCAAGCTGATGAACCTGACCACCCCGTTGCCGCCGATGCCGCCGTTCGACGTCATCTTCCTGCGGAACGTACTCATCTACTTCGACGTGGCCACGAAGAAGACGGTGCTGCGCAACGTGGGCCGGCTGCTGCGCCCGGACGGGCTGCTCTTCCTCGGCGCGGCCGAGACGACGATCGGGATCGACGACAACTACGAACGGGTGGCGGCCGGCCGGACCTCTGCCTATCGAGTCCGCAACGCGGTGCCGGCGAGCATCGCGGGGAGAGGGTGAAGCCGCGATGCGGTGCCTGGTCATCGACGACTCCCGCGCGATGCGCATGATTCTGAAGCGCATCGTCGCGAGACTGAACTTCGAGGTGTCCGAGGCCGGCGACGGCCAGGCGGCCCTCGACGTGCTCGCGACCCTGACCGAGGTGCCCGAGCTGGCCCTCATCGATTGGAACATGCCCATCATGAACGGGCTCGAGTTCGTCACCAAGGTCCGGGCCGATCAGCGTCTGCGCGAGATGACGCTGGTCATGGTGACCACCGAGAGCGAACAGAGCCAGATCGTCCGGGCGCTCGCCGCCGGCGCCCACGAATACGTGATCAAGCCCTTCACCGAAGGCGCGATGATCGAGAAGCTGGCCCTGCTGGGCCTCGTACCGACCGGAGCCAACTCATGAGCCCGCACGTCGTGAACTCGAGCGACCTCGGCGAGATGCTGGAGCAGGTCTGGGTGTCGTACCTCGACCCCGAGGGCGTCAACCCGCTGGTCCCGACCGGTGACGGCGCACAGTCGTCCGACGTGCACTCGTCGGTCTCCATCACCGGATCGTGGACGGGTCATGTCGTCTACGCCTCGTCCGTCATTGCCGCCAAGAAGGCCGCAGCCGCGTTTCTGGCGATGGGAGTCGACGAGGTCAGCGACGAAGACGTCGCCGACGTGCTCGGCGAACTCGCGAACATCGTCGGCGGCAACGTCAAGGCGATGCTGCCGCCCGGCGCCATGTTGTCGCTGCCGCAGGTGGTGCTCGCTCCCGAATCGGCGACCAAGTATCCGAGCGCGGAGCGGGTCACCGGCCTGTACGGCCTCTGGGAAGGCGAGCCGGTCTCCGTCTCGATGTGGCAGTCCCGCAACGACAGGAAGAAGGAGGAGACCGCATGAAGATCCTGATCGCGGATGACAGCCGGGTCATGCGGCAGATCGTCACCCGGACGCTGCGACAGGCCGGCTTCGGAGATCATGAGCTGGTCGAGGCGGCCAACGGGCAGGAGGCCCTCGACAAGACCGTGACCGAGAGTCCGGACCTGGTCATCTCCGACTGGAACATGCCGGAGCTGACGGGCGTGGAGGTGTTGCGCAAGCTGCGCGCCGACGGCAACAGGGTGAAATTCGGCTTCGTCACCTCGGAGTGCACTCCGGAGATGCAGCAGGCGGCCGAGGCTGCCGGGGCGGCGTTCTTCATCGTCAAGCCCTTTACATCCGAGCGATTCGGCGAGGTTTTCTCTCCTATTTTGGGATGATATAGCTATGTCTGACACCACGGTTATCCCCGGCTCGCTCGCCGTCCGCAACCTCTTCGAGGACCTGCTGGGCCGCGACGTCACCGTCAGCCCTGGTTCTCCCATGGAACAGGCGGATATACCGACCGCCACGATTGCGGTCTTCACCAACACGGCCCAGCAGATCTACGCCGTGCTCGGCATGCAGCTCGCCCTGGCCGCCAACGCGGGCGCCGCCCTGGGCCTGCTGCCGGCCGGGGCCGCCGAGGACAGCATCGACGAGAAGAAGCTGACCCCGGTGCTGGCCGAGAACGTCTTCGAGCTCTGCAACGTGCTGACCAGCCTGCTCAACGTCGAGGGAGCGCCGCACATCAAGCTGTACCAGGTCAGCTACCCGGGCATGTCAGCGCCGGCCGACGCCGTCGCCCGCCTGATGGCGCTCGGCCGCCGCCTCGACCTGACCATCGAGGTGACCCGGTACGGCAAGGGCAAGTTCTCGCTGTCCCTGGCCCCGTAAGGCAGAACCGGGGCGGGCGCTGATGCGCCCGTCCCGGTTCTGTCTCACGAGGTCTTCTCGGCGCCCTTCTGGTCGGCCGGCGCCGGCGTCACCGGGGTCGCCGGCTCCTCCTTCCTGCCGTAGCCCGCGGTCATGAAGCGGAAGACCGCGAGCAGCACGGCCGCGATCGGCACGGCGATCAGGAACCGGAGCAGCAACTCCGCGACGCTGATGTCGGCACGGACATAGCGGTACAACGCCGGTGCGCTCATCGCCAGGGCGAAGAGCAGGACCGAGGGTCGGATCATCCGCTGCCTACCTGGCCGTCCTGGGTGTGCGGCGCGGTGCGACGGCCGGCGGCAGCACATCGGCGGCGATCCGCGAGCAGAGCATGGCAGCCCAGGCGTGCGGAGTGGCCCGCCGGCCGTCCAGTGACACGATCGGCAGGCCCAGACCGAGCACGGTAGCGGGGTCGGCGGTCAGCTCGACGTTGTGCACCACCAGGGCTTCGACATCGCCGAGCGTACGAAGATGCCGGGCCGTGTCCGCGGTCTTGCGGGTCGCGTCGACAACCGCCCACACCGCGGTGGCGCCGAGCGAGTCGCACATGTCGTTGACCCAGATCGGGTCGGTCCCGCCGACCGGCGCGTCCATCATCACGATCCAGGCGCAGTCGTCCGACTGCATCCGCTCGGCGCGCGCCTCCGCCTGCGCGGGGGTGTGCATCACCTTGGACGAGTGCAGGCCGGTGCCCGCCGCGCTCGGCCCGGCCAGCAGCAGATGGGTCTGGTCCAGCCGGACCTGCTGGATCAGCTGCTTGCCGATCGGCACGATGTCGGCCAGATCGCCGGCCAGCACCAGGATCTCGCCCGGCTCCTCCGGGACGCCGGGCGCCGCTGGGCGGTGCGCCATCGCGTTGAGCACGCCGGCGTACGTGTCGGTGCCGAAGATCTCGGCGGTCATCGACTCGGGCATGCCGACCGAGATCAGGTTCATCGCGACCGGTTCGAGGCCGATCGGCCGCAACTCGGTCGAGGTACGCAGCGCGGGCGACTGGGCCGGCGGCACGGCGACCGGTGTGATCGAGGTCGGCGACATCGTGACCGGCCGCACCGAGGTGGTCTGGACGCCGTAGGCGTCGGCGGGCGAGGTGCGTGGCGGCCCGCTGCGGGCGACCGCCTGGTCGAACGCGGCGGACTCCTCGTCGGTCATCCCGAGCCCGCCCATCATCTCGGCCAGGCTGGGCATGTGCGGCAGCGGCTTGACCGGGCCCTTGCTGAAGGTGCCGTGACCGGGGTGGGCCGTCGGGCGCGGGTCCGCGTTCGGGGCCAGGGTGCTGGCCGCGGCGCTGGCCGGGGTGCCGGCGACCGGCGGCGCCGGCGGGGCGGGAGCGCTGCTCTTGACCGGACGGGTGGCCTGGCTGGGCCCACTCGGCGCCGGGCTGTGCTGGCTCGCGTTGCTGCCGTTGACCGGCTGCCCGGTGGCCTGCGCGGGCCGGAACGGCCGGACGGTCGGCTCCGGCCGCACATTGGTCCGGATCGTGGTGCTCACCCCGTCGACCCGGTCCAGCCCGGCCATCAGCTCGGCGAAGGCGGCCCCGGTGTCGGTTCCGGCGCGCCCCCCGAACGCGGCCGTGGTGTCGGCCATCCCGGCCTTGCGTCCCTCGGCGATGCCCGGCGGCTCGGCCCGCCCCCGGGCCTGTCGCGTCGCCCGGGCCTCCCGGATCACGCGCGCCTCCCGTGCGTCGCGCGCCTCCCGGGACTCGCGCGCCAGCCGGGCCGCGCGGACCTCCTCGCCGGCGCGGGCCTCCTGGGCCTCCCGGGCCAGCCGGGCGTCGCGTTCGGCCCACGGGTCGGGCAGGTTGGACTGGTCGGCGGGCACGATCTGGTCGCGTGACTCGGCCCGCTGCAGCAGTTGCTCCAGCGAGTTGGCCGGCGGCTCGTGCGTGCGGGCCGTGGTCAGCGCCCGGGTCGGAACCGGCCGGCGGCTCACCGCCGCCCGGAGGTGGTCCGGCACCTCGACCGAGAGCTCATAGTGCTGCTTGGCGAAGAAACCGCCGAAGCCTCCACTACGGACCTTGTCGGCAGAGATGATCCGGACGCCGGAGCCGTATTCCTCCCGGACCTGCGCCAGCAACGGCTCGATGGCCGGCCCCTCAAGCAGCACCCGCGTAGGCACCGTTCACCACCCCCATGGTCTCGATCTGTGCGGTGGAACCGGAGATCTCGGAGTATGACAAGACCTGCACCCGGCGCGAACCGGCGCGGAGCAGGCGCATCAGTGGCAGCCGCAGCTGCGGGGAGCAGGCCAGCACCGGGGTGAGGCCCTGCTGTTCGGCCGATTCGATGAGCTGGCCGGCCTCGTTCACCATGGCCTCGGCGCGGGTACCGTCGATCGCCAGGAAGGTTCCGGCGTCGCTGGGCCGCAGCG
>JAVHVY010000316.1:0-16542 GCA_032160305.1 Actinoplanes sp.
CCCATCATGGCCTCGACGGTCATCGTGTTGGTCGCGCCGGCGAACCGCTCACCCTTGGTCTTGCGGCCGGGGACGACCGGGATGGCCAGCATCTGCACCATGAATTCCTCGTACACGTGCTTGTGGATCTCCCGCGCGTGCTCGCGCGCGTCGGCCTCCGTCGCGTGCGCGGTGTGGCCCTCCTGCCAGAGGAACTCGGTAGTCCGTAGGAAGGTGCGCGGGCGCAGCTCCCAACGCACCACATTGGCCCATTGGTTCAGCAGCAACGGCAGGTCCCGGTACGAGTCGACCCACTTGGCCATGAACTCGCCGATGACCGTCTCGCTGGTCGGCCGGACGACGAGCGGCTCGGCCAGTTCCTTGCCGCCGGCGTGGGTGACGACGGCCAGCTCGGGCGAGAAGCCCTCGACGTGGTTGGCCTCGCGGCGCAGATAGCTTTCCGGAATGAAGAGCGGGAAGTAGGCGTTCTGCACGCCCGCGTCCTTGATCCGCCGGTCCATGTCGGCCTGCATGTGCTCCCAGACGGCATAGCCGACCGGGCGGATGACCATCGTGCCGCGCACCGGGCCGTTGTCGGCCAGCTGAGCCTTGGCGATGAGATCCTGGTACCAGCGGGGAAAGTCCTCCGCACGGGGAGTGAGCACGCGAGCCATGACGCAGCATCCTAGTCAGCGGCCAGGCCCGTTGCGCACCCGGCCGCGGCAACCGGACGGGTGACCTCGCGGTGCCCTGCTCCCAGATGACGGCGGGATCGGCCGGGCGGCGGCGCTGACGGGGACTGCGGAAGACCGCTTCGGCGGGTGCGCTGATCCGGCCGGCTACCGCACGACGCGGCCGCGGAAGACGGCTTCGGCGGGTGCGCTGATCCGGCCGGCTACCGAATGACGCGGCCGCGGAGCACGATGCGCTGCGGGTGCCGGGCTACGGCCAGGTCCCGTCGGGGGTCGTCCGGGTAGACGACCAGGTCGGCCAGGCCGCCCTCGACGAGGCCGGGGAAGCCAAGCCACTCGCGGGCCTTCCACGAGGCGGCGGCCAGCACGTCGACGGCCGGGATGCCGGCGGAGTGCAGGAGCAGCATCTCCTCAGCGGCGAGCCCGTGTCGGATGCTGCCGCCGGCGTCGGTGCCGAGGTAGACCGGGACCCCCGCTTCGTACGCGGCCCGCACGACGCCGGGGAAGCGGTCGCGCAGGGCGAGCAGGTGGTCGGCGTACCCCGGAAATTTGGCTCTGGCCTGGTCGGCGATCCCGCCGAAGGTCCTGATGTTGATCATCGTGGGGATCAGGGCCGTCCCCCGGCGAGCCATCTCGTCGATCAGGTCGAGCGACAGGCCGGTGCCGTGCTCGACCGAGTCGACCCCCGCCCGGACCATCTGCGCGACGCCCTCCTCGGAGAAGGTGTGCACGGCGGCCCGCGCCCCGGCGGCGTGGGCCGCCTCGACAGCGGCGGCCATCGTGGCCGGATCCCAGCTCGGCGCGAGGTCGCCGACGGACCGGTCGATCCAGTCGCCGACGATCTTGACCCAGCCGGTCCCCGCCTTGGCCTGCGCGGTGACGGTCGCGGCCACGTCGGCGGCGGCGACCTCGATGCCGATCTCCCGCAGGTAGCGCTTCACCGGGGCGACGTGCTGACCGGCCCGAACCAGCCGGGGGATCGCCGGCTCGTCGTCCAGCTCGGGATACGGATACGGCGAGCCGGCGTCGCGCAGGGCCAGCACCCCGGCGTCCCGGTCCTGACCGGCCAGCTCGCGCGCTTCGTCGAGCGAGGTGATCGGGGTGGCTCCGTACTGGATCCCCAGGTGGCAGTGTGCGTCCACGAGCCCGGGAACGACGAACCCGCCGGCACTGATCGTCTCGGCCCCGCCGACCGGCTCGAAGGTGACCCGATCCCCCACCAGCCAGAGATTCCGAACCTCGCCATCGGGCAGAACAACCCCACGCACATGCAACGCCATACGTCGTTCCTACCCGATAGCCGTCGGAGCCGACGGCACGCCGGCCGCGGCGTAGATCTTCGCCTTCGCGTAGTCGTCACGGAAATGCGAGTCGGGCGAGATCACCTCGACTGCGAGGAGAGCGTCCTGGACCGGGACGGGGCTGACGCCAGCGTGTTACGGCGACCCCGTCGTTCAGTGTTTGTCGTCGTCGCTGCCGCGCTTTTTCGGCGGGTTGTTGAGCTTGTTGAAGTCCAGTTTGGGGAGCTTGAAGCCCGGCGGCAGGCCCTGGGCGCCGCCCAGGGCGCTCGGGTCCAGGCCCGGCGGGAGCTGGGGCAGGCCGCCCGGGAAGCCCCCCGGCATGCCGGTGCCGCCGACCCGGGGGCGGTTGTTGCCGCCCTTGGTGCCCTTGCGCTTGTTCTTCGGGGACTTCGTCGCCTTACGCCGGGCGCCGGGCAGGCCCATCATGCCGCCCATCTGCTTCATCATCTTCTGCGCGTCGGCGAAGCGGTTCAGCAGTTGGTTCACGTCCATGACCGTGACGCCGGAGCCGTTCGCGATGCGGACCCGGCGGGAGCCATTGATGATCTTCGGGTTGGTGCGCTCGCCCGGGGTCATCGACCGGATGATCGCCGCGACCCGGTCGAAGTGGCTGTCGTCCAGCTCGGCCAGCTGGTCCTTCATCTGGCCCATGCCGGGCATCATGCCCAGGATGTTGGCGATCGGGCCCATCCGGCGAACCGCGATCAACTGGTCCAGGAAGTCCTCCAACGTGAACTGCTCGCCACCGAGCAGCTTGGCGGTCATCTTCTCCTTCTGATCGTCATCGAAGGCCGCCTCGGCCTGCTCGATGAGGGTCAGAACGTCGCCCATGCCGAGGATCCGGCTGGCCATCCGGTCGGGGTAGAAGACGTCGAAGTCCGCCAGCTTCTCCCCCGTCGACGCGAAGAGGATGGGCTCGCCGGTGACGTGCCGCACCGACAGGGCCGCGCCGCCACGGGCGTCACCGTCGAGCTTGGAGAGCACCACACCGGTGATGCCGACCCCGTCGCGGAACGCCTCGGCCGTGGTGACCGCGTCCTGGCCGACCATCGCGTCGATCACGAAGATGATCTCGTCGGGGCTGACCGCGTCGCGGATGTCGGCGGCCTGCCGCATCATCTCCGTGTCGATGCCGAGCCGGCCCGCGGTGTCGACGATGACGATGTCCTTCGCCGTACGCCTGGCGTGCTCGATGGAGTCCTTCGCCACCTGCACCGGGTCGCCGACGCCGTTGCCCTCCGACGGCGCGTAGACGTCCACTCCCGCGCCCGCGCCGACCACCTGGAGCTGGTTGACCGCGTTCGGGCGCTGCAGGTCGGCGGCGACCAGCATCGGCTGGTGGCCCTGGGCCTTGAGCCAGCGGCCGAGCTTGCCGGCCAGCGTGGTCTTGCCCGACCCCTGCAGACCGGCGAGCATGATCACCGTGGGTGGCGTCTTGGCGAAGACCAGCCGCCGGCCCTCGCCACCGAGGATGGCGATGAGCTCCTCGTGGACAATCTTGATGATCTGCTGGGCAGGGTTGAGCGCCTCGGAGACCTCGGCGCCGCGGGCCCGTTCCTTCAGGCTCGCGATGAAGGCTTTGACCACGGGCAGCGCGACATCGGCCTCCAGCAGGGCGAGACGGATCTCGCGTGCCGTGGCATCGATGTCGGCGTCGGTGAGCTTGCCCTTGCCCCGGAGCTTGGTGAAGATCCCGGAGAGGCGGTCGCTCAAGGTGTCAAACACGGCGCAACTTCCCGTTGGTCAGCAGTCGGTGAGATTGCCGCAAGCCTAGCCCGCCGCCCACGAGCTCACCGGTTGCGCATCCGGTACGTCTTCGTCGCCGCCTCGATCCGCCGCTGGGTGCGGGTGCCGGGCGCCAGGCCCTTCTTCGCCTTGCCGTAGAGATAGACGCCGCCGCCGACCACCAGCGCGCCCACGATCAGGTAAGCCAAGCCGCCGAGCAGCGCGTGCAGCACCGCCACCGCGACCCAGCCGACCACGATCACCCCGGCGATCATCGCCACCAGGTATGCGATCCCCTTGCCCATCAGAGCCTCCCGATAGTTCGCCAGCCTCCACCATGCACCCGATACACAAGCCGGGTCATCAGCCGGATCACCGAGTCGCCCCCTAAGGGTGGCCGGCACCGGTTTCGGCACGACACATCCGCAAATCCCGTATACCGGCGATAACGGACGTCACACCCGGCGCAACTTTCCGTCGAATCCCGCCGTTGGGCTCAGGGGAACCGGCGGGGCGGGGACGCCCGGGCACCGGCCCGATGGAATCTCCGGCGGAAGGACGGCGGCGTGTACCTGCGGCGGATCCTGCGACTGGCCCCGTGGAGTGTCCGGGCGCGCATCTTCAGCTCGGTGCAGGACCGGGTGCTACCCCGGGTCGCGCCCGAGCAGCGGCTGCGGCTGGTCCGGCGGATCGTCCCGTTGTCCCCGCCGCCCCGGCTGCCGAGCATGCGCGCGGAGACGGCCACCGCGACCCTGCGGGTGCGCACCGGGCGTGGCTCGGTGACAGCGCGCCGGCAGGCGGCGACAAGTCCGGCGGGCGTACGCAGGGAGAACCTGGACCGGGTCGTCGCCGCCCTGGACGAGGCCGGGGTGGACTGGTTCCGGATTCCGGCCCAGACGGCCCAGCAGACGGCGGTGGCGGTGGCGATGCGGGACCGGGCCCAGGTCGTGCCCCTACTGGAACGCCTGAGCGGCGCTGACCACGGCCGGTGCACGGTCGTCCAGGCGGCCGGCCGCAAGCCGAAGGCCGACGCGGCCCTGGTCGTCCGGGTGTGCTGGCCGGTCACCGATCCGCAGGGCAGCCTGCTGCTCGGCGACGCCTTCGGCTGCGAGGTCGAGTTCTGGCGGCAGCAGGGCGGCTCGCTGATCGGGCCGCGCAGCAACCCGGTCGCCGACGTGGTGCCGGTCGACGAGCCGGTGACCAGTGCGCCGGAGCCGGTCTTCAGTGCCTTCAGCTCGTCGTCGGACCGGGCCCGGTACCGGACCCGGGAGACCTTCACCCTGGTCAGCCCGGACCGGATCGGCTTTCCCATCGACGCCGTCTACACCTGGGTGGACGGCAGCGACCCGGCCTGGCAGGCCCGCAAGGCGGCGGCACTGGGCGACAACGACTGGGTCACCCGGGTCAGCGGGCAGAGCGCCAACCTGTCGCGGTTCACCTCGCGGGACGAGCTGCGCTACTCGCTGCGGTCCCTGCACTGCTTCGCGCCGTGGGTACGCCGCATCTTCCTGGTCACCGACGATCAGGTGCCGGCCTGGCTGGACACCGAGCATCCGCAGATCACCCTGGTCGGCCACCGGGAGATCTTCGGCGACACCGGGCGGCTGCCGACCTTCAACTCGCAGGCGATCGAGTCGCGCCTGCACCGGATCCCGGGGCTGTCCGAGCACTTCCTCTATCTCAACGACGACGTCTTCCTCGGCCGCCCGGTCACGCCGGACCTGTTCTTCACCTCGGGCGGGCTGACCTGCTTCTTTCCCTCCGCGGCGCTGATCGACTCGGCGCCGCGCAGCGACCTGGACCCGCCGATCAGCTCGGCCGGCAAGAACAACCGCAAGCTGATCCAGGAGGCGTTCGGGCGGGTGCTGACCCGCAAGATGATGCATACGCCGCACCCGTCGCGGCGCAGTGTGGTCGACGAGATCGAGCAGCGCTTCGCCGAGCACGTCGAGGTGACCGCCGGGCATCAGTTCCGGCATCCGGACGACATCTCCCTGCTCTCGTCGCTGCAGCAGTACTACGCCTACCTGACCGGGCGGGCCACGCCGGGCAGCATCCGCTACCTCTACACCGACGTGGCCGACCCGCGGATGCCGTTCCTGCTGGCGAAGCTGCTGCGCAACCGCCATCTGGACGCCTTCTGCCTCAACGACACGGATTCCGATCCGTCGATGGCGGCGGTGCAGGCCGAGCTGCTGGCCGAATTCCTGCCCGCCTATCTGCCGTTCGCCTCGCCGTTCGAGCTGGCCCGGCCGCGGGCGGCCACCGCACCGCCGGCGCCGGTGATCGGCCGCGGCGTTCCCGCCCGGCAGCTCGCCGCGGCGTTGCCGGGCGGCAACGCCGGGGCGTTGCCGGCACAACCCGGCCGGGGCGCCGGCGCACCCACGGTCGCCTGAATTCCTGTCGAGCCTGATCTCCCTGTCGAGAAGGAGCATTCTTCGTGAGCTTTGACGTCGCCATCCTCGGGCTCGGTTACGTGGGTCTGCCGCTCGCCCAGCAGGCCACCCGCGTCGGCATGGCCGTACTGGGCTTCGACGTGAACGCGAGCGTGGTCGCCGCGCTGGCGGCCGGCCGCTCGCACGTCGACGACCTCAGCGACGACGACGTGGCGGCGATGGTCGCGGGCGGTCTGCGGACCACCACCGACCCCAGCCTGATCGGCCTGGCGGACACCGCGGTGATCTGCGTGCCCACCCCGCTGTCCGAAGGCGACGGGCCGGACCTGAGCGCGGTGACCGGCGCGACCGAGGCCGTGGGGCGGCACCTGCGACCCGGCATGCTGGTCGTGCTGGAGTCGACGACGTACCCGGGCACCACCGACGACGTGGTCCGCCCGCTGCTGGAGAAGCTTTCCGGCCTGGTCGCGGGGCGCGACTTCCACCTGGCGTTCTCGCCGGAACGGATCGACCCGGGCAACGAGACCTTCGGCGCGCGCAACACGCCCAAGGTGGTCGGTGGCTTCACGCCGGCGTGCGCCGACCGGGCCGAGGCGTTCTACGGGCGCTTCGTCGACACCGTGGTACGGACCCGGGGCACCCGGGAGGCGGAGACCGCGAAACTGCTGGAGAACACGTACCGGCATGTGAACATCGCGCTGGTCAACGAGATGGCCCGGTTCTGCCACGAGTTGGACATCGACCTCTGGGACGTGATCCGGGCGGCGGCCACCAAGCCGTTCGGCTTCCAGGCGTTCTACCCGGGGCCGGGGGTGGGCGGGCACTGCATCCCGATCGACCCGAACTACCTGAGCCACAACGTGCGCAGCAAGCTGGGCTACCCGTTCCGCTTCGTGGAGCTGGCCCAGGAGATCAACGCGACCATGCCCGCCTACGTCGCGCGGCGCGCGCAGAACCTGCTGAACGAGGACGGCCAGGCCGTACACGGGGCGACGATCCTGCTGCTCGGGATCACCTACAAGGCCAACATCGCCGACCAGCGCGAGTCGCCGGCCACCCCGCTGGCCCGCCACCTGGCCGGGCTGGGCGCGACGGTCTCCTACCACGACCCGCGGGTGCCCTCCTGGCGGGTCGGCGGCGTCGAGGTACCCCGCACCGACGATCTAGAAGGCGCGGCCGCGGCCGCCGACCTGGTCATCCTCGTGCAGCAGCACCGCGAGTACGACGCCGACCACCTGGCCCGGATCGCTAAGCGTTTCTTCGACACCCGCGGGGTGACGACCTCCCGCGACGCGCACCGCCTGTAGGCCTCACGCGAACGTCCAGCGCGAGTTCAGGGTGTAGTTCAGGACCGGGATCAGCACGATCGCCACGGCCTGGACCAGCGGATACGGGCCGTGCAGGACGGCCGTGCCGAGCCACAGCACGACCGCGTTCAGGGCGGCTGCGACGGCGGTCACCGCCAGGAACCTCGGTGCGGCGACCGCGTGCCCGCTCGGCGAGCGGAAGACCCAGGTGTGCTGCCCTGCGTACGAGACGACGATGCTGGCCGCGAAGCCGATCGTGGACGCCGCCACCGGCACAATCCGCAGGCCCTCGGCCAGGGCGAGACCGACTCCGAAGTGGGTGGCCGCGCTGGCCGCGCCGCTGAGCCCGTACCGGGCCAGCCGGCCCCGGTCAGTGCTCCGCACGGTCCACGGCCGTCCACTGCTCGGGTACCGTCTCGGCGCGCGGCTCCTGCCGGTCCTGGACCAGGTAGCGCGGCCGGCCGCGGACCTCCTCGTGGATCCGGGCCAGGTACTCGCCGATCACGCCCAGCCCGAGCAGCACGAAGGTGCCCAGTACCAGCAGCAGCAGGATCACGGTCGGGAAGCCGGCCACCGATCCGCCGCGCATCCACCGCACCAGGGTCTGGACCCCGAGCAGCACCGAGAACGCGGCGAAGGCCAACCCGACCAGCGTCACCAGGTGCAGCGGCGCCGAGGTGAACGACGTCAGCCCGTTCACGGCCAGCCTGAAGAGCGACCGGACGGTCCACCCCGACGCCCCGCCCACGCGCAGCTCGATCTCCACGTCGACCACCGCGCGCCGGAAGCCGATCCAGCTGCTGGTGCCCCGGAAGAACGAGGAGTGCTCGGGCATCCGCAGCAGCGCCTCCACGGCGGGCCGGCTGAGCAGCCGGAAGTCGGTCGCGTTGACCAGGTCCACCTCGGTCAGCCGGGTGAACGCCCGGTTGAAGAGCCGCGCAGCCAGCCGGCCCCCGAGCGACTGCCCGGTCCGGTTGCGCTTGACCGCCTCGACGACATGCGCGCCGTTCTGCCAGTGCCGGACCATCGCCGGGATCGCGGCCGGCGGATGCTGCAGATCCGCGTCGATCACCACGACCGCGTCCCCGGTGGCGTGGTCGAGCCCGGCCAGCACGGCCGCCTCCTTGCCGAAGTTGCGGGACAGCTGCACGCCGCGGACCCGGCCGTCGAGCTGACCGTGCCGGACCACCCGGGCCCACGAGTCGTCGGTCGAACCGTCGTCGACCAGCACCAGCTCGTAGCGCAGTCCGGCGTCACCGAGCACGTCGGCGATCCGCCGGACGAACCGGTCCACGCCGGCCCCCTCGTTGAACAGCGGCGCCACCACCGAGATCAGCACGGTCACCGCCCGGCCGTCGCCAACCCGGGCGCGGTCGTGCTGGTCGTGGCGGCGGGCAGGCAGAACGGCCGGGCCGCCTTGCGTTCGGCGACCAGGTCCAGAACCTGCGGGTAGCGCCGCACCGAGGTGCGCGACCGCGCGGCCCGGGACAGGGCCAGCGCCTCGTCCAGCAGGGCGCAGCGGCGCAGGTTGCCGGCGGCCGAGGTGTCGAAGTCGGTGACCTCCAGGGCGATCCGGTTGTCCAGCTCGGCGGCGGCGCTGCGGGCGATCCCGTCGTCGAAGCGGCGGTTGGCGGCCGCGGTCACCGCCGCGGCGAGTACGAACAGGGTGAGCAGCCCCGGGACCAGCCGGCGTCGGCCGGCCGGGCGGACGACCAGGGCGAAGCTCAGCCCGAGCAGGACGAGCATCCCGCCGGCCGCGGTGGCCCCCGAGTCCCGCCAGCCCCGCCCCCAGTCGCCGGCGGCCACGACGGCCTGCACCTCGCCGCTCAACGCCGCGATGGTGGCGGCCAGGGTGAGCAGGACGAGGGCGGCGGCGCTCAGCCCGAGCGCCTGGCGGCGGTCCACGGTCGACAGCAGGGGCAGATCCTTCGTGGTGCGCCAGGCGAGGACGGCCAGCGCGCCGAGCGCCAGCGCCGGGAGCAGGCCGGCCAGCCACCGGCCGGGCCCGTTCGGCACCGCCTGCTGCCAGCCCAGCGGTGGCAGCCACGCCAGCATCCGGACCGGCAGCGCCTCGGCCGTCGCGCCGGTCAGGGCCACGGCCGAGCTTTCGTAGCAGGACCGCACGGTGCAGTAGCCGTGGATGATCTGCCGGACGGTGCCGGCGACCGGGAGGAAGCCGGCCACGATCAGCGCGGCCGCCCGGGCGCCGGGCCCGGTCAGGGTGCGCCGCCAGGACAGGGCCAGCACCCACCGGCCGCGGATCAGCACCGCCGCGACCACCAGCGGCACGGCGAGACAGGCCAGCTCGTTGAAGGCCGCGATCCCGGCGCCGAGCAGCACCGCCAGGACCGCCCGCGCCCGGCCGAGCCGGTGCCGGTCTACCGCGACCACCCGGCAGACCAGCGCGCCGACCCCCAGCACTAGGGCGGTGGTCAGCAGGTACAGGCCGCCGAACAGGACTGTCGTGCTGGTCCGGCCGGCGGCGACGAACGTGGCGGCGACCGCGTACGGCAGCACCGCGCTCAGGGTGGACGGGGCGGTCAGCCGGAGCCGGCCCCGGCTGATCAGGCTCTCGGTGAACAGCACCGCCAGCAGGGTGAGCACGATCGCGGAGCCGAACGAGACCAGGCGCAGCGCCACGTTCGCCGGCACTCCGAACAGGTCCGTCATCAGGTAGGCGAGGAGGTCGAGGGACTTCTCGACGATCCGGCCGAGGGGCCGGAAGTTCCCCAACCGGAGGTAGGTCGTTACTTCGTGCAAGGAATCGGGCACGATCAGCAGCGGGTTACCGCGGTATAGGCCGCCGGCCTGATAGACATTGAATCGGTGGTCAGCGGTCGGGGCCATCGCCACCAGCGGTGCCAGCACGATCAACGGGACCAGCGCGCAACGCCGGGCCAGCCGCGCCCACAGTCCTCGCACGGGTGACGGCCGGGCCGGCGCCGCCAGCTCCGGCGGGCGGCCGGCGCCCTGCTGGGACGGCACATTCAGGGTCTCCGCGGTCACCTTGATGCAACGAGGCCGGCGCGCCCGAAGTTGCGACCGCGACCTGGCAGCGCCGATCCGCGTTGGGCGACGTGACCGCGACGGGACGGATACGGCGACCGCTGATCGCGACGGACGGATACGGCGACTGCTGATCGCGACGGACGGATGCGGCGGCTGCGAGGGAGACGCATGACAGCGACCACCGACCGTGCGGCCCTGCCCCGTCAGCGGCTCGGCGCGGCCTCGGTGCTCGCCGCCACCAGGAACGGCCACCGGCCCGACGTCGAGGGCCTGCGCGCCGTCGCGGTACTGCTCGTCGTGCTCGGGCACGCCGGAGTGCCGCTGCTGGCCGGCGGCTACATCGGAGTGGACGTCTTCTTCGTCATCTCCGGTTTCCTGATCACCTCGGTGCTGCTCCGCGAGACGGCGGCCACCGGCCGGATCGCGGTCGGCCGCTTCTACTCCCGGCGGGTCCTGCGGCTGCTGCCCGCGGCCGGGGTGGTCCTGCTGGCCACAGTGGCCGGCGTCCGGCTGTGGCTGCCGCCCGACCGGTACGCCGAGTTCAGCAAGGACGCGCTCGCCTCGATCGGATACTTCGCGAACTTCCGCTTCGCGTCCACCGGCACCGACTATCTGAGCGCGGGCAACACCCCGTCACCGTTCCAGCATTTCTGGTCGCTGGCCGTCGAGGAGCAGTTCTACCTGCTCTGGCCGCTGCTGGTGGCCGGGCTCAGCGTGGCTTTCCGGCGCCGGCGGGTGGCCCTGGCGGTGCTGCTGACCGTGGTGATCGGCGGGTCGCTGACGCTCAGCGTGACCGTGACCGGGCAGTCCGCGCCGTGGGCCTACTTCGGGGCGCACACCCGGGCCTGGGAGCTCGGGGTCGGCGCGCTGCTGGCCGTCGCGGCGACCCGGATCTCCCGGCTTCCGGTCCGGCCGGCGACCTGGCTGGGGTGGCTCGGGCTGGTGGCGATCGGAACCGCCGCGCTGGCCTTCGACGCGGGCACGGCGTACCCGGGATGGCTTGCTCTGCTGCCCGTGCTCGGCGCGGCCGCGGTGATCGCGGCGGGCCTGGGTGGGCGGCCGATGCGCGGCGCCGGCGCGCTGCTGGAGCTGTGGCCGATGCTCGGCATCGGCCGGCTCTCCTACGGCTGGTATCTGTGGCACTGGCCGCTGCTGATGATCGCGCCGGCCGCGCTCGGCGTCGAAGGCACGCCCGAGATCAACCTGATGCTGGCGGTCGTCGCGGTCGGGCTCGCCTGGCTGACCTTCCACCTGGTCGAGGATCCGGTCCGCAACGGCGCCCTGCTGCGGCACCGGCCGGCTCGGGGCCTCACCGTCGGCGCCGCCGTCTCCGCGGCCGTGGTGCTCGCCGCGCTGCTGGCCGGGCAGGCCGCGGCGCCGGTGCCGTCCGGTCCGTCGGTACGGGACCTGCAGGCCGCGGTGGACTCGGCGAAGGATCCGGCCCGGCTGCTCCACCGCTACCTGGCCGAGGCCGGCAGCGCCACCCGGCTGCCCCGCAACCTGACCCCGACGATCGGCCGGGTCGGCTACGACAAACCGCGGGTCTACGCAGACGGGTGCATGGTCGACTCGGCGTCGACGACCCTGTCGCGGGGCTGCGTCTACGGCGATCTGACCGCGAAGACCACGGTCGTGCTCTTCGGCGACTCGCATGCGGCGCAGTGGTTCCCGGCCCTGGAACAGATCGCGCTGCAGCACAGCTGGCGGCTGGTGTCGCTGACCAAGTCGGCCTGCACGGCCGCCGACGTGCCGATCTACCACGAGACGCTGAAACGCGCCTACACCGAGTGCCAGGAGTACCACCGCAACGCCGTCACCACGATCGGGCGGCTCGCCCCGGCGATGATCGTCGTCGCGTCCAGCTTCGACTACCGGCTCGCCGACCGCACGGACGACGCCGTCGCGCAGTGGCAGGGCGGCTGGGCCTCGACCTTCACCGCGCTGCGCGCGACCGGCGCCTCGGTGGTGGCGATCACGGACACGCCCTATCCGGCGACCCGGGTGCCGAGTTGCCTGTCGCTGTGGCCGACCCGGATCGGCCGGTGCAACACCCCGCTCCGCGACGCGCTGCGCGGCCCCGACCAGCGGGCGATCTTCCATGCGTACGCCCGGCAGGGCACCGTCGCCGTCATCGACCCGACCTCGTGGCTGTGCTCGGCGATCTGCCCGGCGGTCCTCGGCAACACGGTCGTCTATCGCGACAACAGCCACCTGTCCACCGCGTACGCCGCGACCCTGGCCCCGCTGCTCACCCCGCGCCTGCTGCCGCTGATGCGCACCACCGGCTGACCACCGGTCACCCAGAACGACCGTCGGCCGGCGGGCCGCACGTCAGCGCAGCAGCTCGGCCAGGGTGGGCGGCTGACGCCGGTCGACGATGACCGTCCGCACGGCGGTGTGGTCGCGGTAGAGGTGCGCGAGGCGTTCGGAGAGGACGTCGTCCCACGGCTGGCCGGGGCGGTGCCGCAGCCAGGTGTTCCGG
The DNA here is from genome assembly GCA_032160305.1 of Actinoplanes sp. Classification (GTDB taxonomy): domain Bacteria; phylum Actinomycetota; class Actinomycetes; order Mycobacteriales; family Micromonosporaceae; genus Actinoplanes. Next base: position 12,892 of record JAVHVY010000316.1, read on the forward strand.
TCCGGCAGATACTCGAAGATCACGCCGAAGTGGCGCAGCAGGGCGAAGGTCGGGCAGTCGGTGACCACCACCGGGACGTGGTCGGCGGTGACGAGCAGGCGCTGTCGCAGGGTCCGGACGAACGTACGCAGCGTCTCCGCCTCCAGGCCGATCGCCACGTACAGGTGTGCGGGAAGCCGCACGGGCGTGGACCGGCCGGGCAGCCGGGTCACGCTCGGCGCGGTGCCGTTCACCGGCGGTGGGGTCCGCCGGCCGCGGCGCTTCAGCCGGCGCAGCCCGGCGCGGGCCAGTCGGGGCACGCTGCGGGCCGGGTGCCGGATCAGCTCGACTGTCGCCGCACCGAGGCGGTAGGTGTCGCTCTGCCGCAGCTGCCGCGATTCCGCCCGCTCGGCGGCCAGCGCCCTGGTCAGCACCTGATTGCGGCGCCGGGTCTCGGCCAGTTCCCGGTCGAGGGTCCGCAGCCGGCCGGTCAGGGCGGCCAGTTCCCAGCGAGCCCGTTCGCGGACGCCGTCCTGCTCGTCCGGCACCGGCACCCGAGTGGCCACGAGAATCGCCTGCTCGTCGGTCATCTTTCTCCTCCGACCACGGTGGGACGCTTGGTCAGGGCACTGAGCCAGGCGGCGGCCGGCCCGGCACCGTTGCCGAAACTGAGCTCGGCGCAGCGCTGGGCCAACCCCGCCCGCACCTGCGGCCGGGCCGCGTAGGTGAGCACCCGTTCGACCTCGTCCGACCCGGCGTCCTCGATGATCAGTGCGGCGCCCGCGGCGGCGGCGAACCGGGCCCGGGCCACCTGGTCGTCCAGCCCGGTCCGGGTGTTCGGCACGAAGACGCTCGGGATGCCGAAGCCGATCAGCTCGTGGAAGGAGTTGTAGCCCGACGCGCTGACCACGAGGTCGAAGGCGCGCAGGTGGCGGCTCACCGGATACACCTTGATCACTGTCGCGCCGGGGATCCGGGGCAGCGGACCGGTGGCGATGGTCGATTCGCAGAGCACCAGCTGGAAGCCCTGCCCCAGCAGGCACCGCGCCATCCGGGCGACCGGCGACGAGATGTCGTTGATGTTGCCCGCGCCGAGTTGCAGCAGGGCGGTCGGGCCATCGGCCAGCCCCAGCTCCCGCCGGGCCGTCGCCGCGTCGAGCAGCTCGCCGCGGTCCAGGAAGGAGATCGGCGCGACCCGGTAGGCGGTGTGCCGCTCGGCCACCGTCGGTCCCTCGTCGGCGGCCTCGGCGAGCTCGCCCGGTTCGAGCACAGCGTCGAAGTACGGGGCCCGTTCGATCCAGTTCGCGCCGACACCGCGCCGCCACATGGCCCGCCGCACCCAGATCCAGGTGATACCGGGATGGTCGGCGGCCGCCTGCACGATGCCGTCGTGCGGAACGCTGTCGACGGCGACGATCTTCGGTGCGTGCAGCTCGATCAGGAACCGCAGCCGGTCCCGCAGGAACTCGGTCCAGCGCGGCTTCGCAGCGGCGAGCACCGTGCGCGACGGCAGGTACTCGGTGAGGAAGCCGGCCTGGTGGCAGACCGATGCACCGTACGACTGGGTGGCGATCACCGCCTCCAGGTCGTCGGGCAGCCGCCGGGCGATCGCCATCAGCCGGGACAGGTGGCCCAGACCGGCGCCGTTGTCACTGAGCATCAGCATCCGGCGCTTCGGGATCGCGACCGCCGTGCTTCGCGCGGCCGTCCGGGGCCCGGGCAGGGCGAACCCGCCCCGGATGCGGTGCCGGGCCAGCCGGCTCAGGTGCGACAGGTGCCCGTAGCGCTCCTCGACGAACTGGCGGGCCCGGCCGGTGATCCGCAGGTAGCGGTCGCGGTCGGCGTACAGCTCGCGGACCAGGCTTTCGACCTGGGGCGGGGTGGCGTAGAGGGCGGCGTCGGCGAAGGTCGGCCGGAAGTGCTCGCCGATGATCACCGGCACCCCGCTCGCCATCGCCTCCAGGATGGTCCGGCCGAACGCCTCGACCAGGTCCGGGTCGTGGAAGTAGACGAAGAAGTCGACCGTACGCAGGAACTGCTCGGGCTCCTCGGCGCCGAATTTCACCGTCTCCCAGTTGGCGGGCCGGTAGCCGAGCCGTTTGACGGCGATCTCGCCGCCGCCGAGCACCCGGACCCGCAGGTCGTCCCGGTCCGGGTAGGCCTGCAGGATCTCGGTCGCGTCGCGGGGCCACTTCACCGGGTCGGCCCGGCCGTGCCGCCCGATCACCGGCCGGTCCCCGACCGGCGCGTCCCGGCTGGTCCACCAGTCGGCGACGTCGATGATCTCGTGCCAGTCCTCCGCCACCAGCGGCGCGTCCGGGTCCACCCGGAGCACCTGCGCGCGGATCTGCGGGCTGATCGGCGCCCATTCGATCGCCCGGCCGAAGTAGCGGTGCACCCGGGCGCTGACCGCGGCGAAGTCGTAGTAGAGCGACGGGTTCTCCGCGTCGCCCGGAGCCTGGTTGATCACCATCACGGTACGGGCGGCCTCGATCCGCGGCGCCTCGGGCAGATCCCGGGTGAAGATCCGGGGCTGCCGGATCACCAGCAGCCGGGCGGTCACCGGCGTGCCCGCCGGGGCCAGGTCGGCCAGTCCGTCGCGCAGGCACTCGACGATCCGCGGGCTGAACGGCCGGTCGGTGATCTGGTGCGGCGACGGCACATGCACGAGCACCGTGGACAGTCCCGCCTCGGCCTGCGCGTGCACCTCGGCGGCGATGCTGGCCGACGTTCCGCCGGGGTACCGGAAGTCGCACAGGATCGCCACGTCGTACGGATTCGTGGTCATCGCAGGGTTGGTCTCCAGTCGGTTTCCCGGGGGCCCTTCCACGATCACAACGACGAGGTGAGCGACCGCGACACGGGGTGCGACCTGCGGCGTTACCGACTTCCGGCGATCTTGGCCGGGTCCCGTGGCGGCGTGACTCGTTGGGCAGACCAGTGCCGCAACCCAGTGGAGGACGACGGATGCGCAGGCAGCACACGACCCCGAACGCCTACCCGGCGCACCTTCTCGACGAGCTTCTCGCGGTGCTGCGCCGGGAGTCGCCGGCCGGTCCCGGCGCGGCGGCGCTGCGCACCCGGTCGGCGGACGCGCGGGCCATGCTCGCCTACGCCGCCGGGGACACGACCGTCGACGGTCTGCTCGCCGCCGCCCACCGCGGCGACACGGTCCCGGGCATCGACCCGTACGCCCTGGGCGAGCTGGCCCGGGTGATCGCCCTACAGGATCTGTGGCCGGCCGACCGGCCGGACGGCCTGGCCCTTTTCGAGCTGCTGCTGCGCACCTACCCGCCGAGCCGGATCGCCCCGGCGCACCAGGGCCTGCACGCGCAGCTCGCCTTCGCGGCCGGGAACCGGGCCCGCGCCGCCGAGCTGGTCCGGCTCTATCCCGAGCTGCCTACGCCGATCGCCGAGAGCCTGGCTGTCGACCTGGCCGATCCGGCCGGGCCGAGCTGGCTGGCCGCCTTCAACCGGCTGCTACCCGCGCCCGGCCTGTCACTGGCCGTGCCCGGCCAGTCGCTAGCCGAGCCCGGCCGGTCACTAGCCGAGCCCGGCCGGTCACTAGCCGAGCCCGGCCGGTCACTAGCCGAGCCCGGCCAGTCGCTAACCGAGCCCGGCCGGTCACTAGCCGAGCCCGGCCAGTCGCTAACCGAGCCCGGACTGTGGCTG
>JAVHVY010000434.1:0-3564 GCA_032160305.1 Actinoplanes sp.
TGCTCGGCGACGTCAGCGACGACGCGCTCGTTGGCGGTGGCCGTCGTCGCCAGCACGGGGGTGCCGGCCGGCAGCGTGCCCAGCAGGTCACGGATGCGGCGGTAGTCGGGGCGGAAGTCGTGCCCCCAGTCGGAGACGCAGTGCGCCTCGTCGACGACGAGCAGACCGGTCTCGGCGGCCAGGCCCGGCAGCACGTTGTCACGGAAGTCGGGATTGTTGAGCCGCTCCGGGCTGATCAACAGGACGTCGACCTCCCCGGCCTGGATCTCGGCGGTGACCTGCGACCACTCCTCGAGGTTCGCCGAGTTGATCGTGCGGGCGCGGATGCCGGCGCGGGCAGCGGCCTCGACCTGGTTACGCATCAGAGCGAGCAGGGGCGACACGATGACGGTCGGCCCGGCGGGCGGGTCACCGGGCTCGGCGGCCAGGCCGTCGCGCAGCAGTGCCGTCGCCACGAAGTAGACCGCCGACTTGCCCCAGCCGGTGCGCTGGACACAGAGCACCCGCCGCCGGTCGACCACCAACGCCTCGATGGCCCGCCACTGATCCTCGCGCAGCACCGCGTGCTCACCGGCCAGCCGGCGCAGCACCTGCTCGGCACACTCCCGCACGGCCAGCCGCTCAGCCGTGCCCATCACATCCCGCGTCGTTTCCGCCACCCGGCATGTCTACCAGCTGGCACCGACACAAAGCCGGTTATCCACAGGCCGCCGGTTATCCACAGGTAGGAACCTGCGAGCTTCGCCGAGCGGCCGTTCGGGCCATCCTGAGTACAGCGAAACGTCGGGCACGGGAGGACGCCATGGAGAAATGCTATGAGGTGCGACGCAGCTTCGGGGGCGAGGTGGGCGGACCCGCGGCCACATCTGGGTCAGGAGCAGCAGGCGCACAAGGCTCAGCGGCCCAGGACGGTGCCGCCGTTGACGTTGATGATCTGGCCGGTGACGAAGGTGCCGCCCGGGCCGGCCAGCCAGCGGACCGCCTCGGCGATGTCGGACGGTTCGCCGGGGCGCTTCATCAGAGTCGCGGCAACCCGGGTGGCGTGGCCTTCCTCGGTCATCCGGCCGGCGAAGAACTCGCTGTCGATGATGTAGCCCGGGGAGATCACGTTCGCGGTGACGCCCTCGGGGCCGAGCTGGTTGGCCAGGTCGAAGACGAGGCCGTGCAGGGCTGCCTTCGCGGCCGAGTAGGGGCCGGCGCCGCCACGCTGCGCCGCGATCGAGCTGGTCAGGATGATCCGGCCGCCCGGGCGGCGCAGGTGCGGGCGCAGCGCCTCGGTCAGGAGCACGGCGGTGAGCACATTGGCGTCGAAACTCGCCCGCCAGTGATCAGCCAGCCCGGCCAGGGTCGAGTCGTCGCCGCTGACGAAGGCGCCGGCGTTGTTGACCAGCACGTCGACAGCTCGGCCGGCCACGGCGTCGACGACCGCGGGGATCTGGTCGGGGTCGGCCAGATCGGCGGTGACCGCGCTGGCCTGCGGGCCGATCCACTTCACCGCTTCGGTGAGCACCTCGGGCCGCCGGCCGACGATGATGACGTCGTAGCCCTCCCCCGCGAGCATCCCCGCCGTCGCCCGGCCGATGCCCGTGCCACCCCCGCTGACCACCGCAAGCCTCGTCATACCCCGACTCTAGAACGCTCCATCGCCAGTCCCGCGGCCCACCCGCCGGCCCGGCGATGCAACGCTGGCGTCGCGGATCAGTGGGCGGCAGTGAGCAGGCCCAGGCGGGCGGCGGCCAGGGTGTCCGGGTGATCGGTGAAGAGGCCGTCCACCCCGAGGCGCAGGAACACTTCGTATTCGCTGATGATGTCGCCCCGGGAGTTCGGGTCCGCGCCGATCCGGTACTCCAGGGGCAGGAAGAGGTTCTCGGCCCGGAAGGTCCAGGCGTGTACGGCGAGGCCGGCCGCGTGTGCGTCGTCGACCACAGACGTCGCCGGCCGCAGCGAGCCGTCCGCGCGGCGGGGCGCCAGCAGATCCTTGTGCGCGCCGATCCCGTACGCGTACTCCGCGATCACGGCCAGCCCGTCCGCCGACGCCATCTCCCGGTACGGGGCCGCCCGGTCGGCCGGGGCGCCGGTCGAGTCGAGCAGCTGGACCAGGCGCACCCGGGTCCGGCCGGCGAGGTCGACCAGGTTCCCCACTTCGAACGACTGGATCAGCACCGGCGCTTGCGCCGAGTCCAGCCCGTGCCGGCGCAGCGTGGCCATCAGCGGCTCCTCCAGCGCCAGCCCCACCCCGGCGAAGAAGCTCGGGTGCTTCGTCTCCGGGTAGACGCCGATCGGGCGACCCAGGCGCTCCCCTTCCACCCGGGCCAGGTCCAGGATCTCGTCGAAGGTCGGGATCTCGAAGCGCCCGTCGAAGTTCGCGTTCTGGGGGCGTACGTCGGGAAGTCGCTCGATCGCCCGCAGCGTCCGCAGCTCACTCAGAGTGAAATCCTCGGTGAACCACCCGGCGGCGGTCTCGCCGTCGGTCGTCTTGGTGGTACGGCGCCCCGCGAATTCAGGGTGCGCGGCCACGTCCGTGGTTCGGGAGATCTCGTGTTCGTGCCGCGCCACCAGCACCCCGTCCCGGGTGCTGACGAGGTCGGGCTCGATGTAGTCCGCCCCCGTCCGGACGGCCAGCCGGTACGACTCGAGCGTGTGTTCGGGGCGATAACCCGACGCGCCACGGTGGGCGATGATCAAAGGTCGCACGACACAAGAGTCAAGCCGCTTTCGGCGACATCCGGGCGGGTTCGACACGACCAGCACGTGAACGGCCGGGCCCGATCTGAAACTCGCGCGGACAGACAGGCGGGTGCCCGCCAGTGGCGATGACGGTTTCCCTACCCAGGTCGCCTGGGCCGGCCTTCGGCGTACGCCGTGGGTTTCAGCAGTTGATTGAGGCTGGAACGCCGGTCCTTCAGACTCATGGGCGGGTAGTTGAGTGGTGGGTGGGCTTGCGACGGCCGTCGGCGCTGGCCTTCTTGCGGGTCGGGCTGGTCACGGCCGACTCGTCGGCCACCTCGGCCGAAACGATCGCGGTCTGGCCGATGATCTCGACGAGGCAGGCGTGGCCGTTGAGCTCGAAGGCCAGCGGCAGCGGGTTGGCCTCGCGGTAGGAGCCACGCAGCGTCACGACAGCCGTCTTGCCGGGCCGGAGCCGCCGGTCGGCGATCGGCCCCAGCCGCACCTTTTGACCGTTCTGGTCGACGGTCTTCGGCAGGTTGATCAGGCGTTGGGTGCCGGGGTAGGCGAACTCGAGACGCCAGCGGGCGAGGGCTCGTTCGCCGGTGTTGAGCACGGTCAGCAGCGCCTCGAACGTCTGGCCATCGTCCGCGCGGATCTGGTAGCGGACCTTGCAGCCGCTGTGCCGGGGCGCGAGCACCGGGCCCGCTCCGGCCGCCGCGGCCTGGGCCGGGACGGCGTCGACCGGTTCCCGCGCGGCCGACCAGCTCACCCCGACGGTGACCAGCAGAATCACCGTCGCGGCAGCGGCCTGGATGCGGTGCCGCCAGGAGAGGGCCGGGCCGAAGGCGGGCCGGTGGACGGCGGCGAAAAGCCCGCCGCCCAGCGCGCGGGCGG
>JAVHVY010000328.1:0-19274 GCA_032160305.1 Actinoplanes sp.
CGTGTCGGCGATGTCCAGCACCCGCCGCCAGCCCGCCATCGCGTTCTGCCCCTCGTTGAGCACCTCGGTCGCCACCTGCACAGGCTGGATGAACAGCGTCACCAGAAACAGGAACGCGGTCAGCTGACCGACGCTGAGCTGACCGCCGACGCCGAGCAGGACGCCGACGATCACCACACCGGCGATGGCCAATCCGCCGAGCAGCTCGCCAAAGGCGAAGCTGAACACGCTGACCCGTTGCGCGTGAATCTGCGCGGCGCGGTTGCGCTGGATCGCACCGTCGAGCCGCGACTGCGTCCGCTGGTGCACGCCGTAGGCTCGGATCACGCCTGCACCGACCACGCTCTCCGCGACCGCCCCGAGCATGACGCCGGTCCGCTCGCGGACCGCGCGGTAGACCGCCGCCAGGCGCTTCTGGTAGAGCCGGATCACCAGAACCGCGGGCCCGAAGGCGAGCAGCACGACCATGGTGAGCTGCCACGAGTAGATGAACATCACCAGCGTGGAGACGATCAGCTGGCCGCCGGCGACGAGCAGGATGACACCGCCGGTCTGCAGGAACTGGGAGATCTGGTCGACGTCGCTGGTCACCCGGGAGACCAGCGAACCGCGCCGCTCGGACTGCTGGTGCAGCATCGACAGGTCGTGGATGTGCCGGAAGGTACGGGCCCGCAGCGCGCCCAACGCGGTCTCGCTGACCGTGAACAGCCGGCGGGTCATCAGATAGCCGGCCGCCGTGGAGGCGATCAGGGCGACGACGGTCAGCGCGACGACGAACGCCACCACGCGCAGGTCGGGACCGCCGGCCGCCTGAATGCCGTGGTCGATGCCCTGCTGGACGGCGATCGGCACGGCGACCCGGCCGCCCATCTGCACCAGGGCCAGGGCGATCGTGCCGGCCAGCCCGGGCCGCAGCTCGGGCGACAGGGCCAGCCCGCGCCGGACGGTGGCAAGGGTGCCTTCTTCGGGCTTCGCCAGGGCTGCCGTACTCACGCGGTCACTCCGCTGTCCTGCCGGGCCTGCTCGGCCTCGGCCTGCTCGTACGCGGTGACGAGGTCGAGATATCCGGGCACCGTGGCCATCAGCTCGGGGTGCGTGCCGGTTGCGACCACCCGGCCGTGGTCGAGATAGACCACCTGGTCGGCCAGCGCGATCGTGGCCCGCCGGTACGCCACCACCAGGATCGAGGCGTCCGCCTCCCCGCCGCGCAGCGAGGACAGGATGGCCCCTTCGACGCGCGGGTCGACAGCGCTGGTCGCGTCGTCGAGGACCAGCAGCCGGGGCCGGCCGGCCAGCGCCCGGGCCAGGGTGACCCGTTGCCGCTGGCCGCCGGAGAGTGAGGTGCCGCGTTCGCCGACCGCCGTCTCGAGGCCCGCGGGCAGCTCGGCCACGAATCGGTCGGCCTGGGCCAGTTTCAGTGCCGTCCAGGCCGCGTCGCCGCCGAGGCCGTCGCGTTCGAGCGTCACGTTGCCCCGGACGGTGTCGTCGAAGACGAACGGCACCTGGGGCACGAGCGCGGCGACCCCCGCCAGAGCCTGCTCGCTGAGCTGCGGCAACTCGACGCCGTCGATGCGGACCGTGCCGGCGACCGGGTCGACCAGGCGGACGGCGAGCGACGCGATCGTCGACTTGCCGGAGCCGGTCGCGCCGACCAGGGCGACGGTCCGGCCGGCGGGGACGGTGAAGCTCACGTCGTGCAGCACGGCCGGTCCGTCCCCGTACGCGAAGGTGACCTGGTCGAAGTCGAGGCCGGCCGGTCCGGTCCCCGGCACGGTGGCCGAGCCGTAGGTGAGGTCGCCGGTCGCGCCGAGCACCGCCTGCACCCGCTCCCAGCCCGCGACGCTGCGCGGCAGCTCGGCGACCACCCAGCCGATCGCGCGCACCGGGAAGGCGAGCACGGTGAACAGGAAGGCGACGCTGACCAGTTCGGTGACCGTGATCGCGCCGGTCTGCAGCCGCCAGGCGCCGAGCAGCAGCACCGCGAGGGTGCCGGCGCTGGGCAGCGAATCCATCAGCGGGTCGAACAGCCCGCGCAACCGGCCGACCGAGATCAGCGCGTCGCGCAGCTCGCTGACGAAGACGCCGAAGCGCCGGGCCTCGTCGGCCTCGCGGCCCATCGTCTTGACCACCAGGGCGCCGTCGAAGCTCTCGTGGGCCACCGCGCTGACCTTGGCCCGCAGCTGCTGGGCCCGGATCTGCCGGGGCGACATCCGCCGGGAGTAGATCACGTTCAGCCCGAACAGGGCCGGGAAGAGGGTGACGCCGACCAGGGCGAGAACCCAGTCGGTGAGGAACAGCGAGATGACCGCGGCGAAGATCATCACGATCGTGCCGACCGCGAACGGCAGCGGCGCGATCGGCACGAACGCGGCCTCGACGTCGGAGTTGGCATTGGACAGCAGCGTGCCGGTGGCGTGCTGCTGGTGCCAGGACGGCGGCAGCGCCAGATAGCGCCGGGTCACCGCGCGGCGGTAGCGGGCCTGGAGCCGGAACTGCATGTATCCGGCGCCGAGCCGGCGGCCGAAGATGCTGGCCACCCGCAGCAGGCTGATCCCGATGAAGGCGGCCGCGATCAGCGCGAGCTCGCCGGCCCGGATCCGGTGCGCGGCGAACGCGGGCACCACGACACGGCCGATCACCGCGCCCACGACGAACGAGTTCGCGATGATCAGCAGGCCGAACAGGCTGCTGCCGACCGTGCCGATGACGAAGAGCCGAGGCTCCGTGCGGATCGCGCTGCCGAGCACCCGCACGCCCCGCCCCAGCACGTCCTTGCTGGCCCGTCTGGTCACATTCCACCTTGCTGATCGATATTGTTCAGTAAGTCTCGCCAGTCCGGTCCGGCCTTACCAACCCATCCTGCCGAAGAGGGCAGCGTCGCACACACCTGTGACAATGTGTCCGCGGCCACATCCGGCCGCACGACACGCCCGAAACCCGCCCGCACGGGCGGGCAGGATAATCGATACGCATTTACGCTGGCGTCATGACCGACTACGCCAGACGTGAACGGCGGCAGCTGGCCGATCTGCTGCTCCAGGTCGGTCCGGACCAGCCCACGGTGTGCTCCGGCTGGACGACCCGGGACCTCGCGGCGCACCTGGTGGTGCGCGACCGCCGGCCCGACGCGATGGCCGGCATGCTGATCTCCCCGCTCGCCGCGCACGGCGAAAAGGTGCGCCACGACAAGACCACGCTGGCGTACGAGCAGATCGTCGCCGAGGTGCGCCGGCCGCCCTGGTGGAGCCCGGTCAGCATCAAGGTCGTCGACGAGCCGGCCAACCTGCTCGAGTTCTTCATCCACCACGAGGACGTACGCCGGGCCCAGCCGCGGTGGGAGCCGCGCGAGCTCAGCCCCGGCGAGCACGCCGCCCTGTGGAAGGCGACGCGACTCTCCGCCCGCCTCGGCCTGCGCAAGCTGAAGATCCCCATTCTGGTCCGCTCGATGGACTTCCCCGACCTGGAGATCGGCACGTCCGAGACACAGCCGCCGCGAGCCATGCTGCAGGGCGAGCCGGGCGAAATCGCCCTGTTCGTCTCCGGCCGCCAGCAGGTGGCCCGGGTCGAGGTGCGAGGGCAGGACGGTGCCGCCGAGACGATCCGGCAGGCCCGGCTCGGCCGGTGAATCGGCCCCTCTGCCGACGTGCGGATCGGCCCGGACGTCGGGCCGGATGACCAGATCCACGACCCACACTGTCGACTGCCGGGCGATCCGCTGTCAGTTCCCGGCCTCCCAAGAGAATCCGGGCGTGCCGTCCAAGCAGGTCACCCGGACCTTCACCCGGTCGTGATTGTCGCTGCTGCTGCGGAACTCACCCTCGGCCTCGCGCTGCGGGCCGGACGACTTGTCGTGTACGGCGAAGCCGAACGCCGGTGTCATCGTCAGGATCTCGGCCTGCCTGCCGGCGCACCGGGCGACGACGGTGTTGCCCCGGCTCGACTCCACCGCCGGTCGGCTGCCCGCGCCGGTCGTCGCCGACGGCGCCGTGCTCGCCGGACTGCTCGGCGGGCCGCGGCACTGGTCGTGACCGGCGCCGGGCTGGGTGGGATGCTGGCGGCCGCAGTCAACTGCCGGGCCACGTCGGCCGGGGACAGGGCGTTGCCGGAGCCGGTGGTCAGGCCGTCGCCGATCACGTTGATCGCGCCGAGCCCGACCAGCACCGCCAGCATGGCCGCCCCCAGCCACCCGGCCGCCACCAGCACCGATCGTTGTCCCATACCCCGACTATGCCGGCCAGGACGCTAAGAGATCCGCCGGGGCGCGCTAAGAGACGGTTAAGGCCGCCGTTTCTGTCGGTTCCGGCCGATACGGTTCTCGGGTGGCCCACCTGCTGCTCATCGAGGACGATTCGGCGATCCGGACGACGCTGCTGCGCGCGTTGCGGGAGCGCGGGCACGCCGTCGCCGCCTCGCACACGGCGATGGACGGCCTGCAGACCGCGCTGGCCGAGCGCCCCGATCTGGTCGTGCTCGACCTGGGCCTGCCCGATCTGGACGGCCGTGAGCTGCTGCGGATGCTGCGGGCGGTCAGCGCGGTGCCGGTGATCGTGGCGACGGCCCGCGACGACGAGGCCGATATCGTCCAGATCCTCGACGCGGGTGCCGACGACTCCGACGACAACAGCGGGCACAGCTCCGACGACAACGGCGGGCACAGTTCCGACGACAACGGCGGGGACAACCACGGCGGCCACGGCAGCGACGACCGACCGTCACACCATGGCCATGACGGGAGCGAACGCACACCGCGGTGGCCCCTCCCAACAACGACAATGCTGCAGGCACAGCGCGGGCCGCCACTGGGATCGGTGGCGGCCCGGCACGGTCCGACCATCGAGGAGATGCGGGGACCGGAACCGGCTCGACTATGGGTGCCGGGCCGCGAGGACGCGGCGCGGTATCCGCTCTACCTGGTCATGCTCCGCCTACCTGGTCATGCTCTGCCGGAGCTGACCGAGCAGTTGAGCGGCGACCGCGTCGAACGGCTCGATGCTGCGTTCGGCCCGGCTCAGCACCACGGCTCCCTCGGCGGCTGCCACCAGGGTCACGGCGTGGCCGGCCGCGCCCGGCAGGCCACCCTGGTCGAGCAGGTCCGCCAGCCGGGTGCGCCAGGTGCGGAAGACGGCGGCGGCCTTGTCAAGCAGCTCAGGCGAGCCGGTGGCGACGGTGACGGCCAGCACCGCGCAGCCCATCGTGCAGTCGGTGCGTTGGAGCAGGAGCCGCCACAGGCCGAGGAAGGTCTCGGCGACCTGATCGGCGGGCGCGCCCGCAAGGCCGTCGAGGATGGTCAGTGCCTGGCCGCCGGCCGCGTCGACGGCCGCCGCGACGAGTTGGTCCTTGCCGCCGGGGAAGTGGTGGTAGACGGAGCCGCGCGGGGCGCCGGTCAGCTGCAGCACCTCGGCGAAGGAGGTGCCCTGCAGGCCCTGGCGGGCGAGCAGCCGGACCGCGCCGCTGATCATCCGCTCCCGGACGTCGCCGGCCATCACCCCTCCTCGGTTATGCCGGCCAGCATAGTCGGTGACCCGAACGACGCCGACGGCCCGCGGCCCGGGTCTCGGCGCCGGTGCTGCTCCGCCCGGGGATCCCCCGGCTGCGAACGACCGGACGACGAGACGGACGCAGCGACCGCTTTCGAGCGGCCGAACCGTTGGGGCGGACGCGGTGGCCGAGCTCGTGCTGACCCAGATCCGCGACACGCTCGCCCGTTAGAAGGCCACCAGACAGAACGGGTGACCGACCGGGTCGGTGAAGACCCGGAACCGCTCGCCCCCACCGTCGCGCCGCTGCGCGCCCAACCCCAGCACCTGCTCCTCGGCGACGTCGAGATCCTCGACCCGGACGTCGACGTGCATCTGCTGGGGATGTGCCGGGTCGGGCCATTTCGGCGCCCGGAAGTCGGCGACGCTCTGAAAGGCGACCCCGGGCCGGTCGGCGGCGGTGCCGATCACCACCCAGTCCGGCTCGTTCTGCACCCGGATCATGCCGAGCAGTTGCTCGTAGAAGGAGGCGAGCGTCCCGGGATCGGGGCAGTCGATGATCAGCCCGTGCCAGCGTCCGACGGTCAGCGCCATCCGCGTACCGTACCGCCCAGGCGCTCGGCGAGCCGTCCCGCGACCGCCGGCGACCTCGCGACCGTCGAGAAAGCAAATGCAGACTGCCGGCGTACGCCGTGAGCTGGTGGTTTATCCCAGGCTCGGGCAGGCATTCGGCTTCCCGGGACATCCCGACATATAAGGCAGAGGCCGCAAACGACGCATAGCGGTGGATCACGATGTTGCTGAGTCACGGGCTGGGACGACAACTGGATAGGATTCACGAACGGCCGCAGCTCGACACTGGCCCCCAAGCGGTACGGCCCCAGATACTCTCGGGTAACACGACTGTTACGTTGCTTCCCGATTCCCCACATAAAGGCACGAGGTGGCGCCCGATGGCTCTCGAGGTTCCCTACCGCTCGATTCCTGACATGTTCCTGCAACGCGTCACGGCCACGCCCGACGGGCGCGCGTTCGCGGCGCCGAACGCGGACGACACGGATCTGGTCTGGATGACCTGGCGTCAGGTGGGTGATCGGGCCAAGGCGATCGCGGCCGGGCTCAGCGGCCTCGGCGTGGGCCTCGAGGACCGGGTGTCCATCCTCTCCGGCACCCGGCTCGAGTGGGTGCTGGCCGACCTCGGCATCAACCTGGCCGGCGGCGCGACCACCACGGTCTACCCGACCACCTCGCCCGAGGACGCGGCGTACATCGTCGCCGACTCGGGCTCGACGGTGCTCTTCGCGGAGAACCCGAAGCAGGCGATGAAGATCGCCGGGGTGGACACCTCCGTCACCCACGTCGTGCTGATCGACGGCCTGGCCGACGCGGGCGCCCAGCCGCCGCAACTGACCCTGGCGGGGCTGGAGGAGCAGGGCACGGCACTGCTGGCCCAGGAGCCGGAGCTGATCGTCCGGCTGGTCGACGCGATCAGCCCGGAGAACGTGGCGACGCTGATCTACACCTCTGGCACCACCGGGCGCCCCAAGGGCGTCGAGCTGCTGCACGGCGGCTGGACCTGGGAGGGCGTCGCCCAGGAGAGCCTGGGCCTGTTCGAGTCGACCGACCTGCAGTACCTGTGGCTGCCGCTGTCGCACTCGTTCGGCAAGAGCCTGCTGTGCGGCATTCTGCACGTCGGCCTGCCGACCTACGTGGACGGCCGGGTCGACAAGCTGGTCGACATGCTCTCCGTGGTCAAGCCCACGCTGATGTGCGCGGCCCCGCGCATCTTCGAGAAGGTCTACAACAAGACCGTCACCACCGCCCTGGGCGACGGCGGCGCGAAGGCGAAGATCTTCGGCTGGGCGGTCGCCACCGGCAAGCGGAAGGTGGCGCTCGAACAGGCCGGCAAGCCGGTCGGCCTCGCCCTGGCAGCGCAGTACGCGCTGGCCGAGAAGCTGGTCTTCAGCAAGCTGCAGGCCCGCCTCGGCGGCCGGCTGCGGGTCCTGGTCTCCGGTTCGGCCCCGCTGAGCCGCGACATCGCCGAGTTCTTCGCCGCCGCCAACCTGCCGATCATGGAGGGCTACGGCCTGACCGAGAGCAGCGCCGCCAACTTCGTCAATCGGCTCGGCAAGCTCAAGATCGGCACGGTCGGCCAGTCGCTCGGCGACCTCGAGTGCCAGATCGACACCGACGGCGAGATCCTGCTGCGCGGCGCCCCGGTCATGCGCGGCTACCACAACCTGCCGAAGGAGACCGAGGAGGCCTTCACCGAGGACCGCTTCTTCCGTACCGGCGACATCGGCACGCTCGACGGCGACGGCTACCTGACCATCACCGACCGCAAGAAGGACCTGGTCAAGACGTCCGGTGGCAAGTACATCGCCCCGTCCAGCATCGAGGGCATGTTCAAGGCCGTGTGCCCGTACACGTCGCAGGCGGTGGTGATCGGCCAGGCGCGCAACTTCGTCTCCATGCTGATCAGCCTCGACGAGGAGGCGATCACCGGGTGGGCCGAGGGCGGCCCGCTGGCCGGCCGACCGTACGCGGAGATCGTCGCCTCCGCCGAGACGCAGAAGCTGGTCGCGGGCTACATCGAGAAGCTCAACGGCAAACTCAACCGCTGGGAGACGGTGAAGAAATTCGCCATCCTCCCCCGCGACCTGAGCATCGAGGCCGGCGAGGTCACCCCGTCGATGAAGATCAAACGCCGCAGCGTCGAGTCGAACTTCGCGGAGCAGATCGACAAGATGTACGCCGGCTCCCTCGTCCAGATGTAGCCGGCCTCGGTCAGGTGGCCTGGGCGATCTGGATCAGGTTGCCGCAGGTGTCGTCGAAGACCGCCGTGGTGACGAGACCCATCTGCAGCGGTTCCTGGGTGAAGCGCACGCCCAGGCCGCGCAGCCGCTCGTATTCCGCGTGGGCGTCGTTCACCGCGAACGACGTGTACGGGATGCCGTCGTTGACCAGCGCCTCCTTAAACGGTTTGGCCGCGGGGTGTTCGTCCGGTTCGAGGACGAGCTCGCAGCCGTCCGGATCGTCGGGCGAGACAACGGTGAGCCAGCGGTGCTCGCCGAGAGGAACCTCGGTTTTCTTCACGAAGCCCAGCACCTCGGTGTAGAACCGCAGTGCCTCATCCTGGTTGTGGACGAGAACGCTGGTCAGGTTGATGCGCATCAGGTCTCCTTCGTTTCGCCGGGGGCGCCACCGGTCGGTGAGGCTCTCCAGTGGTCCGCGGTTGATGTGGTGGAACTTGTAGCGGCCCTCGCGGTAGCTGGTTACCAGGCCCGCCCCGATCAGAACCTCCACGTGCTGGGAGATCGCCTGCCGGGACGAACCGAGCTGGTACTTCGTGGCCAGTCGCGAACAGATCTCGAACAGCGTCTGAGCGTCACGCTCGGCCAGTTCGTCGAGGATCTTCCGCCGGGTCGGGTCGGCCAGGGCCTTGAAGACGGCGTCCTGCCCGGCGGCATCGCGTTCGGGTTCGGCGCCGTCGTCCACCACCCGATAATAGGCAAGTAGTGACTTGCCTATCAAGGCCGGTATCCCTCGTACGATGAAAGGACTGGTCAGATGCCCTTCAACGTCCTGGTGTGTGCCGACTGGTCAGGCGGTCAGGTCCGGGGCGCGCATCTGCCAGGCGTCGGTGATCAGTTCCTGCAGGCGGTCGGCCTTGACCTCGGCCAGGCGGACCATCACCAGCGGCAGGCCGTCGTATCCACCGACCGTGAAGAACAGCCCCGGCTCGCCGAGCAGCAGCGCCTGCTTCTCGGCCTCGTCCCCGACGTACAGCACCGCTATGTCGGTGCGGATCACGCGGGGGCTGCCGGGGGTGCGCTCGGGATAGGACCAGACGAAGCCTTTGCCGGCCACCCGGAAATCGAAGCCGTCGCTCGCGATCTCCACCACCTCGGGCAGTGCCAGTGCGAGCCGGCGCACGTCGTCGGCGTCAGCCATGCCGCAGAGATTACCCGTCAGCGGCCGCGTGCGACGGTGGGCGGCAGCGACACGAAGCGGACCCGCGATCGTGGACGGCAGCAGCACGAGGCTGACCCGCGATCGTGGGCGGCAGCGGCACGAGGTGGACCCGCGATCGTGGGCGGCAGCGGCACGAGGCGGACCCATGCCGCTGCCCGGCCGGGGCTACGCGGCCTGGAAGAGGCCGGTGATGTTGCCGTCCGCGTCCTGGACCCGCGCGATCAGGTTGCCGCCGCCGACGTCCTTGACCGCCTGCTGTTCCTTGGCCCCGGCGGCCACCAGCGCGGCGAGTGCCTCGTTGATGTCGGGCACGGTGAAGTAGGTGACCGGGCCGGTCATGCCCTGGGCGTGACCGTGCGGGTCCAGACCCACTTCGGTCGAGCCCTCGGGGCGGAAGCCGACGTAATAGGGCGAGTCCGCATACGGTTGCGTGCCGAGCAGGGTGGTGTAGAAGGCTTTGGCCGCTTCCAGGTCGTGGACCGGATAGGTGATGGTGTGGATGCTCAGTGCCATGGGCTTCTCCTTGTCACATCGGACCAGCACGGTCCGTCACATGCTATGACGGACCCGGGAGCGGGAGTGTGACGTTAACGGTTCCCCACGGGTAAATCCGGGGGATTTCCAGCTCGGGCGGATGGGCTATCCCTGACCTGCTCCGCAGGGGTTCCGTTTGCTCCCCACGGCTAAAGCCGGGGGTTCCACGGAAGGAATCGGATGACCGGATCAGGCGGGCTCGACGAACTGGCGGGACTGTTCGAGCAGAACCGGGCGCGGCTGCGCTCGGTGGCGCAGCGGATGCTCGGCACGCCGTACGAGGCCGAGGACGCCGTACAGGAGGCGTGGCTGCGGCTCAGCCGGGCCGACACCACCGAGGTCGCCAACCTGGCCGGCTGGCTGACCACGGTCGTGTCCCGGGTCTGCCTGGACATGCTGCGGTCCCGGGCGGCCCGCCGTGAGGACATCGCCGAGGTGCCCGAGACGCCGGCCGGCGATGCGGCCCAGCCCGAGTCGGCGGCTCTGGTGGCCGACGCGATCGGCCCGGCCCTGCTGCTGGTGCTGGACCTGCTCGGACCGAGCGAACGGCTGGCCTTCGTACTGCACGACATGTTCGGGGTGCCGTTCCCGGAGATCGCGCTGATCGTCGACTGCACCCCGGCCGCCGCCCGGCAGCTGGCGAGCCGGGCCCGGCGGCGGGTCCAGGGCGCACCGACCGGCACCGGGGACATCGCTCGCCGGCGTACCGTGGTCGAAGCTTTCCTGGCGGCCTCGAAGGGCGGCGATTTCGGCGCGCTGCTCGCGCTGCTCGACCCCGGCGTGGTCCTGCGGGCCGACGCCGCGGCCGCCCAGATGGGCTCGATCGCGCTGCTCACCGGGGCGAACGCGGTCGCCGAGAACTTCTCGGGCAAGGCCCGGGCCGCGCGGATCGTGCTGCTCGACGGGGAGCCGGGCGCGGTCTGGTCGCTGCGCGGCGAGCCGAAGGTGGCCTTCGCCTTCACGATCGACGACGCCGGGCGGATCACCGCGATCGACCTGCTGGCCGACACCGACACCCTGGCCGCGATGACCGTCGAACGCATCGGCCGGTGACCGGGGCCGGTCACCGGGGGGCCGATCACCGATGGGCCGATCACCCGGGGGCCGGCGGCGCGGGCGGTGCCGGGGTGCCGCGGACTCGTTCCCGTCGGGATGAGCTGGACGAGAGCAAGCGCGGCGGCGTCCGACAGCCAGGCGGAAACCGCGGGCCGGTGTGCACAATGGCTCAGGCGATGACGGCGGGGCGGCGCCAGGCCGGACGGCCGGCACGGTCCAGGTCGTAGCTGACCGAGGCGATCCGGCGGACCGCCTCGGTCAGGTCGTCCGCCGGCAGGGTGAAGGGCAGGCGCAGGAAGCGTTCCAGCGTCCCGTCCAGGCCGAAGCGGGGGCCGGGCGCGAGCCGCACCCCGACCTCCTCGGCCGCGCGGGCCAGCGCGCTCGAGATCGGACCGTCCAACTCGGCCCACAACGTGGCCCCGCCGGACGGGACACTGAACCGCCACTCCGGCAGCAGCTCCGTCAGGGCGGCGACCAGCGCGTCGCGGCGCAGGCGCAGTTGCACCCGGCGGGCGGCCACGATCGCCGGGGCCTGAGCGAGCAGCCGCACGGCCACCAGTTGCTCCAGCACCGGGCTCGACATGTCGACGCCGACGCGCAACGCCGCGAGGCGCTGCACCAGCGGAGCCGAAGCGCGCACCCAGCCGATCCGCAGGCCACCCCAGTAGGCCTTGCTCATCCCGCCGATCGAGACGACCCGGGAGTGCCGGTCGAAGACGGCCAGCGGCGGCGGCACCTCGGCGCCGTCCAGCTGCAGGTCCACCCAGGACTCGTCGACGACCAGCTCGGTGCTCGTGGCGTGGGCGGTCGCGACGAGGCGTTCGCGCAGCTCGGCCGGCATCAGATGGCCGGTGGGGTTGTGGAACTCCGGGATCACGTACGCGAGCCTCGGTCTGGTCTGGCGCAGTGCGCCGAGCAGGAGCTCGCCGTCCCAGCCGGTGGCCGCGTCCAGGCCGTGGGTGGAGATCCGCGCGCGACGCGCGGCCAGCGCGGCCAGCGCGTTCGGGTAGGTGGGGGATTCGACCAGGACCGGCGCTCCGGGCGGGACGGACAGCCGCAGCACCAGGTCGAGGGCCTGCTGGGTGCCGCTGGTGATCAGGATCTGGTCGAGCGAGGTGGGCACCCCGCGGGCGGTGTAACCGGCGGCCACGACCTCGCGCAGCACGTCGAGACCGGTCGGGTGGTAGCCGGCGCTGCCCAGGTAGCGGGGCAGATCGTCGGCGGCGGCGCGGGCGGCGGGGACCAGCTCGACGGGCGCGGCGGAGGCGGCGACGCCCAGGTCGATCGTGTCCGGGTCCTCGTCCGGCGCCCACAGGCCGCTGGTCGCGACCCGATGGCCGGCCGGCAGGGTGGTCCAGCTCCCGGCGCCGCGCCGGCTGGTCAGATGGCCGCTCTCACGCAGGGCACGGTACGCGGCGGAGACCGTCGTCCGGCTGACGGCGAGCGACTCGGCCAGCTCGCGCTCGGCGGGCAGGCGCACGCCCAGCGACAGCCGCCCGTCGGCCAGCAGATCGCGCACGGCGGCCGCGAGCGCGGCGTAGTCGGGACTGCGGCGCCTACCCGGCAGGGCGTGCCAGTGACCGAGGAGCCGGGCCAATTGGCCTCCAGTGACCGACGTCGTCACAGCCACCTCCGGCGGATTGGCTCTCTAGTCCGGCTAATTGGCATTAACACTGGCAGTCATGAGCGTCATCGGCAACTCCGACCGCTACCTCGCCCGCCCCGCGCCCCGCAGCGAAATGTCCGAACCGTTGCCAGCTTGATGATCACCGCCACACATTCGCTTCCACCCGGGTCACCCGCGCGGCATCATTGCGGGCATGGGGGCTGGCGGCTGGCGCTGGAATGACGCATGGATCTTCGTGTCCTCGGTCATCGCCGAACGGCTGGAGCGCGACCGGGCGCTGCACGCCGCCCTGCCCGTGACCGGTGCGAGCCTGGCCGACGTGCTGGCCGCGGCCGATTTCCTGCACCACAGCGTGCCGAGCCGGGCCGAGTTGCAGGAGTCGATGCGCCGGCTGGTCGGGGCCGGGCTGCTGACCGTGGACGACGACCTGGTCGACGTGGCGCCGGCGGGCGAGCAGCTGTGGCGCACCCGGCCGTTCAGCGGGCTGTCGTCGGCGGTGGTCACGATGCAGACCCAGCTGAACCGGGCCAGCGAGCCGGGCGATTCGGACTGGCAGCTCGACGAGCAGACGTACGCCACCGCCGTGCGGGAGTATTCGCAGCGCCTGGCCGACGGCCGCTAACCACCGCGAGCGGGCGTCAATCGCCGCCGAACGCGATGCCAGCCACCGCGACGGGGCGTCAATCGCCGCCGAAGGCGATGCTCATCAGGGCCTGGGCGACCAGGATGGCCCGCCACCGCTCGGTGTAGGGGCCGACGCGGAACTCCACATGCTTCTCGCCGAAGAGAGCACGCACGGTCCAGCTGTCCGGGTGACGCCCGTCCTCGCGGCTGTGGTTGACGATCAGCTGGGTGGCCGCGCGCACGTTGACCACCGACCACTTCTCGCCCCCGGTCGGCCAGGCCCGGAACCAGCCCGCGGCGACCGGGACGATCTCGTTCTGCGCCTCGGCCATCGCCCACTGTAGTTCCTCGGGCGCTGCGGGCCGCTCCGGATGAGCCTCGGTCATCGCCCGACCGTAGCGGTCACCCGGGCCGGCCCGACGCGAACTCAAGGTCGTTCGCCCGAACGATGCTCAGCGGACCGGGTAGCCGGCCGCCCGCAGACTGTTCTTGACCTCGCCGATGGTCAGCTCTCCGAAGTGGAACACGCTGGCCGCCAGCACCGCATCGGCCCCGGCCGCGACCGCGGGCGGGAAGTGCTCGACCGCGCCGGCGCCGCCGCTGGCGATCACCGGGATGCCGACAACCGCGCGGACCGCCGCGATCAGCTCCAGGTCGAAGCCGGCCTTCGTCCCGTCGGCGTCCATCGAATTGAGCAGGATCTCCCCCGCACCCAGCTCGGCGACCTGGCAGGCCCACTCGACCGCGTCGAGCCCGGCCGACCGGCGGCCGCCGTGGGTGGTGACCTCCCATCCGCTCGGCAGCCGCGCGGAACGCCGCACGTCGAGCGACAGGACCAGCACCTGGTTGCCGAAGCGTTCGGCGATCTCGGCGATCAGCTCGGGGCGGGCGATCGCCGCCGTGTTGACCCCGACCTTGTCGGCCCCGGCCCGCAGCAGCGTGTCGACGTTGTCGGCCGAGCGGACGCCACCGCCGACGGTCAGCGGGATGAAGACCGACTCCGCGGTACGCCGGACCACGTCGAGCATCGTGCCCCGGTCGTCGGCGGATGCGGTGACGTCGAGGAAGGTCAGCTCGTCGGCCCCCGCCGCGTCGTAGGCGGCGGCCAGCTCGACCGGATCGCCCGCGTCGCGCAGGTCGACGAAGTTGACCCCTTTGACCACCCGCCCGGCGTCCACGTCCAGACAAGGGATCACCCGCACCGCCACCGTCACGCCCACCACCCCCAGCCGCACCGAAATCACCGGACAACCATCCTCAATCAGGCGACAAAGGCCTCAAGCTCGACCTCGACCAACATCGCCGGATCAAGCAGTCCCGCGACGATCACCAGAGTCGCCACTGGCCGCACCGCGGCGAAAACAGACCCGTGCGCCCGCCCGACAGCATCAACGTGCTCGCGTGAGACGACATACATCCGGCTGCGAATCACCTCAGACACCGACGCTCCGGCCAGCGCCAGCGCATCGAGAGCGATGCCGAAAGCGGCCAGTGCCTGAGCGTACGGATCCCCCGGCGCGACCACGACGCCGTCCACGGTCGCCGTGCTGCCGGCCGTGACGAAGCGGTCGCCGGCCCGGACCACCCGCGAGTAGCCGTACGCCTCCTCCCACGGGCCGCCCGAGCCGTACCGGGAGACCGTCACGACGCCGCCAGCACCGCGAGGGCCTCGGCGACGGTGAACGCCCCCGCGTACAAGGCCTTGCCGGCGATCACTGCCTCGACGCCGATGGGTTCGAGCGCGGCCAGGGAACGCAGGTCGTCCAGGGTGGAGACGCCGCCGCTGGCGATGACCGGCTTGTCGGTGGCCGCGCACACCTCGCGGAGCAGGTCGAGGTTCGGACCGCGCATCGTGCCGTCCTTGGTGATGTCGGTGACGACGTACCGGGCCGCGCCGGCCTTGTCGAGCCGGGCGAGCACGTCGAACAGGTCGCCGCCGTCGCGGGTCCAGCCCCGGGCCGAGAGCGTGCGCCCGCGCACGTCCAGCCCGATCGCCACCCGGTCGCCGAACTCGCCGCAGACCCGGTCGCACCACTGCGGATCCTCCAGCGCGGCCGTACCGATGTTGATCCGGGCCGCGCCCGTCGCCAGGGCCCGGCGCAGCGACTCGTCGTCGCGGATGCCGCCGGACAGTTCGACCTTGACGTCGAGCCGGCCGACGACCTCGGCGAGCAGGTCCGCGTTGGAGCCGCGGCCGAAGGCGGCGTCCAGGTCGACCAGGTGCACCCAGTCGGCGCCGTCGTTCTGCCAGGCCAGCGCCGCTTCCAGCGGGTCGCCGTAGCCGGTCTCGGAACCGGCGGCGCCCTGCACGAGGCGCACCGCCTGGCCGTCGGCGACGTCGACGGCGGGCAACAGGGACAGTGTCACGAAATCTCCTCAGGAAGACCGGCGGCCCAGGATGACCACGACCATCGCGGGCACTGCCAGGACGATCAGCAGGATCAGGACCAGGCGCAGGGCCAGGTCGGAGACCAGGATCCAGACGGCGGCCGCGGCGACCAGCGGAATCAGCACGATCCCGAGGCGCTGCCTGCGGCTGCGCCGGTAGAGCAGCCCCGAGCTGCGGCGTTGCGGGGTGAGGCGGCGCACGAGCCGGCGCCGGGTGGCACGCCGGGAGACCTTGCGGGCCCGGGCCGCCTTCTCCTTCTCCAGGACGGCGAGACGCTCGACGCGCCGCCGCGCACGTTCCTTGCTCATGGTCTACAGCCCGCTGACCCAGTTGCGCAGCAGCGCGAGACCGGCGTCCGCCGATTTCTCCGGGTGGAACTGGGTCGCCGACAGCGACCCCAGCTCCACCGCGGCCGCGAAGGGCAGGTCGTGACGCGCGGTGCTCACCGTGGCGCCGGCCCGGTGCAGCACACCAAGATCGCTCGCAGCGTACGAGTGGACGAAGTAGAACCGGGCGTCTTCGCTCAGGCCGTGCAACAGTGCCGAATCGGGCGGAACCTCGACGGTGTTCCAGCCCATGTGCGGAATCCGGGCGGCGGTCAGCTTGGTGACGGCCCCCGGGAGCAGGCCCAGGCCCTTGGTCTCCACGCCGTGCTCGACGCCCGAGTCGAAGAGGATCTGCATGCCGACGCAGATGCCCAGCACCGCCCGTCCGGCGGCGACCCGCTCGGCGATCACCGGGCCCGCTCCCAGCGCCTCGATCCCGGCCATGCACGCCGCGTACGCGCCCACCCCCGGCACGACCAGCCCGTCGGCGGCGGCGGCCAGCGCCAGATCGTCGGTGACGGTGACCTGGGCGCCGGTGCGGGCGACGGCCCGTTCGGCCGAGCGCAGGTTGCCCGAGCCGTAGTCGAGCACGACCACCCGGGCCGGCGTGGCCGGCATCCGGTCCGGGGCCATCAGCTGCCGCCCGGGATCAGCCAGGCCACGCCGCCGGCCGCCGCGAGTATCGCCAGGGCCGCGACCAGGCCGATGGTGAACTTTGTCGCGCCCTGCTTGACCAGGGTGTAGAGCCCGCCGACCAGGAACCCGGCGATCACGAAGAGCAGGATCGCCATCAGAGCACGCCCTTGGTGGACGGCAGCGCCCCGGCGTTGCGCGGGTCGATCTCGACGGCCCCGCGCAGCGCCCGGGAGAACGCCTTGAACTGCGCCTCCACGACGTGGTGGGCGTCCGGGTGGCCGCCGTCGCGGGCCGCGCGCAGCACACTGACGTGCAGGGTCACCTTGGCGGCGAAGCCGAACGACTCGAAGATGTGCCGGGTCATGCTGGTCGGATAGACCGGCCCGATGTACGGCGCCAGGACCGGCTCGTCGTGCACCACGTACGGGCGCCCCGACAGATCGACGGCGGCGCGGCAGAGCACCTCGTCCATCGGGATGGTGGCCGAGCCGTAGCGGCGGATGCCGGCCTTGTCGCCCAACGCCCGGCTGAACGCCTCGCCCAGCGCGATGGCCGTGTCCTCCATCGTGTGGTGCGCGTCGATCTCCAGGTCACCCTCGGTGCGCACGGTCAGGTCGAAGCCGCCGTGCTTGGCGAGCTGGTTGAGCATGTGGTCGTAGAAGCCGACGCCGGTGGCGAGGTCACCCTTGCCGGTGCCGTCGAGGTCGATCTCGACCAGCACCTTGGTCTCGTTGGTGACGCGCTCGATGCGCGCTGTCCTGCTCACGGAAGCTCCTTGGTCACAGCGCCGCCAGGAAGGCGGAAGTCTCGGCGGGGGTGCCGGCGGTGACCCGCAGCCAGCCGGGCAGGCCGACGTCGCGGACCAGCACGCCCTTGTCGAGTAGGGCCTGCCAGGCGACCCGCTGGTCGCCGCCGACCTCGAAGAGCACGAAATTGGCGTCGGAGTCGGCGACCCGGACGCCGCGGGCGCGCAGGGTGGCCACGATCCGGTCGCGTTCGGCCTTGATCGCGTCGACCGTGCCGAGCAGCGCGTCGCGCTCGGACAGCGCGGCCCGGGCGGCGGCCTGGGTCAGCGCCGACAGGTGATAGGGCAGCCGGACCAGCTGGACCGCGTCGACCACGGCCGGGTCGGCGGCCAGATAGCCGAGGCGACCGCCGGCGAAGGCGAACGCCTTGCTCATCGTGCGGGAGACGACCAGCCGTCGATGCCGTGGCAGCAGCGCCAGCGCGGTCGCGGTGCCGGGTCGGGCGAACTCCGCATACGCCTCGTCCACCACGACCATGCCGGTCGATACGGCCAGCACCGCGTCGACCACCGCCGGGTCGAGAGCGGTGCCGGTGGGGTTGTTCGGGGAACAGAGGAAGACCAGGTCGGGGTCGTGCCGCTCGATCTGGGCGACGGCCGCCTGCGGGGTGAGCCCGAAATCAGGGTCCCGCAACGCGCCGATCCAGCGGGTGCCTGTCCCGGCGGCCAGCAGCGGATGCATCGAATAGGAGGGGCCGAAGCCGAGCGCGGTGCGGCCGGGCCCGGCGAACGCCTGCAACAGCTGCTGCTGGACCTCGTTGGAGCCGTTGGCCGCCCACACGTTCGCCGTGGCCAGGCCGTGGCCGAGATAGCCGGCCAGGTCGGTACGCAGGGCGACCGCGTCCCGGTCCGGGTAGCGGTTCAGGTCGCGCAGCTCGGCCTGCACCGCCTTGGCGATCACCTCGACCACCTCGTCGGGCAGCGGGTACGAGTTCTCGTTCGTGTTCAACCGGACGGCCACGTCCAGTTGCGGCGCCCCGTACGGCGACTGTCCGCGCAGGTCGTCACGGATCGGCAGGTCGTCGAGCGTGGTCATGGGGTAAACCTCGCCGCCACGGCCTGACCGTGCGCCGGCAGATCCTCCACGTTCGCCAGGGTGATCACGTGCGAGGCGACCTCGCGCAGGGCGGCCTCGTCGTAGTCGATCACGTGGATGCCGCGCAGGAAGGACTGCACCGACAGGCCGGACGAGTGCCGAGCGCAGCCGCCGGTGGGCAGCACGTGGTTGGAGCCGGCCGCATAGTCGCCGAGCGAGACCGGCGACCAGGCGCCGACGAAGACCGCCCCCGCGTTGCGCACCCGCATGGCCCACTCCCGCGCGTCGGCGGTCTGGATCTCCAGGTGCTCGGCCGCATACGCGTCGACGACGCGCAGGCCCTGCTCCAGGTCGTCGACCAGCACGACGCCGGACTGGACGCCGGTCAGCGCCTCGCGGACCCGGGCCTCGTGCTTGGTCGCCGGTACCTGCCGGGCCAGCTCGTCCTCGACCGCGGCGAGCAGCGCCTCGGACGGGGTGACCAGCACGCTCGCCGCCAGCGGGTCGTGCTCGGCCTGGCTGATCAGGTCGGCGGCGACGTGCACCGGGTCGGCCGTGTCGTCGGCCAGCACGGCGATCTCGGTCGGGCCGGCCTCGGCGTCGATGCCGACCGTGCCGCGCAGCAGCCGCTTGGCCGCGGTCACCCAGATGTTGCCGGGGCCGGTGATCACGTCGACCGGCTCGCAGTGGTCAAACCCGACCACGCCGGCTGAGCCTTCTGAGCCGGCACCGCCGGCTGAGCCTTCTGAGCCGGCACCGCCGGCTGAGCCTTCTGAGCCGGCGCCGCCG
>JAVHVY010000340.1:0-3823 GCA_032160305.1 Actinoplanes sp.
CCTGGCGGATCCACCAGGTGGCGTAGGTGGAGAACTTGTAGCCCTTGGTGTAGTCGAACTTCTCGACCGCGCGGATCAGGCCGAGGTTGCCTTCCTGGATCAGGTCGAGGAAGGCCATGCCGCGACCGGTGTAGCGCTTGGCGATGCTGACCACGAGCCGGAGGTTGGCCTCGAGCAGGTGGTTCTTCGCGGCCTTGCCCTCGCGGATGATGATCTGCAGCAGGGGTGCCAGGTCGTCGCCGGCGGCGGCCAGTTTCTCCTCCGCGTAGAGGCCGGCCTCGATCCGCTTGGAGAGGGTCACCTCCTCGACCGCCGTGAGTAGCCGGGTGCGTCCGATGCCGTTCAGGTACGCCCGGACGAGGTCGGCGGAGACGCCGCGCTCATCGGTGGCGTCCAGGTCGGCCAGGGACTCGACACCGTCCGTCACAATGGTGTCGGTAGCTTCCGCCGTCGTGGACTCTGTCGACTTCACCTGCAGGACCATTGTCAGTCCCCTCCCCGCGATAACTGAGTCGTTCATTCCCAGCGCATATCCGCGCCGGTGATGCAGAGTTTGGCCCGGTCCGCGTTAAGCGGGGGTGAGGCAAGCGTCCGTGTGGCATGAATCGGGGAGAACACAGAGGTCGTGAACCCGACACCCCGCCTGAATTGATGGGACATATGCGGAATGGAGGGCAATTCCGCCTCAGCTGTAGCCTTTTACAGAACGGTTTGAAAGGGGAACTCTTCGTGGTCTTCAAGCGGATGTGGCACGCGATGGGGGTCGGCGGCCCGTCCGTCGAAACGGTTCTGACCCACCCGGGATGCCTCCCGGGCGGCTTTCTGGAAGGCCACGTTCAGGTGAGCGGCGCAGCAGATCGGGCCCTCGATGTCGAATACCTCGCGGTGGCCCTGACGACCCGCGTCGAGGTGACTGCCGGTGACCAGGAGTTCACCACCGATCGTGAGTTCCATCGGCAGCGGCTGACCGGCTCGTTCAAGCTGGAGGCCGGGGCGCGGCTCGACATGCCGTTCCGGATCGACGTGCCGTGGGAGATCCCGATCACCGAGCTCTACGGCCAACATCTGCACGGCATGACGATGAGGCTGAGCACGGAACTGGAGATCGCGCACGCCGTCGACCGCAGCGACCTGGACGCGATCACCGTGCATCCGCTGCCGGCCCAGGAGCGGATCCTCGACGCGCTGCTGCGGCTGGGCTTCCGCTTCAGCCGGGCCGAGGTGGACCACGGCAAGGTGCCCGGAGCCGAGCAGACGCTGCCGTTCCGCCAGCAGATCGACTTCCTGCCGCCCTCGGCGTACGCGGCCGGGATCAATCAGCTCGGGCTGATCTTCCTGCCGACCGCGGAGCTGCTGCAGGTGGTGCTGGAGATCGACCGGCGCGCGGACAGCCCGGACACCCGCGGCCGCTTCGACGTCGACTACGCCACCGTGGACGAGATCGACTGGGCGGCCGAACTGGACGGCTGGCTACGCCGCCGCTGAGCGCACCCGGTGCGCGGTCGCCGTCGTGCCGGAGCGGTCAGCGTTGGGTTCCGCTGGCCCAGAGCGGGCTGCGCCCGTTGTGGTAGATGACCAGGTTGCCGTCGTCCTGCTGCTCGATGAACGGGTTCACCCGACCCGAGCCCCAACTGCCTGACGCCCAGGCCGGCTGGTTCGCGTCGTTGTAGAGGACCAGGTTCCCGTCGGCCTGCATCTCGGCGCGGGTGGGCCTGCGGTCGTTGGGCAGGTTCCAGGTGCCGGTGGCCCAGATCGGGCTGGAGCCGGCGTAGATGACGAGGTTGCCGTCGGTCTGCAGGTTGAGGTGGAACCGGCCGTTGGACGAGGTGAGCTGCTGGCCGGCCGACAGCCGCTGCCCGGTACCCAGCCGGTTACCGGCGGACTGGGATCCGCCGCCCGGGTCGCAGCCGTTGTCGGCGGTCACGTTGTCGGCGTACGCGACGCCCGAACCCCGGTATGCGGCCACCTGCGCCTTCGCCTGGGCCGGACTGAGCGCCTGCTTCTTGACGTGCAGGACGTAGTCGACGGACTCCTGCCAGACGCTCGTACCGCCCCCGGAGTGCCCGTCGACGTCGATGAACCACTGATTGAAGTCGATGGACATGTTCTGCCGCGGGTAGTACTTGCCGCCGTGCGTACCGACTGCCTGGCCGTCGATGTAGTACGTGACCTGGCCGCCGGCGACGGTCGCCATGACGTCGTGCCAGCCGGCGATGCTGCGGCTCTGCTTGCTTTCCTGGTTGTCGGCGATCCACGGGTCGTCCTGGTACGTGTACCAGGTGGTCTGGTAGTTCACCGGGCCGCCCTCGCCCCAGCCTCCGTTCGGCAGGTACTCGGAGTAGTCGAGTTCGCTGTAGATGGGGTCCATCGGATACCGCAGCGGGGAGATCGAGTAGAAGGTCTGGTTCAGGTGGTCGCCGTCCGGTCCGGACGTGGGGGCGTCGGCGAACTTGATCCGGGCAAGGTACGTACCTTCGAAGAAGCGGCGGTTGGACTGCGAGAACTCGGCCTGGGTGGTCCCGCCCGCGGTGCCGTTGGTGCTCGCGCGCAGCTGGGCGACCCGCTGCCCGTCCACGGTCGGGAACGACACGTTCCCCGACAGCCAGCTGGCTCCGGGAACCCCGGGGCCGCCCGCGTCGGTGCGGACGGACCAGCCGTGCTGACTCAGCGCCGGATCGCTGCCGGAGCTGTAACTGAAGTCATCGAACAGGGTGCCGCAGGCCGTCGCGGCGCGGGACTGCGTCGCCGTCGAGAGGGCGACCGCGGTCAGGGCCGCGACACAGGTCACGGCCAGGCCGCCGCGGGCGAGTATTCGCGGGGTCCCGGGCTTCATCCGGCGAGCATGCTGAGGGCACAGACGTCTGTCAATAGATTCGAAAGGTCGCGGGGCGTACGGCGCTGACAGTCCGTCCGAACACCGCGCAAGCGGGCGAGGGCCGCCAGGACTTGGCTAACTTTCAAGCCTTTTAGGAGGATCTAGAGGGCGAACCCGCGCTGACCGGCCCGGTCGAGGTTTGCCACCCGCCACCCTGGTCGTCGACCACTTCCACGTGGTCCAACTCGCCCTTTCACCTGGTGGACCGGCCAGGTCATGATGAAGCCGGCCCGGCGTCGAGCGCACAATCCGACTGGAAGAATTGAGAATGATGGATCCCGCAGGCCGCGAAGAACCTCTGGTCCACGCATTCCGGACCTGGCGCATGGAGACTGTTTTCGAACCTGGTCCGCCACTGTTCGTTCATGTCGGCGCCGATGACAACCAGCCTCTCGATCAGCTGGCCTGGTCGGACGCGGACGGCACCCGAACGGAATTGGCGTTCGACGACGGCATGTCAGCCTTCCGCGGGCATCGGTGGTCGCCGGCCAAGGGGTCGACCCTCAGCCGCGGCGAATTCGACGGCCGTCAGCCGTTGGCGCAGTGGTCGGGGACCTGCCCGTACCTCGACGAGCGGCCGCCCTGCCAACACGGCCGGGCCGCCGAGGTGCGCTGGGTGCTTGGCAAGGGCCCCGTCGCTACGGTCGCAGGCGATCCGGTAGATCATCGGTGAGCGAGGAGCGAAGTAGAACGGAATGTAGTCGCCGACGTGGCCACCGGGAGCGATGGGGATGGTGCGTTGTCGTCTCGACTCCTTGATGTCCCGAGCGCCCACCTCAGCCGCGTCAGGCCTTGCCGAGCTTCGGCGTCGCAGTGTAGACAGGCGGCTGCTCGAATGCCGGCGAGGTTGTCGACGTGCGTGAAGTGATAGATCCATCGATCGCTGGCGGGTGGAACCACGGCGTCCGTCATGCTGTAGGTAACTCCGATCCCGTGGCGGCTTGGCTC
>JAVHVY010000437.1:0-6469 GCA_032160305.1 Actinoplanes sp.
CCTGGTCGAGTACGTCGACGACCGGCCGGGCGGGCGGCCCGGCCCCGCCCGGACCGACGACGAGGACTATCGCACCCCGATCCGGCCGCCGGGCGGGCGGCGCACCCGGACCGGGCTGGCTGCGTACGCGGCCGATTTCGACGACCGGGACCCGGTGTTCGACCCGCACGCCGACGTGCTCGAAACCGGGGCCGCGCCGCGGCGGGCGGCCCGGCCCGCCACCGGGCGCGCGGCCGTGCCCGGTACGGAGCCCGACCCGTCCCTGGCCCTGGACCTGTACCGGCCGCCGCGCACCGAGGGGGCCCCGGGGGTGGTACGCCGGGATCCCGATTCGCGCCGGACCGGCGATGTCGGGCGGCGAGCGGACGTCGACGACGGCCGGCACCGCGGCACCGACGCGCGCCGCATCGGCCCGGCGGACTTCGACGGACGGGACTTCGGCCGGGCCGGGCCGGTGCGCGAGGGACGCCGGCGCGACGAACTCGACGGCCCACCGCCCGGTGACGATGCGGCCGCGCGACGGCGGCAGGAGCCATCGGCACGGCGGACGGCCCCGCTGCGGGACACGGAACCGCGAGACGACGGCCAGCGGGCCGACGACGTGCTCCAAGGCGAATTGCTGCCTCCGGACCCACACCGCCGCGGCCGTTGGAACGATCCGCGCCCGCGGGTGGAGCGCACGCCGGCTCCCCAGGACACGCCCCGAGTGAAGCGCACGCCGGCTCCCCAGGACACGCCCCAGGTGAAGCGCCCGCCGGCTCCCCAGGACACGCCCCGAGTGAAGCGCCCGCCGGCTCCCCAGGACACGCCGCGAGTGATCGGCAAGGCGGCCCCACCGGCCACCCCGAGGGTGATCAAGAAGGCCGACCCGCCGGCGCCGCCGCGGGTGATCAGCACCGCACCGCAGGTCGCGCCGCAGGCCGTGCGGCGCGAGCCGACCAACCGCCACGACCTCCACCTGCCGCTGACCCGACCAGACCTGACCACCGGCGTACGCCCGGAGCACGCCCCCGTCCCCCGCGAAGAGCACGCCGACCGGCTGGAGCGGCCGGCAGGCGAGCGCCAGCCGGCCGACCGTGGCCCGGTCGCCGGTCCGCCGGTCGCTCCGGCACCGGCTCGGGCCCGGGTGGAGCCCACACCGATCAACGGCTACGCCGGCGGACCCGGCACACATTCGGTCGGCACCCCGCCGCCGAGGCCCGAGCCGACCCGTCCGCTCCCCCGCCAGGCCACGGTTCCGCGGGTCGGCGAAGCGCCGCCAGGCCGCCCTGCCCCCGTCCCGCCGGCAGCAGATCGGCGCACCCCCGCGGCTATCGATCCGTACGCCGGCCACCAGCAGTCCACGCCCGCCGGACTGGCGGACCAGCCGGCGAGCGGGTCGGCCGGGGCGATCCAGTTGACGCCGCCCGCGGCCGGCGACCGCCCCTCAATGCAGACGCTGTCCGATCTGCCGTTGCTGCCGATCGGCCGGATCGCCACCTCCGGGCCGGACACCGCGCCCAAGAAGTACACGGACCAGGATCTGGGCGCGACCTGGTTCAGCGCCACAACCCCCGCCGAGCCGGCAGCACTGGAGGCGGCCCCGAGAGAGCCCGCCACCCAGCAGCCGGCAGCCCAGCAGCCCAGCGCCCAGCAGCCCAGCGCCCAGCAGCCCGGCAGCCCAGCGCCCAGCGCCCAGCAGCCCGGCGCCCAGCAGCCCGGCGCCCAGCAGCCCGGTGCCGAGGAGCCGGCAGCCCGGGAGCAGCCGGCGACCGGCCCGGGGCTGGTGATCGACCTCGACCTCACCGGCATTCTGAACGGCACCGACGCCGGTGAGCGGCCTGTCGTGGTCAGCCCAGCCCCGGCGGGGTCCGCCCAGGCCGTGCCGAACCCCGGCTCCAGGACGGCCGCCGATTCGGCCCCGGACCCCGGAGCCGGCCCCACCGGTCGGCAACCCGGGACTGCCGCCTCCCCCAGGATTCCCCCGCAGAGCACCGCGGCAGCGCGAGCGGGGACTGCCGGAACGGAGTGGGCGGCCCGGGACGAGGCGAACAAGCTTCCGCTGTCGGCGGGGGCGGCGTCGGCTGAGGTGCAGGTATCCGTACGCCCGTTGCGGCCGCTCCCCGCGGAGGCCCTGGCCGCGATCCGCTGGCGTCTGGACGCCGGCACGCTGCGGGAAGTCGTCGACGACCGGGACGCGCTGAGCGAGCTCGGAGTACGCCTGGACGAGCCGCTCACCGAGGAGGCCGACAACGTCACCCGGGCGGGGCAGCTCAGTGTGCGGGCCGAGGTCTATCGCCTGCTCGACAAGCTGGGCATGGCCGCGGCGGCGAGCCGGCTGGCGCTGGCGCACGCCGAGTCGTCCGGGGACCTGCAGGCGATCGTGATCGCGCAGGCCGAGCTCGCGCACGTGCTGCGGCTGCGGGGGGATTTCGCCGAGGCGGACCGGCTCTTCGAACAGGCGGCCAGCTCGGAGGCGCCGGAGCAGCTGCGCAGCATGGTGCACGAGAACGCCGGCCGGAGCTGTTTCGACCAGGGCCGCCACATGGAGGCTCTGGACCACTTCGCCCGCTCGGTGCGGCTGGGCAACCCCGACGACACCGACCTGGTCGAACGCATCGACGTCTCTCTGGAAGCCGTCTACATCCACGCGCTGCGCTACGGCTGGGGCCCGTACCCGAGGCTGCGCCGGGAGATATTCGGCCGCAGCCGCTGACCCTGCCCTGGCACCGATTCCCGCCCGGACCGACGCCTGCTCGCGGGTTTCAGCCTGGCATGGTGGCGACCGGTTCGCGGTGGCTCAGGGCGATGCCGAGGCTGGCCAGGCTGACCAGCAGCAACGCGACGATGTCGCGCAACCCGAGCCGCTGGTGCAGCACGAGCAGCCCGGCGACGGCCGCGCCGGCCGGTTCGAGGCTCATCAGCACGCCGAAGACCCGGGTCGGGATGCGGCGCAGCGCGTTGATCTCCAGGCCGTAGGGGAACACCGACGAGAGCAGGGCGACGGCGGTTCCGCCGAGCAGCAGTTCGGGCCGGTCGAGCACGGCGGCGGCCTCCCGCGCCCCGAACGGCAGCACGACCACCGCGGCGACGGCGAGAGCGACGCTCAGGCCGCCGGTTCCGGGCACGAGCGTGCCCAGCCGGGCGCTGAGCACGATGTAGCCGGCCCAGCACAGTCCCGCGAGCAACGCGAGCACCAACCCGCCCAGCGGGGCCGACCCGCCGGAGTCGAGGCCGAGCAGCAGCACCCCGCCACCGGCCACGAGCGCCCAGAACAGGTCGGCGGCACGCCGGGTCTGCACGAGCGAGAGCAACAGCGGGCCGAGGAACTCGACGGTCACGGCGGTGCCCAGCGCGACGGTGCGCAGCGCCTGGTAGAAGATCAGGTTCATGCCGGCCATCACCAGGCCGAGCGCCGCCGCGCACCACCAGGCCCTCGCGGACCAGCCGCGCAGCCGCGGCCGGGTGGCGACCCCGATGATCAGCGCGGCGATGGCCAGGCGGAGCAGGGTCACGCCGGCGGCGCCGAGATCGTCGAAGAGCGTACGGGCGATCGCGCTGCCGAACTGGACCGACGTGATGGCGGTGAGCGCGAGCAGGGGCGCCGGCACCCGGCGGCGGGCGGCGCTCATTCGGTGCGCAACGCCACGACGGGGTCGAGCCGGCCGGCACGCTGGGCCGGCACCACGCCGAAGACGATCCCGACCGTCGCGGAGACCCCGAAGGCGAGTGCGAGCGACCACCAGGTGACCACCGCCGGCACCGGGCTGAGCTGGTCGACCAGCAGCGCCGCGCCGATTCCCAGTCCCATCCCGAGCACTCCGCCGACGGTGGTCAGCAGCACGGCCTCGAGCAGGAACTGCACGCCGATGTCGCGGGGCCGGGCGCCGACGGCCTTGCGCAGGCCGATCTCCTGGGTCCGTTCGCGTACCGACACCAGCATGATGTTGGAGACGCCGACGCCGCCGACGAGCAGGCTGATCCCGGCGATCGCGGCGAGTACGCCGGTCAGCACGCCGAGGATGTCGCCGAGCACGCCGAGGATCTGCTCCTGGGTGACCGCGCTGAAGTCGGTGTCCGGATGCCGTTTGACCAGGGTGGCGACGACCGAGTCGCCGAGCGCGTTGATGGTCTCCCGGTCGGGGGCACGGATCGCCAGCGCGTCGATGCGGTCGGTGCCGAGCAGCCGCTGGGCCGCGGTGACCGGGATGTGCACCTCGCCGTCGCGGTCGACGCCGAGGCTCTGCCCGAGCGGCTCAAACGTGCCGATCACGCGGAACCGGACGCCGCCGATGGTCATCTGCCGGCCGACCGGGTCGACGTCGCCGAACAGGGTCCGCGCGATGCCGGCGCCGAGCACCGCCACCCGCCGGCCGGTGCTGACGTCCGTGTGCGTGAGGTACGAGCCGCGGTCCAGGCGCCGGACGAAGACGCTCGGCGTGGTCTCCAGCACGCCCTGCATGCTGGCGAAGCCGGAGCGGGCGCCGGCCCGGACGGTCTCGCCGCTGGCGATGGTGACCGCGACCCGGGACCGGTCGCCGACCAACCGGTCGACCGCGTCGACGTCGTCGAGGGTGAGCGTGGAGACGGTCGGGGCGGAGCCCGCCGACAGCCGGCCCGGCACCACGATCAGCAGGTTGGAGCCCAGCCCTTCGACCTGGGACTCGATCTGCTGTTTGGTGCCGGTGCCGACGGCGACCAGGGCGACCACCGCGGCCACGCCGATCACCACGCCGAGCATGGTGAGCACGCTGCGCAGCCGGTTGGCGCTCAGCGCGTCGAGGGCGACCCGCCAGGCCTCGGTGATCCTCACGCCGCGTCGTCCACGATCAGGCCATCGCGCATCACGATCTGCCGGCGGGCCCGGGCGGCGACGTCCTTATCGTGGGTGACCAGCACGACGGCGACGCCCTCGGCGTTCAGCGACTCGAGCAGGGCCAGCACGGACCGGCCGGTGGTCGAGTCGAGGTTGCCGGTCGGTTCGTCGGCGAGCAGCACCGCCGGGTCGGTGACCAGGGCCCGGGCGATGGCCACGCGCTGCTGCTCGCCGCCGGACAGCTGGTTGGGGCGGTGCCCGATCCGGTGGGCGAGACCGACGCGTTCGAGCATCGCGGCGGCC
The DNA here is from genome assembly GCA_032160305.1 of Actinoplanes sp. Classification (GTDB taxonomy): domain Bacteria; phylum Actinomycetota; class Actinomycetes; order Mycobacteriales; family Micromonosporaceae; genus Actinoplanes. The sequence continues at coordinate 5,099 of JAVHVY010000437.1, forward strand.
CTCGCGCGGCGTTCCCGGCGGCCGGTGCCGCGGTAGACCAGCGGCAGGGCCACGTTGTCCTGCGCGGTGGTACGGGCGAGCAGGTGGAACGACTGGAAGACGAAGCCGATCGTCTCGTTGCGCAGCCGGGCCATCTCGGGCGGGGTCAGGCCGGTGACGTCCCGGCCACTGATCAGCAGGGTGCCGCCGCTCGGCCGGTCCAGTCCGCCGAGCAGGTGCATGAGGGTGGACTTGCCGGAGCCGGAGGCGCCCACGATGGCCACGTAGTCGCCTGGCTCGACGGTCAGCGAGACGCCACGCAGGGCGGCCACGGACACCCCGTCGAGCTCGTACACACGGCTCACCCCGGTGGCCCGGATCGCCGGGATCCCGGCGTTCACGGCAGCTCCTGCCCGGCGCTGACCCGGTCGGCACCGGCCACCACGATCCGCTGGCCGGCGTCGAGCCCGGCGGTCACCTGGACCACGTCCTCGCCCTGCACGCCGACGGTCACCGCAGCCCGTTGCGCCTTGCCGGAACGGACGGTCCAGACGGTGTCCTCGCCGCCGACCCTGACGATGGCCGAGGCGGGCACCGTGACGGCGTTCGCGGCCCGACGCACCCGCAGCCTGATCACCGCGCTCATCCCGGGCCGCGCCCTCGGTGCGGCACTGCCGTCGGCGTAGGTGCCTGTGCCCAGGTCGAGCCGGACCCGGTAGGACACCCCGCCGCGGGCCGAGGTGGTGGGCAGCAGGTCGACCGCCCGCACGGTGGCCCGGTAGGTCGCCCCGGTCGCCGCGTCCAGCTCGACGGTGGCGGTGACGCCCGCCTTGACCAGCAGCACGTCGGTTTCGTCGACGTCGCCGGCCAACCCGAGGCGGCCGGTATCGACGATCGTCGCGATCGGGGTGCCCGCGGCGACCACGGCGCCCTCGGGCACGGCCGCGTCGACGCCGGGCAGGGCGCTGCCGGCCCCGGCCGCGGAGGTGGTGCCCCCGGAGGCGATCAGGTCGCTCAGCGCGGGCGTGCCGGCCGGCGTGGCCCCGCCGAGCTGGACGACACCGGCCATCGGCGCCCGGACGGTCAGCGCCCGCACGGCCGCGGCGGCCAGGTCGTACGCCTGCTGAGCCTGCAGTCGTTGCGCCGCGCTCAGCGCGGCCACCGCCCGGTTGAGGCCCGCCACGCCCTGCTGCACCGAGCGCACCGCCGCGGCCGCCGTCGCCGAGGCGGCGGCGTACTGCGCGGCGGCCGCGTCGACCTGGGTGAGCAGGGCTTTGCGCACGTCGGGGTCGGACACCGCGACGGCGGCGGCACGGGCGGCGGCGAAGGCGTCCTCGGCCTGGGCGTCGGTGCGCTGCCGCGCCGCGGTGCTGCCGGCGGCGCCGGTGCCGG
>JAVHVY010000438.1:0-7012 GCA_032160305.1 Actinoplanes sp.
CATCTGCTCCACCAGTCGATCCCGTTCTTCGGACATTGACGGCCCCTTCGATGGCAGAGTTTCAGTAAACGAGATGGATCGGCAGCCGCCCATGCCCCGAGCAGGACTTAGGGCCAATCGGGCAGCGCGATCTACCCTGGGACGTGCGTATACCCGAAGTGCCGGCCAGCTCGGGATCCGGTCCACCCGTCGGTACCGCGCCGCGGCGGACAGTGCTGGACGTACGTGTCCACGGCCGGCCGCAGCCGGCACAGTCCCAGGACGGCTGGGCCGCCGGGTGGTCGTCGATCATCGCACGGCCGGCCGCCCAAAAGCTAGCCGTCCTGCTCGGATGCCTCCTCCCTGGGAGCCGGCAGCTCGGGCAGCCCGTGCTCCGACGCATACTTGTTGAGCCACGCCTCCACGGGCGGGCTGGACGGTGCGATCCACGGTGCTGAGTCGTCCTTCATCACCACGAGTGGGCCGGTGAAGACTGAATCGAGGATGTCGCCGGTCTCCCCATACGCGACCGTGTTGAAGAAGAACAGCCAGCACCACTCATACTCGACCCCGCCCTCCGGGGCAACCAGCGTGAGAGGTGTGTCCGGGTCCTCGATCTCCCGCAATTTCGCGGTGGCTCGCTGCCGGGCCTCGTTGACGTCCACTACAGAGCCCTCTCTGTGCAAATGTGCGCACCCGCTGCTGCTGGTGCTGGTCGTGCTATTGGCTAGGAATGAGTGGAGGTCGGGTCGCCGAACGACGAGGTCGAATCGAAATCCTCACGGAAGCGGGTCCCCCGGCGGTTGGACGGTGGACGGGAATCGGCCTGGCTGTTCGCCTGCGAGTTCGTCGGCGTCCGTGACCGGTCGGCGTGCAAGGTGTAAGCGTCGACGCTCGCCCACCACGCTTCCTCCGTGGCGGCCACGGCGTTGCGGGCGCTGGTGAGCGCTTCCGGGTCGGGGCTGGGCTGGGCCGCCAGGCCGTCGTAATGCTTGACCGCCGCGGTCCACAGATCGCCCGCCTTGGCCAACGTGATCGCTGCCTCACGCAGATGCTGCGGCAGCTGTTCCCCGGTGATCTCAGCGGCCGCCTTGTCGGACATCCGGATCACGAGAGCGTTGTAGACGTCGATCTGCCTCCCGTACGCCGGCCCGCCGGACTCTCGCGAGGCGATGAACCGGAACTGCACGTCGAATTCCAGGCCCCGGGTCAGGTTCTCGTCCAGTGTGGTGGACGGCGGCGCGGTGCTGGGTCGCGCACTGATGTCCTGGGACAGCAGGGTCGCTTCCTGCTTGAGCTGTTGCGCCGCATCGGTCAGGTACAGCGGGCGTTCGTAACCTGTGGAGACGTTCTGCGACCCGAAGTGGTGGCGCTCACCCTGCTCGGTGTGCCCGGCCTGCTGCGTCGGGCCGCCGGAGATGGCCGGACCGCTCAGCTTGACCGCGTACGTGTTGCCGGTGACCTGTTCGATCTTGTTGGTCGTGGATCGGGAAGCGGAACCGTTGATCTCGATCCGGGCGTCCGCACCGGTGAAGCGGGGCCGTGGCAGCAGTCGCGCCTCGACGATCAGGTCCCGCTTCAGCGCAGCTAGCGGCAGGCGGAAACTGTGCCACGGAATCTGCCCTGGTTCGGTAGGGCGCCGGCCATGGCCTGCCGAGAGTAGAACGGCTTTGAGGGTGGTATAGGTCAGGCCGTCGTGCAGGGCAGCGGTGACGCTCGGGTGGATCTCCGCGACACCGGTGTCCCACACTGCCCGTTCTGCGGCATGGTGCAGCGCTTCCATCTCGAGGCGGACGCGCTCGACGGCGAACTGGCCGACATCCGGCAATGTCGGGTTCTGCTCATTCGTACGCCAGGCATCGCGGCTGGCGGCGGTGAGTTCCTTTGGCGCGAGTGGGATCGGCGGGCCGGCGACACTGTGATTGGCGGAATATCCCGGGTGGGCATCCCCGGCGATGCTGTGCAGCCGTACTTCTCGGGACGTGACGTCGGCGGGGGCCAGCACCTTGTTGTCGTGGCTGATCGTGATTTTGAACAGGGCCTTACCGGTGTACGTCGCGACCGGACCCTTGACGGTCAGCGACTGCTTGTACGTCATGGCGTCCCGGTCGGTCACGTTGGTGGTCTTGCTGCCCAGGTTCGCGTTCAGCGCCAGCCCGCCGCCGACCGTGCGGCTCTGCGGGCCGGACCCGTCGGCTTGCTGTTGATCGGCCGAGACGATTTCGGTGAACGTGCCGGTCGCGCGTGCGGTCAGCGATGCTGAGGCTATCGTCCGGGCTTTAGTGTGCACGGTGGTCTGGCCGACCGTGACGGCGTCGCCGACGGTCAGCGAGTCGACATGTTCGATGCCCTGGAATTCCGGCTCGGTCGGCATCGACGCCGTGACGTTGAGGAAGGAGCTGTGCCCGGAAAGGAAGCCCTCGGCGCGCAACGGCTGGGTAAGGCCGCCGTTGAGAGCGCCCGCCAGGTGATTGTGCACGTCCCCGAGAAAGGTCTGCACTGCTCGCATGTTGTCGTACGGGGTCTTTAGTGCCGACGGCGGCAACAGGAGGTCGGCTTTCTCCTGGCCGATTTCTTCCACCAGTCGGCGGTGCAGATGCGGGATCCGGTTGGAAAGGTCGATCGGCGAGCTGACACCCGCGATCCCGAACGAACGGTCCATCTCGAATGGCGGCAACGTCCGGTCCGGACCGGCAGTCAGCGCCGGATCCGTGCTGGTTGTCGGCGCTGCGCTGGTTGTCGGTGCTGTGTTGGTTGTCGGTGCTGTGCTGGTTGTCGGTGCCGTGCTGGTTGTCGGCGCCGGGTCCGACGGCGGCGCGGCGGGGGCGGGAGGTGTGCGGCCGTTGGCGCGTTCCTGCTGGTGCCTGTCGCGCAGCGCATCGGTTTCGCCACGCTGCCGCTCGCGCATGGCGGTCACCGCGTCTCGGTGCGCGTGCTCCTGCGATGCGCGCTGGTTGCCGTGTTCCAGCATCATCTGCTCGGACAGGTCGTTCAGTCCACGCCGTTGCTGGACCGCCTCGTCGCCGGCGGTCCGCGCCAGGGCGCGCACGGCGCGAGTCATTTCCGCGCGCTCGTGCATCTGGGCGTCGAACAGTGCTCGGCGAGCCTCGGCGTGCTCTGCTTCGCGGGCAGCCCGCTCGGCCGCGAATTGAGCGGCGAGGTCGTTTCCCTCCTGCTCCTGGCGCAGCAGGATGTTCATCTCGCGCTGTGCGGCGGCGTACGCCTGGTCGGCGGCCTGCCGCCGCCGCAGTTCACTCTCGGTCATCACCTGGTAACCCGCATCCGGCATGACGACGCTTCGTCCGGATCGTTTTATGCTGCCGTCGGTGATCAGGTCCCAGCGGTCGATGTTGTTGCGGCGGCGGGTCTCGGCGACGATCTCAGCATCCATGTCCATCTGCACCAGCACGCGGCGTTCTGGCCGGGCGCCGATCTCGATTTTCGAGCTCCCGGAGATCTCCTGCTGGCTGGAACCGCCCCATTTACGCGACCACGGGGTGAGGCTGGCGACGAGCGCTCCCGACACACTGGTGGAATTGCCGCCGGCCGTGCTGGGCTGACCCGACATCGAGGGGACGCCGCTGACCGAGGCGCTGACGTCCCACATCACGCCGTGCGCGTTCTTGCTGCCTGATCCGCCCCGAAACGTATCGCTGATCTTCTCGAACTCGGTGCCCGGAACCTCCCGCAGATTGGTCGGGCGCAGCCTGATCGCGGCCCGGCCGTCGATGTCGCTCCACCGGCGGCCGTGGTGCAGACCGTCGACCACAATCGGGCGGCTGAACAGCCGCGGGTCACCGGAGAGGCGTTCCGGGCTGAGCGAGTCGGCGATGGCCGTCGAGATCTGCCCGTCCTGGAACGAGAAGATCTGCTCCCCGGACGAGTCGGTGAGCGCCTCCTTCACGCCGGCCTGCAACACCTCGGCGCCGATGAACGCCTCGATCGGGCTGCTGTCGAGGGAGCCGTCGTAACCGCTGGTCATGGCGCTGATGGGGGTTGGGTTGCTGATCGGCAGCATCGGCCCCGGCTCGGCGGCCGGAGTGCGTGGCGGAGGGGTGGTCGAGATCCGGCTCGCCGGGATCAGCATCCGGACCGGCATGGTCTGACTGACCGGCGCGGACAGCGACGTGGCGACGACCCGGGGCAGATGCCGTCCCGGCCGGCCCGGGAAGATCCGCCGGGCGTTCAGCGAGGATCGGACGGTTGAATGGAGACGGACCCTGATGTGCAGGTCGGCCGCGAATTCCCGCATCCGCTGGCTGCCGAGGCTGCCGTCGACCTTGACCGAGCCTGCCCGCTCCCGTTGCGACGAGTGCGACTGGCTCAGCGACACCTCGTTCGAGCGGGTTGACGTGCGACTGACGCGGGGACCGCCGAGCAGCGTGCCTAACACCTTGCCGATCCTGCCGTAGAACCTACCTTCGAGGCCGGCCTCGGCGTTCCAGGTCTTGCCGTCACCGCTGGTGACCGACGTGGCGTCCTTCTGCCGGTCGCTGGTCACCAGGTCGTCCGGGCTGATCTCGGCACCGTCGGACAGCTCACCGAGCGTGCCGCGAACCTCGACCACGGTGGTGTAGTCGTGCATGTGCCCGTTCTTGATGAGCGGGATCTCCAGGCCGGGTCCGATAATCCGGTCCAGCAGGTGCCGCAACTGCCGGTCGGACAGGGCGGTCCGGGCCGCCGCGTCACGGGCCAGGATCGCCTTGACCCCGGCGTCCAAGCCCTTGGCGAAGTCCGCGTCGCCGAACTGGCGGATGAACTTGTCCGACTGCAAGTGGTAAAACTTGCGGCCCGGCACGCTGCGCAGCGCGTCCGCGACGGACTGGTAGAGCCTGTCGCCACCCGACAGGTCATTGACGAACGCGCCGCCGAACGACTTGCCCTGCTCAATGTACGCGGGGGCGAAATGGGTCCGGTTGTCGCCGGTTCGACCGTTCCAGGCCAGCTGGTCCGGCGCCGGGCGGCGGTCCAACGCGGTGCCGTTGGCCTGATCCTGCGCGGTCCACTGCATGGCGTCTACCGAGCCCCGCAACGCCCGTGCGGGCTGCCCGATCGGCCGCACCTGCATCTCGTACACGGTCCGGTAGCGGATCGCCGCGCTCTTGGTCTTGACCGTCTGCCGGTTGCCGGTCTGTAGCTTGATCTCCTGGCTGCGCGGGCGGCTGCGGGAGAGCGCGAGCCGGGGTCCGGCGATGAAGCCGAAGCCGGCGGTCTCAGTGCCCGCGCCCACCGACAGCCACATGTTGTTCAGCCGCTCGGCGACGTTGCGGTCCGAGTTCTCGACCATGAGTCCGGCGCTGCCGGTGTGCTCGGCGTCGTCCACTGTCTCAAAGACCTGGACCTGCTTGGCGACCAGCCGCATCTGCACAGCCCGGTCCTTGCCCGGGAACAGCCGCCGCCAGCCGGTTTTCGAGCGCATCAACGGTCCGGAGGTCTGCCAACCCTTCTCCGGGTTGGCGTCCGGATCGTGCACGACCATCTTCGGCAGGTTGTCGAAGATGCTCTGGTCGCTGAAGAAGTTCTGCAGGATCTGCCGTCCCGGCGAACCGATCCGGGTGAGGTCGCCGGGCAGCATCTGTGCGACCTGGTTGAAGAAACTCTGCCCCGGCGGCGTTCGGCTGGCCGCGCTCTCGACCACCGTGTACGACGGCAGCTTCGTAGTGACTTCCCGTGCCGGCTCGGCCGGCACCGTGGCCAGCTCATAGGGGACCCGCAGGTCGACGGTGCCGTTGACGGGGGTGCCCGTTCGCGTGGCGCCGTCTTCGGTCTTGAGTGAGAACTGGAAACTGACCGGCACGTTGACGTCGACCTGGCCGGCCAGCTTGATGCTGGTGGAATTGCTGAAGTCGATGCGGTGCCCGCTGGCGTGCGACGTGTCCGCGCCGGTCGGCACTCGGCCGCCCGCCCCGATCATGAGCGGCGGCGCGGCGGAGAACGCGACCTGCGCGTCGAAGCCCATGTCCCGCGTCCAACCGGTCGGATTGTCGACTGTGCTGGACTGCTTGGCGGTGCTGGCCGCCCGGCCGTCGGCAGCGCCGGTCACCGCCAGCTGCGACCAGTCGCACGACGACTTCACGATCAGCTCAGCGGGCCTACCGTTCACCGTGACCTGGTGGGGATAGCCACCGAGATAGGAACCGGCGCTGTGCATGCCGATGGGCGCGATGAAATTCACGTCGGCGTCACTGATCCCGGGGGCGAACCGGCGAAGGGCCGCGGCGAGATCAACACCCTTCGTAGTCGCCTGCTGGCTTGCGATGATGCCCATGGTGCGGTTGTCCCGCAGATCGCTGGGCAGGGCGTTGAGCACGTCGGCCTGCGTCGGCAGCGGCTGGCTGGTCGTACGACCGTCGGTATCGGTGACGGTGATCGCCGGAATCGGATTGCTTTCCGGCGACCGCGACTTGCCGGATCGGCGTCCGCTTGCGGCCGGTGTGCCCGGTCGGTCTCGGCCAGCTCGCCTCGTCGGGCGGTTGCGTCTGTGATCCGACGAGGGGGGACCTGATCCCGACCCCGTTCCGGTGCTGTCGCTGCTGTTGATTCCCGGGCCTTGAGCAGGAATCTGCGCCAGGACGTCCTCGTACGAGCTGTCCCTCTCGGGGGAGATCTGGGCGTGAGCGTCCGCAGGGCTGGACGACGACATCGAGGGACCCATGGACTGGGCAGCGGGATCTGGATACGTGCTCTGTGTGTTGCCGTTGGTGGTACGGCTGTCGCACTTCATGAGGCCCTGATCCATTCGCGAAAAAGCATGCTGTCCGGCCGGACACCAGCATCAGCGACCGCCGGACGGTCGCCCCCTCGATCCGCCATGCCGGCAGGCGACCGGGTCGTCGAAGGGCTGCCCCTTCCTGTTGTTCCTGGGTGGGACCCCGCCCCGATCAGCTGGCTGATCGGGGCGGGGTCAACGGGGTTAGTTGGCTGGTGCTGTTGTGCGTGGTTGTGGTAGGTGCCGGTTGGTGGTGGGGTCGTAGTAGTGGGTTTTGTGGTATTGCAGGCCGGTTTCGGTGTCGTGGTATCGGCCTGCGGCGCC
>JAVHVY010000368.1:0-9990 GCA_032160305.1 Actinoplanes sp.
AGCACCACCGCGCGGATCGCGTCCTCGACCTCGGACGTGCAGACGAAGATCAGCTCGTCGCCGGACTCCAGCGGGTCGTCGGGCGTCGGCACCAGCACCCGCTTGCCGCGCAGGATGGCCACCAGCGCCGAGTCGCGCGGCATCGGCACCGAACGCACGGCCTGCCCCACGTACGGCGCGTTCAGCGGCAGGGTGATCTCCACCAGGTTCGCCTCGCCCTGCCGGAAGGTCATCAGCCGGACCAGGTCGCCCACCGTGACCGCCTCCTCGACCAGCGCGGCCATCAGCCGCGGCTTGCTCACCGCGACGTCGACGCCCCACTGCTCGGTGAACAGCCACTCGTTCTCCGCCCGGTTCACCCGGGCCACCACCCGGGCCACCGCGAACTCGGTCTTGGCCAGCAGGGACACGACCAGGTTGGCCTTGTCGTCGCCGGTGGCCGCGATGACCACGTCGCAGCCCGCGACGTCGGCCTCCTCGAGGCTGGCCAGCTCGCACGCGTCGGCCAGGATCCACTCCGCCTCGGGCACCCGCTCGGGGCGCAGCTGGCGGGGCTGGCGCTCGATCAGCATGACCTGGTGGCCGTTGCCGATCAGCTCCTGCGCGATCGACCGGCCGACGTTGCCGGCTCCCGCGATGGCGATCCGCATGGTCAGTGCCCTTTCTGTCCGGTGCCCGAGGCGATCTCGAGAACCGGGCCCACGGTGTCGTCGGTGACCAGCATGAAGACCTGGTCACCGTCCTGCAGGACGGTCGACGGAACGGCCAGCGAGCCGACGCCGAAACGCATCAGATACGCCACCCGGGCGCCGGTCGCGTCCTCCAGGGTCTTGATCGTGCGGCCGACCCAGTCCCGGTGCAGCGGCGTCTCGACGATCGACACGGCGCTGGTCGGGTCGCGGAAGACCTCGACGAAGCCCTCGGGCACCAGGTGCCGGACCATCCGGTCGGCCGCCCAGCGGATCGTCGCCACCGTCGGGATGCCGAGGCGTTCGTAGACCTGGGCGCGGCGGGCGTCGTAGATCCGGGCCACGACTCGCGACACGCCGAACGTCTCCCGGGCCAGCCGGGCCGAGATGATGTTGGAGTTGTCCCCGCTGGAGACGGCGGCGAAAGCGTCCGCGCGTTCGATGCCGGCGGCCTTGAGCACGTCGCGGTCGAAGCCGATGCCGGTCACGGTGATGCCGCTGAACTCGGCCCCGAGCCGGCGGAACGCGTCCGCGTTCTGATCGATGACCGCCACGGAATGGCCGCGCGCATCCAGCTTGTGGGCGAGCGTCGAGCCGAGCCGGCCGCATCCCATGATCACCATGTGCAAGGTTTCATGCCTCCTGCTGGTCAGGTTCTCCGCAGAGCGTCCCATGCCGCGCCGTACGGCGGTGGCTGGGGCGGCATCCGGCCGCGCCCGCACGCCCGTACCCTTGGCCCTTGTGGCAAGTTCGACCTCCCTCGTCAAGCGGCTGTTACTCGGCCGGCCGTTCCGCTCCGACAAGCTGCAGCACACGCTGCTGCCGAAGCGGATCGCGCTGCCCGTCTTCGCCTCCGACGCGCTGTCCAGCGTGGCGTACGCGCCCGACGAGATCCTGCTGACGCTCTCCATCGCGGGCGCCGGGGCGTATGCGATCTCGCCCTGGGTGACGCTGGCGGTGGCGGTCGTGATGGTCACGGTCGTCGCCAGCTACCGGCAGAACGTGCACGCGTACCCGTCCGGCGGCGGCGACTATGAGGTCGCGACGGTCAACCTCGGGCCCCGGTTCGGGGTCGCGGTGGCCAGCGCGCTGCTGGTCGACTACATCCTCACGGTGGCCGTCTCCGTCTCCGCCGGGGTCAACAACCTCGGCTCGGTGGTGCCGTTCGTCGCCGCGAACAAGATCGTCATCGCGATCGGCGCGATCACGGTGCTGGCCGCGCTCAACCTGCGCGGCCTGCGCGAGTCGGGCACCGCCTTCGCCATCCCCACGTACGCCTTCATCATCGTGATCATCGGCATGATCCTCACCGGCCTGTTCCGGGTCTTCATCCTCGGCCAGGATCTGCAGGCACCCAGCGCGGGGCTGCACATCGACGCCGAGTCGCACCATCTGGACAACTTCGCCTTCGCCTATCTGCTGTTGCGCACGTTCTCGTCCGGCTGCGCCGCGCTGACCGGCGTGGAGGCGATCTCCAACGGCGTGCCCGCGTTCAAGCCGCCGAAGAGCAAGAACGCGGCCACCACGCTGCTGCTGCTCGGCGCGATCGCGATCGTCATGCTGGTCGGCATCGTGGTGCTGGCCCGGATCACCCACCTGCAGTACGTCGAGGACGCCACCCAGATCCTCTCCGGCCCGCCGAACTACGTGCAGAAGACGGTCACCGCGCAGCTCGGCGAGACCGTCTTCGGCTCCGGGTCGTTCCTGCTCTACGTGGTCGGCACGGTGACCGCGCTGATCCTCTTCCTGGCCGCCAACACGGCCTTCAACGGCTTCCCGGTGCTCGGCTCGATTCTCGCCCAGGACCGCTACCTGCCGCGCCAGCTGCACACCCGCGGCGACCGGCTGGCCTTCTCGAACGGCATCATCTTCCTGTCGATCGCCGCGATGGTGCTGATCGTGGCGTTCCAGGCGGAGGTCACCCGGCTGATCCAGCTCTACATCGTCGGTGTCTTCGTGTCCTTCACGCTCTCGCAGGCCGGCATGATCCGGCACTGGAACAGACTGCTGAGAACCCAGCGGGACCCGAACCGGCGACGGCAGATGTTCCGCTCCCGGGCGATCAACACCTTCGGTATGGCGCTCACCGGCGCGGTGCTGATCGTCGTGCTGGTCACCAAGTTCCTGCTCGGCGCGTGGATCGCGATCGCGGCGATGCTGGTCATCTACGCCATCATGCTGGGCATCAAGAAGCACTACACCCGGGTCGCCGACGAGTTGCAACCGACCGACGAGCGGCCCATCCTGCCGTCGCGCAACCACGCCGTCGTCCTGGTCAGCAAGGTGCACCTGCCCACCCTGCGGGCGCTGGCCTATGCCCAGGCGACCCGGCCGGACACGTTGACCGCGGTGACGGTCAACGTGGACGACAAGGACACCCGCACCATCCAGGACGAGTGGGAGCGCCGGCAGATCCCCGTGTCGCTGACCGTGGTCGACTCGCCGTACCGGGAGATCACCCGGCCGATCATCGACTTCGTCAAGAACATCCGCCGCGGGTCCCCGCGGGACGTGGTGACGGTCTTCGTCCCCGAGTACGTGGTCGGCCGCTGGTGGGAGAACCTGCTGCACAACCAGAGCGCCCTGCGGATCAAGGGCCGGCTGCTCTTCGAGCCCGGCGTGATGGTCACCAGCGTCCCCTGGCAGCTGCAGTCCAGCCAGGACCGCGACCTGGACCGGCTGGACCGGGCGCTGCGCAACGGCCCGGCCCGCGGCCCGCGCACCCGGCGCGCCGACATCCCCATCTCGCCGGCCGCGCCCGGCCTCACTACGCCCGTGCCGCCGCCTGCCAGTGCCGGGCCGTCGCCTGCCGGTGCCGGGCCACCGGCTACCAGTGCCGGGCCGCCGCCTGCGGGTGTCGTGTCGCCGGCTGCCGGGGCGGCCCCGGAGGAGAAGCTGGGCGGCCAGCGGTGACGTTCGTCGAGGAGTATGTCGAGGGTGACCTGGTCGAGGTCACGGTCGGCGCGCCGGCGCACGGCGGGCACTGCGTGGCCCGGATCGGCGACGAGCACGGGCGGGTGGTCTTCGTCCGGCACGCGCTGCCGGGGGAGCGGGTCACGGCCGAGATCACCGAGCTGCACCGTGGCTATCTGCGCGCCGACGCGATCGAGATCCATGAGGCGTCGCCGGAGCGGGTCGCCGCCCCCTGTGCGTACGCGAAGCCGGGTGGATGCGGGGGATGCGACGTGCAGCACGTCGCGCCGCCGGCCCAGCGGCAGTGGAAGGCCGCGGTCGTTCGTGATCTGCTCGCGCGCGTCGGTGGCCTGGCCACCGACACGATCGACACCTTGGGCGTACGGGTGGAGCCGTTGCCCGGCGGACCGCTGGGCTGGCGGTCCCGGGTCCGCTACGCGGTCGACGCCGCCGGGCGCCCGGGGCTGCTGCAGCACCGTTCGCACCAGGTCGTCCCGATCGATCGTTGCCTGATCGCCCACCCGGCGCTGCAGGAGCTCGACGTGCTGGGCCGGCTGTGGCCGCAGGCCGAGGCGATCGAGGTGATCGCCTCGACCGGCGGCGACGTGAGCGTGCTGACCCGCACGGCCGCCGACAGCCTGGGCCCCACGGACGAGCCCGGCGACCCGGCAGTGCTGCTCAGCGGGCCCGCCCAGGTCCGCGAACGGGCGGCCGGGCGCGCCTGGACCGTGCACCCGGAGGGCTTCTGGCAGGGCCACCCGGCCGCGGCCGACACCCTGGTCAGCGCCGTGCTGGAGATGGTGCGACCCGAGCCGGGCGAAAGCTCGTGGGATCTCTACGGCGGCGCCGGCCTCTTCGCGGCGGCCTTGGCCGAACGCACCGGCGCGCGCACGACCGTGGTGGAGTCCGCACCGGCCGGGGTGGCCGCGGCCCGGCGCAACCTGGCCGACCTGACCGGCGTGGAGGTCGTGTCGGCGCGGGTGGAGACGGCGCTGGCCCGCCGTCGGATCGCCGGCCCGGTGGACCTGGTCGTGCTGGACCCGCCGCGCTCCGGAGCGGGCGCGAAGGTGGTCCGGGCGATCGCGGGAGCCGGCCCGCGGGCCGTGGCCTATGTGGCCTGCGACCCGGCGGCCCTGGCCCGCGACGTGAAGACCTTCGCCGAACAGGGCTGGCAGCTCGCGGAGCTGCGCGCCTACGACTGCTTCCCGATGACCCAGCACGTGGAGTGCGTGGCCCTGTTCACCCGCTGAGCCGGCGCCTGCGGTCTCCGTCAGCGGGCGACCGGGGTCTCCTCTCGTTCCGGGTCCTCGCCGGTTGCGGTGGCCGGCGCGTCGTTCTCGGCGTGGGCGTCGTCGGAGTAGGTCGTCTCGTCGAACGGGTCGGCGCCGCTCAGCACCGCGACGGCCTGGTCGCGGTTGATCTCGTGGGTCCAGGTGCCGACCAGGACCGTCGCGACCGCGTTGCCGGCGAAGTTGGTCAGCGCCCGGGCCTCGGACATCAGCCGGTCGATGCCGACGATCAGGCCGACGCCGGGCACCAGGTCGGGCCGGTGGCTCTGTAGGCCGCCGGCCAGCGTGGCCAGGCCGGCGCCGGTGACCCCGGCCGCGCCCTTCGACGCGATGATCATGAAGGCGAGTAGGCCGATCTGCTGGGAGACGGACAGCGGCTTGTCCATCGCGTCGGCGATGAACAGTGACGCCATGGTCAGGTAGATGGCCGTCCCGTCCAGGTTGAACGAATAGCCGGTCGGCACCACGATGCCGACCACCGGGCGGCTCACCCCGAGGTGGCCCATCTTGGCGATCAGCCGCGGCAGCGCCGACTCGGATGACGACGTCGACAGAATGAGCAGGAATTCGCGGGCCAGGTAGCGCAGCAACTTGAAGATCGACATCCCGGCGATCAGTCGCAGTAGCAGCCCGAGGATGACGAAGACGAACACCGCGCAGGTGATGTAGAAGCCGACCATGATCCCGGCCAGGCTCTTCAGCGCGTCGAAGCCGGTCGCGCCGACCACCGCGGCCATCGCCCCGAACGCGCCGATCGGGGCCAGCCACATGATCATCGCCAGGATCTTGAAAACCACCCGCTGGATCGTCCCGATGGCCCGGATCACCGGCTCGCCGCGCGCCCCGAGCGCCTGCACCGCGAAGCCGACCAGCAGCGCCACCAGCAGCGTCTGCAGCACCTCGGTGCCGGTCAGGGCGGAGAGCAGCGTGTCCGGGATGATGCCGAGTACGAAGTCGACCCCCGACTTCGCCGCCGGGCCCACCTGGGCCTGGCCGGTCGCCGCCAGTTTCTCGCTCAGGTTGAGCCCCGCGCCCGGATGCAGGATGTTGCCGACCACCAGGCCGATCGCGAGGGCCACCGTCGACATCACCAGGAAGTAGGCCAGGGCCAGCCCGCCGACCTTGCCGACCTGGGCGGCCTTGCGGATCGAGCCGACCCCGAGCACGATCGTGCAGAAGATGATCGGCGCGATCATCATTTTGATCAGGTTGACGAATCCGGTCCCGATCGGCTTCAGCTCTACCGCGAAGTCCTTGAACAGGAACCCGACCAGGATTCCCAATGCCATGGCGATCAGCACGGCGAGGTAGAGGACGTGGGTGCGGTCCCTGCGGGGCGGTGCGGCATCGACAGTCATTGACCCTTCCTACCGTACGGGTGTGACAGTGGTCATCGTTCTTCGTGCGCGGATGTGCATGTTGCGGGTAGGCGATCGCTCTCGGCGGATGCGGTGTCGCACCGCGCCGATACACTGACCACTCATGAGCGAGACATTCCCTCCCCCGGCCGGCCTCCTCGGCAGCATCGCCTCGCCCCGGGATCTCAAGCACCTCACGCCGGAGCAGTTGACCCTGCTCGCGGCCGAGATCCGTGACTTCCTGGTGGCGAAGGTCTCCCGCACCGGCGGACACCTGGGGCCCAACCTCGGCGTGGTCGAGATGACCCTCGCTCTGCACCGCGTCTTCGACTCGCCCCGCGACCGGATCCTCTTCGACACCGGCCACCAGGCCTACGTGCACAAGATCCTGACCGGCCGGCAGGAGGGGTTCGACCGGCTCCGCCAGCGCGACGGGCTCTCCGGCTATCCGAGCCAGGCCGAGAGCGAACACGACCTGATCGAGAATTCGCACGCCTCCACCGCCCTGTCGTACGCGGACGGCCTGTCCAAGGCGTTCACGCTGCGCGGCGAGGAGCGGCATGTGGTCGCGGTCGTCGGCGACGGCGCGCTAACCGGCGGCATGTGCTGGGAGGCGCTGAACAACATCGCCGCGGCGAAGAACCGGCTCGTGATCGTGGTCAACGACAACGGTCGGTCGTACGCGCCGACCATCGGCGGGCTGGCCGACCACCTCTCCACGCTGCGCCTCAACCCCGGCTACGAGAAGGTGCTCGACCTGGTCAAGGACGCGCTCGGCTCCACACCGATGGTCGGCAAGCCGATGTATGAGGTGTTGCACGCGGTCAAGCGCGGAATCAAGGATGCGATCAGCCCGCAGCCGATGTTCGAGGATCTGGGCATCAAGTACGTCGGCCCGGTCGACGGCCACGACGAGCAGGCGATGGAGTCGGCGCTGCGCCGGGCCAGGGGCTTCAACGCGCCGGTCATCGTGCACGCGGTGACCCGCAAGGGCTACGGCTACCGCCCGGCCGAGGAGGACGAGGCCGACTGCCTGCACGGGCCGGGCGCCTTCGACCCGCAGACCGGTGCGCTGACGGCCAAGCCCTCGCTGAAATGGACGCACATCTTCGCCGAGGAGCTGGTCGCGATCGCCGATGAGCGCCCGGACGTCGTCGGCATCACCGCGGCGATGGCCGAGCCGACCGGCATCGCCACGCTGGCGAAGAAGTACCCGCAACGGGTCTACGACGTCGGGATCGCCGAGCAGCACGCGGCCACCTCGGCCGCCGGCCTGGCGATGGGCGGGCTGCATCCGGTCGTCGCCGTCTACGCGACCTTCCTCAACCGCGCGTTCGACCAGGTGCTGCTGGACGTGGCGATGCACCGGCTGCCGGTCACCTTCGTGCTCGACCGGGCCGGGGTGACCGGGCCCGACGGACCGAGCCACTACGGCATCTGGGACATGAGCGTCTTCGGCGTCGTGCCCGGCCTGCGGATCGCCGCACCGCGCGACGCGGCCACCCTGCGCGAGGAGTTGCGCGAGGCGATCGCGATCGACGACGCGCCGACGATCGTCCGGTTCCCGACCGGCTCGGTCGCCGCCGACCTGCCCGCGCTGCGCCGCGTCGGCCAGGTCGACGTGCTGCGCGAGGCGGATCGCAAGGACGTGCTGCTGGTCGTGGTCGGCGCGTTCGGCTCGCTGGGCATGGCGGTCGCCGACCGGATCGCCGAGCAGGGCTACGGCGTGACCGTGGCCGATCCGCGCTGGGTCCGGCCGGTGCCGGTCGAGCTGGCCGGGCTGGCCCGCCTGCACCGGCTCGTGGTGACTCTGGAGGACGGCGTACGGGCCGGTGGGGTCGGTGACGCGGTGGCGAGCATGCTGCGCGACCGTGGGGTGGACGTGCCGTTGCGTGATTTCGGGGTTCCGGTCGGTTTCCACCCGCACGGCACCCGGGCCGAGATCCTGGCCGCGCTCGGCCTGACCGCCCAGGAGATCGCGCGGGAGGTCACCGAGGCGGTGTCCCGGCTTGAGGATCCCGCCGCGGAGCACCAGATCGCGTCGTAGCCCGGCCGGGTGCGGGCCCGGCAAGATCGACGAGCCGAATCGTTACCTTCCCGTTATCTTTGATGGATGGCGACCGAGTCATTCACGGGGGACACGGTTCTGATCGATCTCGGCCTCGACCGCGGTGAGCCGGCGACCTACCGGAAGCCGACCCGCTCCACCGTGCCGCCGTGGCTCGCGCCGCTCGTCGTCGCGGTCCTCGTGCTGGCGTCCACTGTCGCCTCCGCGTCCCCGCCCCCGCCGGCGTTGGCCCGGGTCTTCAGCCTGCGCCTCGGCCCGACCGACGCGTACGCGGTCACCGACGCCGGCGACCTGATCACCCAGGGCTCCGGGCGGATCAGCCGCTACGACCTCGGCTCCGGAGCGCTGCGCTGGCAGTCCGGCTCGCCCGCGCCCGCCTCCCGGCCGCGCACCAGCAACGGTCTGGTGCTGATCCGTCCGTGGAGCGCCGGGCTCTCCGGCATCGGCGACCCGGGCACCACCGCCATCGCGCTCGGCGGCGGCGACGTCCAATGGCGCCGGTCCGGCAGCGTCGTCGCCCTGACCGGCACCACCGCATTGTTCGCCGTGACCGGTGTGCGCAGCCTCGCCGGCACCGGGCGGCGGGTCGAGGGCTCTGTCGACCGGGTCGACCCGGCCGACGGTTCGACCCGCTGGCAGGTGGACGTGCCCTCGACCGCGGTCCTGCTCGCCGTACCCGGACCGGCCGGATCGCCGCGGATCCTGCTCGTGCACGACAACCGCACGGCTGCGGTGCACGACCTGGACACCGGGCGGCTGCTGGTCACCGGGCCGATGCCGCCGGCCGACTACGGGCCGGACAACCCGACGGTCAGCGGCGGGCTGATCCTGCTGCGGCACCCGGGCGAGCACGGCGCCGAGATCTCCGCCTTCGACCCGGTCACGCTGGAGCTGCGCTGGTCCCGGCCGGCCGGCGACGTCGACGAGATCGTCACCTGCGAGCCGTACGCGTGCCTGACCGGGGCCGGTGGCGTGCGGGCGCTCGATCCGGCCACCGGAAGGACGCTCTGGTACCAGGCCGGCTGGCGGATGGTCGAGCAGCGCGGCCGTCACCTGCTGGCCTCCTCGGCGCCGGCCAGCACCTCGCAGACGGTGGGCATCGTCGATCCGTCGACCGGTGTCGTCGTCACCGACCTGCGCGGCTGGCGCCCGCTGACCGGTAGCACCGGCGACGACACGCTCGTGGTGACCCGGGCGGTCGACGCGGGAGCACGTAGCATGGTCGCCGTCGTCCGGCCCGGCGGAGATCAGCCGCGGCTGATCTCCGAGCTCCCACCCGGCACCGGCGACTGCCAGTCGGCACCCGGCCGGCTGGTCTGCCGCTCCGTCACCGGTGAGTTGGTGATCTGGGCGTACCGGGTGAAAGGGTGAGCGGTGGCGCTGATCGAGATCAGTCTGGACCAGCCGTTTACTGTTGCGGCGCCGCCCCTGGCGTACCGATATCGGGTTCCGGGTCTCTGCCTGGCCGTCGTCCTGGTCCTGGCACTGGCCGGCGCCGCGCCCGTCGCCGCCGTGCGCTGGCAGCACGCCGGGCTGGTCCCGCTGGCCGCCGACGCCGACTTCCAGATCGCCGGCGGCCGGCTCTTCACCCTGGAAGTGACCGGTGGCAGACGGCTCACCTCGGCCTGGGCGCTCAGTCCGCTGCGCCGGCTCTGGCGGGCCACCACGACTGC
>JAVHVY010000398.1:0-2549 GCA_032160305.1 Actinoplanes sp.
CGGTCTGCCGCCGCTGTCGCAGCACCTCCTCGACGCCGTCACGCAGACGGTCGCCTTCTGCGTCGCCCGACCGTGGCTCGCCGCGATCCCAGTCGTGCTGCTCATCGCCGCTGTGGTCGGCCGGGCGGTGCTCGCCGGCCGCCGGACCAAGGCGATGAACGCGCACGCGCAACTGATCACGATCACACCTCCGCCGCAGGTCGACCCGGCCGGCGCCGCGGTCTTCTGGGCCACCCTCGCCGAGATCACCACTCCCGGGCGGCGGCGCCGCTGGCGCGACGGCCGCTCCCACATCGCCGTGGAGTACCGGTGGGCCGGACGGCAACTGACCATCGCGGTCTGGGTGCCCGGCACCCTGCAGATCGGGCCGATTCAGGCCGCGATCCGGGGCGCCTGGCCCGGCGCCTCCTGCATCGCTGACGACGCCACCGCGCCGCTGCCGACCGGCGGCGTCGCCGTCGGCGGGGCACTCGCCCCAACCATGCCGGCCTGGTACCCCCTGGAAACCGACCACGACAACGACCCGATGCGCACGCTGATCGCCGCCGCGAGCGGGCTGCACAACGCCGAAACAGCGTGCGTGCAGATCCTCGCCCGCCCGGTCAGCAATCGGCAGCTGCGCCGGCTGCGCCGCGGGGTGGCCGCGCTGCGTACCGGGCACCGCCCGACGAACCTGCTCGACCCGGCGAGCTGGCTGCGCATAGGCCTCAACCTGATGTCGGAGCTGCTCGGCCCGACCCGGCGGCCCGCCACCCGGCCAAGTACCGCGGCCACCAACCCGGCGCTCATGCGGGCCGACCCGCAGCGCGACCGCGACGGCAAAGGCGCCGTCGACAAGCTCACCGGCCCGCAATGGGAAGTCGCCATCCGCTACGCCGTCGCCCACGCCAACCCACGCAACGGCGACACCGACATGCTCATGCCACGCCTGGTCACCCTCGCCCACGGCCTCGCGTCAGCGTTCGGGGCGTGGACCGGCCGCAACCGGCTCCGCCGGCTCAAACTCGCCCACCCCCAAGCGGTCCTCGCGCTCCGGCCGCTACGGCGCGGTTTCCTGCTCAACACCGGCGAGCTGGCCAGCATCGCCGCGCTGCCGCACGACATCGCCGTCCCGGGCCTGACCCGGGCACGGGCCAAGCCCATGCCCGCCCCGGTCGAAGTACCGACCGGTGGACGCGGGACGAAGGTCATCGGCAAGGCCGACGTGGGCGGCCACTCGGTGGCCATGCCCATCGCGGACGCCCGCCAGCACACCCACATCCTCGGCAGCACCGGCTCCGGCAAGTCCACGCTGATGCTCAACATGATCATGGATGACATCCACGCCGGCCGCGGCACGATCGTCATCGACCCCAAGGGCGACCTGGTCATCGACGTGCTGGACCGGATCCCGGCGAAGCTGGCCCACAAGGTCGCGATTATCGACCCGGACCAGAACCCGGGCGCGACCCTGAACCCCCTCGCTGGTGACGACCACGACCTGGTCGTGGACAACATCGTGTCGATTTTCTCGAAGATCTTCACCAAACATTGGGGGCCGCGGATCGACGACGTGCTGCGGGTGTCGTGCCTGACCCTGCTGCGCAAGGCCAACGCGACGCTGACGCTCGTGCCGCCGCTGCTCAACGACAAGCAGTTCCGGCACGTGTTCACCGCCGACCTCGACGACCCTGAAGGGCTGCGAGGGTTCTGGGAGTGGTTCGAGTCCACACCTCCACCACTACGCGCCCAAGTGATCGGCCCGGTGCTCGCGAGGCTCCGGGCTTTTCTGTTGCGCGACTTCGTCCGCCGGACCCTCGGCACCCCGCAGTCGAGCATCGAAATGACCAAGATCCTCGATGGCGGAATACTCCTCGCGCGGTTGCCGAAGGGTCAGATCGGCGAGGAGACCGCGCGGCTGATGGGCTCGTTCGTGGTCGCCTCGGCGTGGCAGGCGGCCACCGCCCGAACGCGGCTTCCCGAGGCGCAGCGACGCGACGCAGCGATGTATATCGACGAAGCTCACAACTTCCTTAACCTGCCCGGCTCTGTGGGGGACATGTTGGCCGAGGCCCGGGGCTATCACTTCGCCATGGTGCTCGCGCATCAGAACCTCACCCAGATGCCGCGCGAGACCCAGATGGCGCTGTCCGCCAACGCCCGCAACAAGATCTTCTTCTCGTGCGCGCCGGAGGACGCGCATCAGCTCGGCCGCCACACCATGCCCGAACTTGACGAACACGACCTCAGCCACCTGGACGCGTTCCGGGCTGCGGCCCGCCTCGTCGTCAACGGGCGCGAGACCCCGGCGTTCACCCTGCATACCAACCCGCCCCGGACCGTCGTCGGTGAAGCCACCGCCGTGCGCCAGGCCGCGGCGGACGCGGTCTCGACCTCACCCAACAAACCGGCGGCGATCGCCACCCTCGCCGGCGTCGGCCCGAAGCCGGCCGAGCTCGACGAGCCGGCCGAGCTCGACGAGCCGGCCGAGCCCGAGGAGGCCGACGGGGCGGCCGAGCCCGACAGCACCGAGGAATAGCAGTCGCGCGTCGTCGACACACGGGGGTATG
>JAVHVY010000441.1:0-5630 GCA_032160305.1 Actinoplanes sp.
GCCGGGTCGGCCAGGTCGGCGGCGGTGCCCGCCGCGCGGGAAGCGCCGCCCAGCTCGGCGACCGCCTCGTCGACGCGGTTCTTGTCGCGGGACGAGATGACCACCTTGGCGCCGTCGGCCACCAGGGCCTGTGCGGTGGCGAAACCCAGCCCCTTCGAGGCGCCGGTCAGCACGTAGACGCGGTCGGTCAGCCCTAGGTCCATCCGTCGACGGTAGCGCTCATGCCGCTCCGGTCACACCGCAGCTGGGGTACGCCCGGGAGTCTTGTTCTCCAGGTCACGGCCGGCGGACGGCGCCCTCGACCAGGTCCAGCACCCGGCTCAGCTCGCCGGACGGCCGGCCGGTGGCCAGGTGTAGGACCATCCCGTCGTACGCCAGCTCGAGGAATTGGGTGAGCACTTCGACCGGGACGTCGTCGCGTAGCACGCCCGCCTCGCGCTGGCGTTGCAGCCGTTCGCGGGTGGCCTCGGCGATGGCGGCCGAACGCTCGGCCCAGCGTTTGGCGAACGCCGGGTCGGTACGCAGCCGCCGGGAGACCTCCAACTGGGTGCCGAGCCAGCCGGCCGTGTCGCCGGAACCGGCCCGGTCGAGCAGGTCACGCATCACCTGGACGAGCCCGTTCGCCGCGACCGTCTCGACCATCGCGGCGGCGTCGTCCTCGGCCACGGCCAGGAAGAGGGAGTCCTTGTCGCGGAAGTGGTGGAAAATCGCGCCCCGGGACAACCCGGTCGCCTCCTCGAGGCGGCGCACGGTGGCACCCTCGTAGCCGTAGCGCGCGAAGCAGCCCCGGGCCGCCGCGAGGATCTCGTGGCGGCGGGCGTCAAGCTGGTCCTGGCTGACTCGGGGCACAGCGTCGATCGTGTCACGGGTGATCCGCGCCCTGCAATCCGTACGTACGGCTTGCAAATTGCCCGGTTGTCCGGGTGCGCCGAGATTCGCCGGGCTGAACTGATGATGCGCATTCGGCCATCAGGGCTAGGTCCAGTTAACACTTGTGGGCTATTCGCCGCCCTGCCCGCTCACGTAGAGTGCGCGAGTGCCTCTCGTTTTCCTCTCGCTGGACGACACCCTGCTTGATCGCAGCGGTGCCTTCCGGCTGTGGGCGAAGGGTTTCCTTGACGAGATCGCGGCGCCACAGGATGACCTCGACTGGCTACTCTCCGTAGATGCTGATGGGTTGACCTCACGCTGGGACCTCGCCGACCTGATCCGCGACCGGTATCGGCTGACCGTCCCGTCGATCGACCTGCTCGAGGAGCTGCACGAGGGCCCGCTGGCGTTCGAGCGCCTCGACCCGCTCGTCGCCTGCGCGCTGCAGATCGCCGGGGACGCCGGCTGGGTCCCGGTGGTCGTCACCAACGGGCCGCACGAGCAGCAGGACGCCCGGATCCGGCGGACCGGCCTGGACCACTACATCGCGGACTGGGTGATCTCCGAACAGGCCGGGGTCAGCAAACCCAACCCGCGGATCTTCGCGCTCGCCGCACAGCGGGTCCGGATGCGGCTCGGCGGGGCCTGGGTCCTCGGCGACAGCCCGGAGGCCGACATCGGCGGCGCGGCGGCGATGGGCCTGCCCAGCGTGTGGCTGCACCGCGGCCGGGACTGGACAGACAACCGCTTCGCCCCGACCGCCGTGGTCGGCAACGTGATCCAGGGCCTGTCGGCGATCTTGTCCGGCCGCGGATAACGATCATGCCCGGCGCGGGCAAGTCGGCCGCGGGCAAGTCGGCCGCGGATAAGTCGGCCGCAATAAGGGCGCGGATAAACCGGCCGCCGATAAAGCGGATAAACCGGCCGCGGATTAATAGGTTGCGCGGGGTTTCCGGGCCCGGCAGAGTGCCCGTCTGAGACCGGTCGTCGGTCCGCGGGTCGGGGCCCTCACCAGGGGCCGTCCCGAGAGAGAAGGGGGTGAACAGCATGGCCGTCTTTGTCTTCCGCCGTGTCCACGTTCAGAAATCCCTTTCTTTCTCTTCCGAGGAGACCCCGCAGTGCATGAGCACGACTCTTTCGGCCCGGCGACCATCCGCCGCGCCCGTCGCACGTTCGACGACGACGACTCCGATTTCCTGAAACGCGGCCGGCTCGAACCGGCCCGGCACGAAGACCCCGACCTGCCCGAGACCGGCGACGCCTGGTCGAGCTGGGAGACGGCCCTGCACGGGCCGCAGCCCCGGCCGCAGTGGGTGCGCACCGAATCCGGCGCGGTCGATACCGAGCTGGGAATGCTGAAAACGGGCAAGGAAGCCGACGTCTTTCTGGTCCGCCGGGCCGTGCCCGGCAGTGCCGAGGTCAGCATGCTGGCCGCGAAGCGCTACCGCGACGGCGACCACCGGATGTTCCACCGCGACGCGGGCTATCTCGAAGGACGCCGGGTCCGGCGCTCCCGCGAGATGCGCGCGATGACCAACCGCACGTCCTTCGGCAAGGAACTGATCGCCGGGCAGTGGGCGATGGCCGAGTTCGGCGCGCTGTCGCACCTGTGGCAGGTGGGCCAGGAGAGCGGCCTGGTCTGCGTGCCCTACCCGGTGCAGGTGGCCGGTACTGAGCTGATGCTGGAGTTCATCGGCGACTGGGAGACCGGCGAGGCCGCACCCCGGCTCGCCCAGGTCCGCGCCGACACGGCGGACCTGCTGGATCTGTGGCGCCAACTGGTCGACGCGGTCTCCATGCTGGCCCGGGCCCAGGTCGCGCACGGTGACCTATCACCGTACAACCTGCTGGTCCACCAGGGCCGGCTGGTGATGATCGACCTGCCGCAGATCGTCGACGTGATCGCCAACCCGCGCGGTGCGGAATTCCTGGCCCGGGACGTGCGCAACGTGGCCACCTGGTTCACGGCCCGCGGCCTGTGCCTCGACGTCGACGAGCTGATCGAGCGCCTGCTCTACGAAGCGGGCCTGCGATGAGCGCGCCCGGCCCGCCCCGGCGGGTCAGGCGTCGTCCCGGACCGCGGCCACCGGGGTGCCGGCGGCCGCGGACGGGTCGGCGTCACTGGAGGTAACCCTCCACCTCGCTGGGGCTGTGCGCCTTCTCGGCGTTCGGGTCGTTGCCCACCTCGCGGGCGGCCCGGCGCCGACGCAGCAGGTCCCAGCACTGGTCCAGGGCCACTTCCAGCTCTTTGAGCCGGGCGTGCTCGTCAGAGCCGCTGATCTCGCCGCGGCTCAGCTGCTGGCGCAGCTTGTGCTCCTCATCGACCAGGCTGTGGATCCGGCCCAGCACCGTGTTGTCATCCATGGCCGAAAGCCTTGCACAGCGGCCGAGGCGATGCGCACGCCCGCCCAGCCGGCGGGCGGGGAACGGGCGTTCAGGACGAACAACGCCCCGGCGGGACTCCCGCCGGGGCGTTGTTCGTCGGTGTTGCGGTCAGCTGGCCAGCATCTTGCGCAGCACGTACTGCAGAATGCCGCCGTGCCGGTAGTAGTCGGCCTCGCCGGGAGTGTCGATGCGGACGTCGGCGTCGAACTCGACCCCGGTGTCCGTACGCACCCTCACCGTGGACGGGATGCCGCCGTCGTTGAGCGCGGTCACGCCGGTGATCGTGAAGGTCTCGGTGCCGGTCAGTCCGAGCGACTCCGCGTTCGTCTTCGCCGGGAACTGCAGCGGCAGCACGCCCATGCCGATCAGGTTGGAACGGTGGATCCGCTCGTACGACTCGGCGATGACGGCGCGGACGCCGAGCAGCATCGTGCCCTTGGCCGCCCAGTCGCGGGACGAGCCCGAGCCGTACTCCTTGCCGGCCAGGATGACCAGTGGGACGCCGGCCTCCTTGTACGCCACGGAGGCGTCGTAGATGCTCGACTGGTCGCCGGTCAGGTGGTTGACGGTGAAGCCGCCCTCCACCCCGGGGACCAGCTGGTTGCGCAGCCGGATGTTGGCGAAGGTGCCGCGGATCATCACCTCGTGGTTGCCGCGCCGCGACCCGTACGAGTTGAAGTCGTAGCGGGCCACCCCGTGCTCGGCCAGGTACCTGCCGGCGGGGGAGTCCGGCTTGATCGAGCTGGCCGGCGAGATGTGGTCGGTGGTGACCGAGTCGCCCAGCTTGGCCAGCACCCGGGCGC
Source organism: Actinoplanes sp. (assembly GCA_032160305.1). GTDB lineage: Bacteria > Actinomycetota > Actinomycetes > Mycobacteriales > Micromonosporaceae > Actinoplanes. The sequence goes on from JAVHVY010000441.1 coordinate 4,059, forward strand.
CGGAGATGTCGACCACGGGGGTGGGCGACGGCGACATGCCCTCGAAGTACGGGGGCTTGCGCACGTAGGTCGACTCGGCCTCCCACTCGAAGGTCTTGCCGGCGGGGGTGGGCAGCGACCGCCACTGCTCGTCGCCGGCGAAGACGTCCGCATACGCCGAGCTGAAGCCGGCCGCGCCGATCGCCGAGGCGATGACCTCGTCGATCTCCTTGGCACTGGGCCAGATGTCGGCGAGGTAGACTGGCCGGCCGTCCGAGCCGGTGCCGAGCGGCTCGGTGGTGAGGTCCAGGTCCATCGTGCCGGCCAGCGCGTACGCGACGACCAGCGGCGGCGAGGCCAGGTAGTTCATCGTGACGTCCGGGTTGATCCGGCCCTCGAAGTTCCGGTTGCCGGACAGCACGCTGACGGCGGTCAGGTCGGCCTCGTTGACCGCGGCGGAGATCGCCTCGGGCAGCGGGCCGGAGTTGCCGATGCAGGTGGTGCAGCCGTAGCCGACCAGGTTGAAGCCGAGCTTGTCCAGATACGGCGTCAGGCCGGCGCGGTCGTAGTAGTCCATGACCACTTTGGAGCCGGGGGCCAAGGTCGTCTTGACCCACGGTTTGCGGTTGAGGCCGCGCTCGACCGCGTTCCTGGCCAGCAGCGCCGCGCCGATCATGACCTGCGGGTTCGACGTGTTGGTGCAGCTGGTGATGGCGGCGATGACGACCGCGCCGTGGTCCAGCTCGAACTCGGTGCCGTCCTCGCCGACGACGCGGGTCGGCTTCGAGGGCCGGCCGTTCGCGTTGACGGCGGCGCTGGCCACCTGGTGGTGCGGTTTGTCGACGTCGGAGGACACGCCGTTGGCGGGCGGGTCGCTGGCCGGGAACGACTCGGCGCTGGCCTCGTCGGCCGGGCCCTCGACGTCGACGTAGTTGCCGAGCACCTCGCGGAACATCTGCTTGGCCCGGTCGAGCGGGACCCGGTCCTGCGGGCGCTTCGGGCCGGCCAGGGACGGCACGATGGTTCCCAGGTCCAGTTCGAGGCGCTCGGAGTAGTCCGGCTCGTTCGCCGGGTCGTGCCACAGGCCCTGGGTCTTCGCATACGCCTCGACCAGCGCGACCTGCTGCTCGGAGCGGCCGGTCAGTGTCAGGTACCTGATGGTCTCCTCGTCGATCGGGAAGATCGCCGCGGTCGAGCCGTACTCGGGCGACATGTTGCCGATCGTGGCCCGGTTCGCCAGCGGGACCGCGCTGACGCCGGGGCCGTAGAACTCGACGAACTTGCTGACCACGCCGTGCTCGCGGAGCATCTCGGTGATCGTCAGCACCAGGTCGGTGGCCGTCGTACCGGCCGGCATCGAGCCGGCGAGCTTGAAGCCGACGACCCGGGGGATCAGCATGCTGACCGGCTGGCCGAGCATCGCCGCCTCGGCCTCGATGCCGCCGACGCCCCAGCCGAGCACGCCGAGGCCGTTGACCATCGTGGTGTGCGAGTCGGTGCCGACGACCGTGTCCGGATATGCCACCCCGTCCCGTTCCATGATCGTGCGGGCCAGGTACTCGATGTTGACCTGGTGCACGATGCCGGTGCCGG
>JAVHVY010000416.1:0-5032 GCA_032160305.1 Actinoplanes sp.
CGTGGGGCCGCCGCGACGCCGTCGAGGAACTCGGTGGCGTCCACCCAGCAGGATCCCAGCGCGTACCCGGCGGGACCGGTGATGATCGACGCGGGGTCGCCCAGGGCCTGGCGCGCCCGGTTGACGAACACGTTGACGTTGCCCGCGGGGTCGGCCGGCAGCCGGTCCGCCCACAGGGCCTCGGCCAGCGCATCGTTGGTCACCAGGTCCGGGCGGCGCACCGCGAGGATCCGCACTACCCTGACCGTGAACACACCTACCAGCGCGTCCGGAGACAGCCGGGTCCGCGCCTTGCGGCCGCCGAACGCGGCCGGCGGGATCTCCTGCGCGTCGCGGTACACCCGGAACCGGCCCAGCAGGTGCAGCCGCACCTCGTCCATCTGTTCACCGCCTCCGTCCGCCAGCCGACCGCCAGATTCCTGCCAGGCCGGGTCCTTCTGCTTCCCGCAGAGCAGTCACGCCAGGTTCCCGCAGAGCAGTGCCGGGTCCCTACGCTTCCCGCAGAGCAGTCACGCCAGGTTTCCCGCAGAGCAGTTACGCCAGGTTTTCCGCAGAGCAGTCACAACAAGTTTCCGTAGAGCAGTCACGACAAGTGGAGGCACGATGAACGCATTGTACGAACAGCAGGACTTCCCCGACACCAGCGAAACCCGCGAGATCCCGAACGGAATGCGGCGGTCATGGGCACACGCAGCGATGATGTTCGGGCGGATGCCGTGAACGCGCTGGCGGCGGTTGAGCGGTTCAACCTCGCGTTCGACGCGAGGGACGTCGACGCGATCATGAACGCGATGACGCCGGACTGCGTCTTCGAGGACACCAGCCCACCCGACGGCGGGCGGCACGTCGGGGCGGCGGCCGTACGGGCGGCCTGGGAGAAGTTGTTCGCCTCCTCACCCGACGCGGTCTTCACAGCGGAGGATGTGCTCGAGGCCGGCGACCACGTTGTGGTCTGCTGGCACTACCGCTACACCGGCGGCCACGTCCGGGGCGTCGATCTGTTCACGGTTCGCGACGGGCTCGTGGCCGAGAAACGGACGTATGTCAAAGGATGACCTGCGTCTGGCCTGGTCCCGTTCGTACGGGCGGGAGCAGTACGAAGATCGGGATCGAATGACGCTGCGGGTGGCCGCCGGCTTCGAGCCGGTCACCCGAGGGGCACTGGACCTGCTCGCCCACCCGGCGCGATCCGCGGTCACTGACTCGCGGACCCCAAGGACCGGGTCACGCCGCGGACAGCAGGGCGATCAACGCCGGATCGGCCCGCGCCAGCATGATGTCTCCCGTCGGACCGTCGATCAGCAGCTGCCGGCAGCCGTCGAGTTGCACCCGTACCTGACCGTCGTTGTACTGGTTTTCGGCATTCGTCAGCCAGACGAACCGGGTCGAGGCGTCCGCGCACCGATCGCCGGCCCGGGGTGCCCGCAACAGCCGTTGCAGCGCCGCCCGGCGGTTCTCCGGCAGCACCCCCCCGCGTACGAAGTGGCCGGCCTGCCCCCACGCGGCGGACTGGTGGGGAGGTACGCGATAGACGCAGAATCGCACCCGACCGCTGAAGGTCAACGAGGCCGGCCGCTCGGTCACCTGATCTGTTATCTCGGAATCACTGAAGTCGGCGACCCGGTCGTTGTCGATCTGGGGGCACCCGGCTGCCGACGCCCGCGCCGACCGCAGCTCCCGAACGGGGTGGCTGCGGATCGCCGTCAGTGTCAGCCTGTTCACGGCGTCGAGCACCTCCTGGCGGGCCGCCGCGCAGCCGTTCGCGCCCATCCCGGGTGCCCGGTGGTAACACGCGCAGCCGTCGGTCGGGGTCCCGGGACGTACCCACCGGCCCTGCGCGTCGCGCAGCGCGAACCACTTCGGGTAGGGCAGATCGGCTCCGCACACGTCTTCCTCCGGCAGATCGGGCAGGCGCAACGCGGACATCAGCTCCGCGATGTCGGTGCCCTCGTACTGCGTGGACATCAGGTCCTCGCCCCCGTCGGGCCGCTTCTGTGACCTTTCGGCACAGACGATGACCGCCACCGGCCGGAAGCCGTCGCCGATGCGCGGAAGCTGGGTGGCCGAGCCGCCCGGCCGGGCCTCCATGAGGTAAGGGCCGGTGCTGCTCGTCGTGGGACAGGCGGTCCACACCGGATGTACCACCGGCTGCGGTGGCTGGACCGGCGTCGAAGCCGAACAGCAGGCGACCGCCAGAGCTATCGCTGCCACTCGCAACCGTGACCACATCTGGACGCCTCTCCGACTCACGCAATGGCTGTCGGACGGCTCAGACCGGGTGCCGGTTCCACCCAGCGGCCGGCCGATCGAACTTGATCTTGCTCGTTTCCTCACCTGGCGGGAGACCCCACCGATACGGCTGCTGAGCAATCGGACCGTCGGCGTCCGCATGACCGGAGGGAGTCAGCGCGCAATGAGCCCGTACGCCAGCACCGACGCAACGACCCGTCAGCCGGCCCGCACGCGCCACCGGGCCGTCCGGGTCGTCGGCCCGGTGCTGGCGCTACTGCTGACCGTCGCCGGGGCGACCGCGCCCGCGCGGGCCGCGACGACCGCCGCCACCGCCGGAGCGACCTGGTCGCAGGCGATGAACCGGAAACTCGACCTCGACGCGGAATCGGCTCGGCTGGCCGCGCAGCTGCCCGGCCTGCGCGCAACCGTCACCTCCCGCAGCTCGGAGCTGGCTCAGGCCCAGCACACCCAGGCCGCCGCGGCGGCGACGTCGGCCGACGCGGCGACCGCCGACCAGACCGCCCGCGCGACGTACGCCGCGGCCAGGACAGCGGCCGCGCATGCCAGCAGCGCCGTGATCGCCGCGCAGAAGCGCCGGCCACGCGACGGCAGCCGGATCATCAGCGCCAAGCGGACCCGAACCACGGCCAACGCCACCGTCCGGGCCCTGTCAGCCCAGGTCAACCAGGCCACATCGGTGCTCGCCGCGGCACGGACCGCGTACACCGCGGCGACCAACCGGGCGGCGACCGCGACGACCGCGAGTCTGACCGCGGCCCGCGCGGTCAGTGCCGCCCAGCGGAAGATCACCTCGCTGCCGGAGCTGGACTCCGCCCTGGTCGCCCAGGCCGCCGCGATCAGCCAGCAGGTCGTCAGCCAGACCCGCGCGATTTTCACGATCACCCAGACCACCCGGGTGTACGGCATCACCGTCAACAAGATCATCGCGGCTCCGTTCCAGCGGATGATCGACGATGCGGCCAAGGCCGGCGTCCCCCTCTCCGGCGGCGGGTTCCGCACCCGGCAACAACAGATCGCGCTGCGGACCGTCAACGGCTGCCCCGACATCTGGACCGCGCCGTCGTCGTCGTGCAAGGTCCCGACCGCGATCCCCGGCCGGTCCCTGCACGAGATCGGCCTGGCGATCGACATGACCTCAGGTAGGAAAACCATCAGCGACCGCAAGAGCTCGGCGTTCAAGTGGCTCGCCGGCAACGCCGGCAGATACGGGTTCGTGAACCTGCCGTCCGAACCCTGGCACTGGTCGATCACCGGCAGCTGACCGCAGGCCGCCGCTCCTGATCCACTTCTTGCCACGATCGGCGTACGCCACGACCGGGTTTGTCAGAGGTACCCGATATCGTGGACCGGCGAACGAGGCAGGAGGTCAGCATGGCGCATCCCGGCACGGCGTCGTTCGGGCTGGACGACTTCGGGCTCGACGATCGGATGCGGCTGTTCGGCTACGTCACCGCGGAGAATCGCGTCGCCTACCTGTGGGTTCTGCGCGCCTTCGACACCGCCCGCGCCAGCTACCACGTGGTCCTGCACACCTCCGAGGTGGCGGCGGCCCTCACCGAGCTGGCCGCGGCGCACGTGGACTGTCCCGACCCGGCCGCCCTGGACCTGGCACGCCTGCTGGACGCGTTGGTCGACTGGGGCGTGCTCGACCGTGGGCAGGACGGCGCCCGGGCCACCACCCTCGCCGAGTATCGCAACCGCCACTCCGTCTACCAGTTCACCGAGGCGGGGTATCGAGCGCACCGCGCGGTCGAGAGCGTCCTCGCCGCCGGGGTCGACGACAGCACGCTGTCCCGGCTGGTGTTCGCCGATCTGCTCGCCGACCTCAAGGCCCTCAGCGCGGCGAACACCGCCGGCGACGCCGAGGAGGTGTACCGCAAGCTCAACCGCCTCGATCGGGCCCTCGCCGACGTGGCCGAACGCGCGGCCCGCTTCTATCACATGCTCAGCGACCTCGGCCGGACCCATGACGTACACCCGGAAGTGTTCCTGACCCACAAGGATGCGCTGCTGGTGCACCTGCGGGATTTCCACGACGAGCTTCAGCGCTACACACCGCGGCTGCGGGCGGCCGTGTACGAGGTGGAGGCCACCGGCCTGGACCGGCTCGTCGCGGCGGCCGCCGAGGCCGACGAGCGGCTGTTCGCCTCCCCGGTGGAACGGCTGGACGACTGGCGGCGGCGCTGGGCGGGGCTGCGATCATGGCTGGCGCCGCCGAGCGCCGACGCGCTGAGCGAGGCCGACCGGCTGGCCGGGGCGACCATGGCGGCGATCGGCGACGTGCTGGCCCTGCTGCGCCGGGTCACCGAGGCACGCCGCGGCGGCGTGAGCAGGGAGTCGCAGCTGCGGCACCTGGCCGCCTGGTTCACCGACGTCGGGTCGCTGGAGGCTGCCCACGCCCTGTTCGACGCCGTGTTCGCCCTCGGCGGGCCGCGGCACGTCGGGGTCGCCCACGACGACCCGGAGGCGATCGCGACCCGATTGTCCTGGTGGGACGCCCCGGCCGTCGAGCTGTCGCGCACCCTGGTGCAGTCCGGGCGGGCGCCGGGGCAGGGCAATGGGCGACCGGCCCGGGTGGAGCGCGGCGACGCGGCCCGCCGGCACCTGCGCGAACGCCAGCTCGCCGACGAGCGCCGCCACGTCGAGGCCGCCGCCGCCCTGGCCGGCGCCGAGGCGGGCGACGGCGCGGCCCTCGACGACGAGCAGGCGGCGGTGCTGCGCCGGCTGCTCGATGTCGCGCTGGCCGCGCGTACGGCCGGTCGGGCGGATGTGCCGCTCG
>JAVHVY010000456.1:0-30557 GCA_032160305.1 Actinoplanes sp.
ATGATGCCTGTGTTGTTGCCGCTGTGATAGCCCCAAACACCAGGGATGTTGACTGCCATCACTCCGGGATTCACGTAACAGAGATTGGCGACAGTCCCGGACCTCATGTCGGGGACCTTGAGCCAGAAATAGTCCCTGGCGCCGAAGGTGGTGTTCCAGACGCAGGTGAACGGATCGGGCGGGTTGATGGCGTGCGCCGGAGTGGCGGCTGCCGCAACGACCAGTGATGCCGCCGCCGCGACTGTCGCTGCCCTCCGCAGGCCCTTCGGCCCTTTCCGTCGGTCCGTACCTGTCATTGCCTTCTCCTTACCCCTGAAGAGCTGAACCTTGAACATGTGCTGATCCTCCGCTCGCTGTGGCCCACCTGGTGAGCTGGCACCGTGGAATGAGACTGAACGATGGTGATCGGAGACGTGCCCGTGAGGATGGTCGACGCCTTGACGCGGCCAAAATCCCCCAGTGCATCGCAGCCAGCGTCATAAGGAGGTGACGGGCCCGCATTTCGCCGGCCGCACCCCCCGATGCGCCAATACTTTCGCACCGTGGTTCGAAACGTTGTTCACCGTCGTCAGCTGCTCAATTCATATATGTAACTTCTCCTGGAACCGCAAGCTCCGCAATACGAAACGCGACTCCGACGCCATCCGGGGCACAGGTTTCTGCCCACTCGCGCCCCGGATGGGAATCCGTGGCCCGGCGTTATTTCGACATGCATTGTTGTTTGTGTCTGGAATGAGGACCGGAAGGGCAAAAGTCGTGGGAAGAGTGCGACTTTCGATGACCTTTCGGGTGTCTACGCCAGAAGGTCGTTCTATGAGTCGTAACCGTGGTGGTCGGTGTTCTGCGACGTTCAGACATCGACGTAACCTATGTCCGATCCTTTGCGCCGCTATTCGTATAGCACCCCACCACGCCAGGTGGTTCGCGTGCACAGAACGCACAACAAGCGGTGAAACCCTGACCGGATTCGACGACATGCAGTTCCCTCGAACTCTATCGATAGGGGCCGATGGGCTGTCTTGTCAGTCCGGGTCGTCATCGGCGAGCAGCGCCGGCAGGGCACCACACCGCCGCACCACCCTCGCGAATGTCATACCGGCGTGTCACTGTAGGTCAGGGGTGCCTCATGACCGAGACAACGTTCGAGTACGCCGGGGCCACCGTTTCGCTGGTCGAGCCGGCCACGCTGCTCGCCGCCGCCCGGGTCAACCCGGTCGAGCTGATGCGCCAGGCGCGGTGGCCGGCGCCGGTGCAGCGGGTCGACCTGACCGTGTCCAGCGCCGAGCCCGGTCCGGTGCACGTCTTCGCCGCCGAGATCAGCACGGCCGCCGATCCGCTCTCCAAGGAGCGCATCCGGGCCCTCGTGCTCGGCAACGACCCGGTCGGACTGCTGCTGGCCAAGCGGATCGAGGCGGGCGACCCGGTCGCCACCCGGATCGTCGACGGGGTCGGGGCGGCCGCCGCGGCGGCGTACAAGAAGCTGGGTCTTGATCGGAGCAGTCAGCCGGCGGGGCACCGCGAGCCGGCCACCCTCGCCGACGCGGTCGTCGGCCTACAGGCGACGGTGACATACGACGAGAGCGGCACCGTCGTGCGGCTGCGCGCGGAGGTCCCCCGTGACGACGTGCAACCCGCCCACCTACAGGCTTTCGTCGGGCTGACGCTGCAGGCGGTGCTGGAGCTGACCGGGCCGCGGAGCCTGGCCGACCGTCGTTACGTGGTGAGCCGGGAGAATCTGCCGCACGTCGCCACCACCACCCAGACCGTCACGCTCGACCAGGTCGGCGGGCTGGCCGACGTCGTCGCCCAGCTGCGCCAGATCGCCGTATCGTTCCGGCACCCCGACGCGATGGCCCGCTGGGGTGCGCGGCGGCCGCAGGGGCTGCTCATGTACGGGCCGCCCGGCACCGGCAAGACGATGCTGTCCCGGGCGCTGGCCAACGAGATCGGCGCCGATTTCCGGGAGATCCGCACCCCGGAGATCCTGGACAAATGGCTCGGCGGCTCGGAGCGCAACATCAAGCAGATCTTCCGCGACGCCCGCCGCTACCGGGTGCCGACGCTGATGCTCTTCGACGAGTTCGACTCGATCATCAGCTACGCCGGGGCGGGCGGGGACGCGGCCAGCCAGGCCATCAACGCGGTCGCGGGCATCTTCAAGCAGGAGATGAACGACCTGATCGAGGCGAACCCGAACGTGATCGTGGTCGCGACGACGAACTTCCCGCACCGGGTCGACGACTCGCTGATCCGGTCCGGCCGCTTCGACGTCAAGATCAGCGTGCCCAAGCCGGACGAGCCGAGCCGGGCCGAGATCTTCCGCAAGATGATCGCCCAGCTGCGCTCGGTGCACGAGAGCGCCGGGTTCACGATGTTCGCCGACGACCTCGATCTCGCCGACCTGGCCCGGGCCAGCCATGGGATGACGGGCGCGGACATCAAGGAGATCCTGCGCCGCGTCCAGCTGGCCAAGGCGATGCAGGACGCCCGCACCGGCGGCCTGGTCGAGCCGATCAGCCAGGAGGAGCTGCGCGCCAGCGTCCAGGAGCTGCTCGGCTGACGACAGCCGGTCCTGTCGCGGCGGTGGCGAAATCGCCCAGACCGGAAGAGGGTGTGATTGCGAGTGAGCGCAGCGGCCCGTCGATCACGCCGAAGTCGTAGGCTGAGCGGTGACGTCCACGTCGGAAGCCGGAGGTCGTCGTGCGCATCGGGGAGCTGGCCAGCAGATCAGGCGTCAGCGTGCGGGCGCTGCGCTACTACGAGGAGCAGCGGTTGCTGGAGTCCGACCGTAGCCTGGGCGGACAGCGGCACTATCCGGAGTCGGCGGTGGCGCGGGTGCAGCTGATTCAGCTGCTCTACGGCGCGGGGCTGTCCAGCCGCACGATCGCCGACCTGCCCGAGCGGGCCTCGCCGGCCACGCTCCAGCTGCTCAACGCCAAGCGCGACCGGCTGGACCGGCAGCTCGGCGCGCTGCGGCACTCGGTGGATACATTGGACAATCTGCTCGCGTCGGTCCGGGCGAAGGTCTCCTAAGAGCGTCCCGACCACATTTTCGGCGCGGATCGCCGAGATGCGCGAAGATCGGTGCCATGGACCTTCGCGCCCTCGGCAGCACGCCCGCGGAATTCGCTCGCGACCTGCTGAGCAACCTCTACTATCAGCGCGGCACGACGGTCGAGTCGGCCAGCACGCAGGACATGTACGACACGCTCGCCGTCACCGTCCGTGACCGGCTCGCCGAACGCCGGGCCCGCACCGCCTCGGCCCACTACGCGGCGAACCCCCGGTACGTCTACTACTTCAGCGCCGAGTATCTGCTCGGCAAGCAGCTCGGCCAGAACCTACTCTATTCGGGCACCGGTGAGCTGGCCCGCGAGACCGTGCATGACTTCGACGAGGTCGAGGCACTGGACGTGGAGCCGGGCCTGGGTAACGGGGGCCTGGGCCGGCTCGCCGCCTGCCTGCTCGACTCGCTGGCCACCTCCGACATCCCCGCGGTCGGCTACGGCATCCGCTACGACCTGGGCATCTTCAAACAGAGTTTCGAACACGGCGCGCAGGTCGAGAAACCCGACGACTGGGCCTTCCAGGGCAACCCGTGGGAGTTTCGGGCCCCCGACGACCGCCAGCCGGTCGGCTTCTACGGCCACACCGAGGACGTCGACGGGCTGCGCCGGCGGTGGATCCCGGAGGAATCCGTGCTCGGCGAGCCCAGTCACATGCTGGTGCCCGGCTACGGCACCGAGACGGTCAACATCGTCCGACTGTGGCGGGCCCGGGCCGCCCGGCAGTCGTTCGACCTGAGCCGCTTCGCCGCCGGCCAGTACGCGGAGGCCGTCGGCGAGGTGATCCGCTCGGAGAACATCAGCAAGGTGCTCTATCCGGACGACAGCACCGAACCGGGCCGCGAGCTGCGTCTCAAGCAGCAGTACTTCCTGGTCTCCTGCTCGCTGCGGGACATCATCCGGCGGTTCCGCTTCCGCAACTCCGACTGGGACGCCTTCGCCGGCAAGACCGCGATCCAGCTGAACGACACCCACCCGGTGCTGGCCATCCCGGAGCTGATGCGGCTGCTCGTCGACGAGTACGGCCTGGACTGGGACCACGCCTGGCAGATCACCCGGCACACCTTCTCGTACACCTGCCACACCCTGCTGCCGGAGGCGCTGGAGACCTGGCCGGTGACGATGTTCGAGCGGCTGCTGCCCCGGCACCTGGAGATCATCTACGCGATCAACATGTTCTTCCTGCGCGACGTGGAGGCGGCGTACCCGGGGGACTCGGACAAGGTCCGCCGGATGTCGATCATCGGCGAGGGCGACGAGCGCCGGATCCGGATGGCGCACCTGGCCGTGGTCGGCTCGTCGTTCACCAACGGCGTGGCCGCCCTGCACTCCAAACTGCTCGCCGAGACGACCCTGCAGGACTTCGCCCAGCTCTTCCCGGAGCGCTTCCGCAACGTCACCAACGGGGTGACCCCACGGCGGTTCCTGCGGCTGGCCAATCCGCGGCTGTCCGACCTGATCAGCGAGGGGCTCGGCGGCGACTCCTGGCTGACCGACCTGGACCGGCTGTCCGGCCTGGAGAAGCTGGCCGACGACTCGGCGTTCCGGGAGCGCTGGCGAGCGATCAAGCACCAGAACAAGCTGGACCTGGCGGTCGACCCGGACGCGCTGATCGACGTCATGATCAAACGGTTCCACGAGTACAAGCGGCAGATGCTCAAGTTGCTGCACGTGGTCACGATGTACCAGCGGATCAAGGACGGCGCCCGGCCGGCGCCCCGGACCGTGCTCTTCAGCGGCAAGGCGGCCCCCGGCTACTGGGCGGCGAAGGCGATCATCCGGTTGATCAACTGCGTCGGCGACACCGTGAACGCGGACCCGGGTGTCGCGCCGTACCTGAAGGTGTCGTTCCCGGCGAACTACAACGTCAGCATGGCCGAGTTGATCATCCCGGCGGCCGACCTCTCCGAGCAGATCTCGCTGGCCGGCAAGGAGGCCTCCGGTACCGGCAACATGAAGCTCGCCCTCAACGGTGCGCTGACCATCGGCACGCTGGACGGCGCGAACATCGAGATCCGCGACCGGGTCGGCGCGGAGAACTTCTTCCTCTTCGGCCTGAACGCCGACCAGGCCGCCTCGATCCGGTCCGGCGACTACCGGCCCCGCTACTACTACGAGCACGACGACGAGCTGCGGGCCGCGATCGACGCGATCGCCAACGGCGCCTTCTCCAACGGCGACCGCGACACCTTCGCCCCGATCGTCGACTCGATGCTCGGCCGGGACGAGTATCTGACCCTGGCCGACTACCGCGCCTACGTCGACTGCCAGGAGCACGTCGAACGCACCTGGGGCGACCCGGAGGCGTGGACCAGGATGTCGGTGCTGAACACGGCCCGGTGCGGCTTCTTCTCCTCGGACCGCACCGTCGCCGACTACTGCGAGACCATCTGGCACGCCCAGCCCGTCCGCGTACCGAAAGCCACCGGATAGACGCAGTTCACTCCCGCGCCGCCGGGCGCACCTACGGTCACCGCATGCCAACCGTGCGGCCCGAGGTCACCGTGGTCATCCCGACCAGGTTCCGCCCGGAGCTGGTGACCCGGGCTCTCGGCAGCGTGCTGGCACAGACGTTCACCGACTTCGAGGTGGTGGTCGTCGTCGACGGCCCCGACGACGACACCCGATCGGCGCTGGCCGGCCTGGGCGACGAGCGGATCCGCACGATCGTGCTGGCCGAACGGGGCGGCGCGCCGAACGCCCGCAACGTCGGCGCCCGCTCGGCCCGTGGCAGGTGGACGGCGATGCTCGACGACGACGACGAGTGGCTGCCGGAGAAGCTGGAGGTGCAGCTGAAGCTGGCCGGCGAGGCGCGCTGCGCCAGCCCGGTGGTGGCCGCCCGGCTGATCAACCGCACCCCCCGCGCCGAGTACGTGCTGCCCCGCCGGCTGCCCGAGGACGGCGAGCCGCTCAGCGAGTACCTCACCGTGCGGCGCGGGCTCTTCCACGGCGACGGCTTCATCCAGACCTCGACGATCCTGGCCCCGGCCGAGCTGTTCACCCGGGTGGCGTTCACCGTCGGCCTGCGCCGCCAACAGGAGCTCGACTGGACGCTGCGCGCCGTCCGGCACGACGACGTCGACCTGCTCTACACCGAGCAACCGCTGGTCGTCTGGCACCAGGACGAGGACCGCGAACGGATCAGCCTGCAGATGCCCTGGGCCGAGCAACTGGCCTGGTTGCGCGACAGTCGCGAGCTGTTCACCCCGCGGGCGTACGCGGCGTTCACGATGAGCGTGCTCAGCTCGATGGCCGCACCCACCCGCAGCGGCACGGTCTTCCGGGAGATCCTGCGCGAGGCCCGCACCCACGGCCGGCCCGCTCTGCTCGACTACGTGACGTACCTGCAGATCTGGGCCCTGCCTCCGCAGGTGCGGCACCGGCTGCGCGACACGATCCTCGGCCGCCGTGCCGGAACCTGAGCGACGGGTCCTGATCTGGCGCAGCGCAATGCTGGCCGGCAGCGAGACCTTCGTGCGCAACCACGCCCTGCGCGACTGGCAGCCGGTCTACCTCGGCGCGACCCGGGTCGACTCGCCGCTGGCCGTGCCGAGCGACGTGATCGCCTTCCCGGACACCCCGGCCGGACGCCGGGCCTTCCTGCGGCTGCGCCTGACCGGTGGGTCGCCCCGGCTGCGCGATCTGGTCGCCCGGTTGCGCCCCCAGGTCGTACACGCCCACTTCGGCGGCGACGGCTGGCTGATCAGCGGCAGTGTGCGGGTGCCGCTGATCGTGACGCTGCACGGCCACGACGTGACCCGCCAGCCGTCGGCGCCGGGCCTGCGCGGCCGGCGCTACCGCCGTAACCTGCGCACCGTCTTCGACCGGGCGAGCGTTCTGCTCGCGGTCAGCGGGCCGATCCGCGACCAGGCGATCCGGCACGGCGCCGACCCGGCCAAGGTGCGCGTGCACCACACCGGCATCCCGATCCCGGCGTACGCCCCGGCGCCCGAGCCGGTCTGGGACGTGATCTTCGTCGGCCGGTTCGTCGCCAAGAAGGGCGTCGACGACCTGCTGGCGGCGCTGGCCCGGCTGGACCGTCCCCGCGCGCTGTTCATCGGCGGCGGCCCACTACACGAGCCGATGCGGGCGTACGCCGCGAGCCTGCGCGTCGATGCCACCTTCCTCGGCGCGCAGGACCCGGCGTCTGTCGCCCGCCACCTGAGCACCGCCCGGCTGCTGGCGGCGCCGTCGCGTACCGCCGCCGACGGCGACTGCGAAGGCCTGCCGACCGCGATCCTGGAGGCCGCGGCCCGCGGTGTCCCGGCGGTGGCGACCCGGCACAGCGGCATCCCGGAAGCGGTTCTGGACGGCGTGACCGGCCTGCTCGGCCCCGAACGCGACCCGGACACCCTGGCCCTGAACATCAAACGCCTGCTCGCCGACGCCGCCCTGCGCCGCCGCCTGGGCGCCGCCGCCCGCGCCCACACCGAAACCCACTTCAACCTGAGCACCCAGAGCACCCAGCTGGAAAACCTCTACGACACCGTCGCCCTCAGCGTCCGGTAGGGCTCTCGGGGTCCGGCCGTTCGGTCAGCGGTGCAGGAGGCGGCGGGCGGTGCGGCGCAGGGCTCGGGCGGCCAGGAGCGGGCCGTTGGCCAGGCGGGCGTGGCGCAGGGCCCGGTCGCGGTCGGCGATCGTGCGTTCGAGGAATTCGTGGCGGATCCGGGCGTGGGCCAGTTCCCGGGTCAGCCGGTCGTGGTCGGTGAGCAGGTCGCGGACCGACGGGCGGTGCCGGCCGGTGGGGATCGCCGCGCTGTCCAGCTCGGTGCCGGCCATCGCGGCCAGCGTGCGGGTCAGCTCGGCGACCGAGGCCGGTGCGGGCCACGGGTGCGCGACGCCGTCCGCCAGCATGCGCACCGCGAAGGCGTTCAGGGCGGCCTCGGGGGTGGTCGGGGCGGCGAACGGAGCGTGGTCGCCGTCCGTGCCGACGATCACCTGACCGGCCACGACCGCGGCCGCCGGCCCGGACTGCCAGGCCGCGAGCAGCCTGCGCAGGGCCGGCAGATCCCGCTCCGCGGCCGCTTCGAGCAGCAGGCTCTCCAACGTACGGTCGCACTCGGTCGGCAGCCGGGCGGGTGCGGCGACCCCGGTGCGGCGGGCGGCGACGATCCATCCGGGGGCCAGTTCGGTCGCCAGACCGTGCCGGACCGCACTGACCGCCAACCGCCCGGGATCGCTCAGCAGCCCGACACCCCCGGCGAACGCGCTGCTCAGCGTTGCCGCAGCGGAGGTGCCACTCGAAGTCGGCCCGGCGACGGTGCCGGTCGGCGTCGGCCGGGCGACGGAACCTGTCGGCGTCGGCGCGGCGACGGAATCGCTCGGCGTCGCCGCGGCGAACGCGCGGCTGAGCGTCACCTCGACGAACGCCTGCCGGGTTTTGTCGGACAGCAGGTCGTGATCGAGAACGACGGTGGCAGCGATCGGGTTCGGAAAGGTCGCGTAGCGGTGGGTGACCGTCAGGCCGGCCGCCCGGAGCCGCTCGGTCACCGCCGCCAGGCCCGTCGGCCGGGAGTTGTCATATCCGGCCGCCGGGGTCCAGTCACTGTCGGTGAGTTCGGGCGCCAGGGCGGTCAGCCGGTGCAGGCCGAGGAGGTTCTCGTGGGCGAGCAGTAGCGTTCCGCCCGGGCGTACCGCCTCGACCAGCAGCTCGAACGTCGCCGCCCAGCTCAGCTGCGGCTCCTCGGCGGAGGCGAGGCGGTCCAGCCCGTCCAGGGCGACCACGGTGTCCCAGGGGCCTTCGGCGGACAGCCCGCCCGGTCCGCCGCAGAGCACGTCGAAGCGTCCGGCCAGGGCCTGCGCGTCGGCCAGCCCGCGCAGCAGTACGGTCGAGCGTTCGGCGATCAGGCCGGGGTCGTGCGGTCCGGCCACCAGCGTGCGGCCGGGCGCCCGCCCCAGCATGGGGGCCAGCGCCGCGGCGAGCGCCGCGCCGCGGACCGGGCCGGGGCCGTGTGTGCCGTCCAGGTCCGACCAGCCGTGCATCTCGCCGCCGATCAGGCGCGCCGTCATCGGGTCACCGGCTCGGGCCAGCTCAGGACGCGGCGCAGCTCGGCGGGGGGCAGCAGCCGGTCCGCGCCGAGCTCGGCCACCGCGGTGGCCCGCGCGGCGTCGAGGTCGGCCTTCGCCGCGTGCAGCTCGGCCCACTGCCGGCGGACCCGGGGCTGGCCGCCGTTCGACATGTTCTCGCCGTCCAGCACCATCGGGTCGCCGTAGACGGCCGGTTCGCAGCCGGCGAGCGTGCCGTAGAACACCGCGCTGCACAGCCGGTTGGAGGCGACCCGCCGGTGTCGGCGCAGCTCGGCGAGCTGCCGATCCAGGAAGTGCGGGTCGAGATCCTCCCACCGGCCGCCCCGGTAGCCGTGACAGATCACCGGGAAGCCGGCGTCGGCGTAACGCTGCCGCACGCCGGTGTCGCGGAACTCCTGCCAGTACAGGCAGACGGTGACCGGGCCGGGCTCGGTCCGCCGGATCTCGTCGATCAACCGGCCGTGGTCGCCGAGGACGTGCTGCCCCTCCCACCCGTGGAAGGGATACCAGATCGTGCCCTCGCGGGGCTCCTGCTGGTCCGGCCGCATGGCGAGCAGGTACGCCCACGGCGAGCCGACCACGTACGTCTCGCGTCGGCCCAGTGACCAGGCCCGTCGCCGGGTCCGCTCGGACCAGAGCAGGACCGGGGTCCCGGCGACGAACTCATGGTCGGCGGCGAGCCCGTCCCCAATGTTCCAGCCGTGCTGCAGGTAGCCGCCGATCCGGGGCGGATCCCGGTCGTCGAGTCCGCAGTACCGGGCCAGCACATGCGAGTGCCCGTAGTAGTGGTTGGCGTGATGCACAAGTGTCCACGACACACCACCCGAGCCACGGCGCCGAGAACGGATCATGACCGGCGGGGGCCGGCCAGATGGCGATCTCCCGGCCTGCGGTCAGCGGCGCCACTTCTGGTTGTCCCAGCCGTTGCAGTCCCAGACCTGGACCTGCTTGCCGTTCCCGGTGCCGCCGGCGATGTCCTCGTCGAGGCAGCGCCCGTCGTGCCGGCTGCGGATCGTGCCGTCGGTGTAGCGCGTCCACTTCTGGTTGTCCCAGCCGTTGCAGTCCCAGACCTGGACCCTCGTGCCGTTGTGGGTGCCCCCGGCGATGTCCTCGTCCAGGCAGCGGCCGTCCCAGGTGCTGCGGATCGTGCCGTCGGTGTAGACGCTCCACTTCTGGTTGTTGCCGCCGAGGCACTGCCAGACCTGCACCTTGGTGCCGTTGTGGGTGGCGTTGCTGATGTCCGAGTCCAGGCAGCGGCCGTCGTGGACGCTGGAGAAGGCTAGTGCCGCGGCCTGGGCGGGCGTGCTCGGCACCGCCAGCAGCGCGCCGAAGGTCAAGACCGGGACGAGCGCCCGGAATACTTTTCTTGTTACGTGGCTCATCAATGTCCCCCGTTGTTCGAAATGCGGTCAGCTAAACCGTACTGAAACCGGCTTTTTGGTGCATCTCGAAACGCCGCATCAGCAAAGGTCGGATCATCGCGCCACGCCGGCGGACGGCCGATCCGCTAGCCTGCGACCAGCACGGGAGGGGGCGCTGGTGTCCAGAGCGGGGGGAGTTTTCTGTTTCGAGGGCCAGTGGGAGGAGGACCTGACCAAACGGGGCTCCGTCCTGCCGACCCTGGAGCTGCTCGAACGGCTCGGAAGCATCCGCTACATCCACCGCGACACGGCCACGGCCGAGGAGCTGAACTACTACCTGGACGCCTGGCTGTCCCGCAAGTACGCCGACTATCGGGTGGGCTTCTTCGCACTGCACGGCAAGCCGACCCAGCTCTGCCTGTCGCACCGTAACGTCGTCGAGCTGGACGAGTTGGCCGCCTGGCTGTCCGGCCGCTGCGAGGGCCGGTTCCTCTATTTCGGCAGCTGTTCGGTACTGCGCGCCTCGGACCGCACGCTGCAGCAGTTCCTGCACGAGACGAAAGCGCCGATGCTGTGCGGCTTCACCAAGGTCATCGACTGGGTCGAGTCGGCCGCGTTCGAGACCGTGGTGCTCAACGCGCTGGTCAACGGCAGCCGGATCGACAGCGCCGAGCGGCTGATGCGCTCCTCGCGGTGGACCTCGCTCGCCGACCACCTGGGTTTCCGCGTCGTGTACGCCAACGGCCGGACCGGCTGACGGCCGGCTAGCCCGATCCCGCCGGTTGCCCACCCGAACCGCACCCCCACGAACGTCCAGGCCGCGGTCGCACTCCGCGCCGTCTGGTCGGCCCGGTGAGGAAAGGACGACGGGGTGCATGCTGCCGCACTCCGCGCCGTCTGGTCGGCCCGGTGAGGAAGGACGACGGGGTGCACGCGGTCGCGCTCAGGGTGTGGCCGTCCAGTCCGGCAGGCCTGCGCCCGGTCGGGTGAAGGTGGCGAAGTCGGTCGTGTCGCGGAAGGCCGGCTGGGCGTACAGGCGGCGGGCGTAGGCCCACAGGTGCGGGTAGCCGGCCAGGCCCGGGTTGATCGTGCGCAGCGCGTTAGGGCCGGCGTCGTAGCGGACCAGGGTGACCCAGAGCCGGATGTCGGCCTCGGTCAGCGCGTCGCCGAGCAGGTACGGGCAGCGTGCCAGCCGGGCGTCGAGCAGCTCGAACGCGTCCAGCAGCAGGCCGCGCGCCTGGGCGTCACCCGCCGCGGCGGCGCCGACACCGTGGTTGACCGCCGGGCCCAGCCAGCCGTCCAGCTCCTCGATCTGCTCGCGCAGCGGCTCCGGGTAGGTCTCCGCGACCGGCTCGGCCAGGTGCCGGAATTGGGTCGCCAGGTCGATGCCGATGTCGTGGTAGTTGTTGCTGACGATCCGGCAGGAGAACCTGTCCCACAGGGTGGGTACGCAGACGTGGCCGTCGAAGCCCTCCTCGGTGGCCTCGTAGGCGTCGCGGAGCAGGGTGAAGCCGTTGACCGGGTCCGGCCCGTGGGTCTTGCGGAAGGCCCAGCCCCGGCCGTCGCGGCTGTCGTCGACGTACGACATCGTCACCAGGTCGTGCAGGCCGGCCAGCTCGCGGGTGATCGCCACCCGGTGTGACCAGGGACAGAACCAGCCGCCGTAGACGTGGTACCGGGACGGGCGGGCGGTGAAGGCGCCGTCCGGGGTGATCCGGCCGGTGAAGCGCAGCAGCGGGCGGTGGTCGCGGCGGATCGTGTAGTCGCCGTAGATCGCGGTGTCGACGGGGCTGGCGAGGCGGGTCCTGGACGACATCTTCAGCATGACGCTCCTCCGCGGAACTCATTCCAACGCGCCCACGGTATCGCCAAAACCTATCTACGCGATAGAGTATCGGCCGCCCGGAAGGTGCGCTGCGAGTCGGTGCCGGCGCGACCGGCGGCGTGGTCTGTGACGACGTGCTGCCGGTTGAAGAACCTGAACATTATCAGCGGCGGGGGTCGTGATCGGGCAGGATTTTCGGGAAGAACAGGCTGTCCTGCGTCGAGCACCGGCATTTCGGGTATCTAGGTTCTAACAGTACGAACCGGCCGGTGAAAATAGGGCTGAAATCGTACAGAAAGTAGTCATGACCCTCGCTTTTGATGATGATCGAAAGCCGCGAAAGTGAGAAGAGTGTCACTAACCGGCCATGATTCTTTGCCAAACCGCCCCCGGCGTGGGCTACGTTCCATCGGTCCGTGAATGCGGGCCCCGTGGTCGGTAACGCCGAGTTCATGCCGTCGACCCGCCGGGACATCCTTGATCAGGCATGGAGTGGGGGACCCAAACGTTCCTCGGCGCGCACCACGCGCGCCTCGGGGTGAAGCCGCCGTCGCGCGGCCGGGCTCCTCGGCCCGAACCCGACAGCTGACCTCGCAGGCGTGGAGGATTTTCTGTCATGACACAGCTCCCTAAGCATGCCCGGCAGCGCAGGTCCGGCCGGATGGCCCTCGGCCTGGCCGCCCTGGGTACCGCGAGCACCGTCGCCCTGCTGGCACCGGCCTCGGCCGCCCAGGCGAAGTCCAGCGTCAACTGGGACGCCGTCGCGCAGTGCGAGTCCGGCGGCAACTGGCACATCAACACCGGCAACGGCTACTACGGTGGCCTGCAGTTCGCCCGCGGCACCTGGAAGGGCTACGGCGGCGGCCGTTACGCCGGCACCGCCGACAAGGCCAGCCGCTCCGAGCAGATCGCGATCGCCGAGAAGATCCTGCGGGGTCAGGGCATCGGGGCGTGGCCGGTCTGCGGTCGCAAGGCCGGCTCGACCAGCACCTACAAGTCCTCGTCGGAGTCGTCGCACCAGACCAGAGCGCACAAGTCGTCGACCGCGAAGGCCAAGAAGGCGACGATCCACAAGAAGACCACCACCCAGAAGAAGATCACGTTCGGCGGCATCTCCACGGCCAGGGCCACCGGCAGGACCTATGTGGTCAGATCGGGCGACACCCTGTCGACGATCGCCGCCAAGCAGACGGTCAAGGGCGGCTGGCGTGCCCTCTACCAGCTGAACAAGCCCGTGGTCGGCACCAATCCGAACCTGATCTTCCCCGGTCAGCGCCTGGCCTTCTAGGCCGGCCTCGCAGCGCGCACGGCCGCTCCGGCACTTCCGCGCCGGAGCGGCCGTTCGCGGGTCTGCCGGCTCACGGTCCACCCGGCGTGCGGCAGGATCGCCGTGGGAAATCTGCTCTCGTCAGGGGCAGAGGATGTCAAGGATCGATCAGCGACGCATAGTCGGCGATGGTCAGGTCGCCGGCCGAGAGCGAGTCGTCGGCTCGCCGCCGCGCCGTCAGCGTCGGCGGGTCGCCCGGGTCAGGGCGGCCAGTGCCCGGATGTTCAGGACCGTCGCGGCCACGAAGACGATCTGCAGGGTGCGTTCGATCCACTCGACACCGTTCTGGCCGCTGACTCCGACGGCGGTGGCGGCGAGGCTGCCCAGGACCGCGGCGACGACCCCGGTCACGGCCGTGAACCAGAGCGGGACCGCACGGTTACGCGGCATCAGCAGATGTCCCAGCGCGCCGCCGAGCGTGCCGATGATCAGCGCGAAGGCCAGATCGGTGAGGTCCACCCTTGCAGCATTCACCCTGCGCGACGCTGGGCAAACCTGCGGGACGCTGGGCAAAGACGCATGGTACCCACGGTCCGGGCCGGTCAGCCGAGTTTCTTGAGCACCGCCGCGGCCAAGTGCCGGGCGGCGTCGCTGACCGCGGAGCGCATGGTCGCCGTCGCGGCGGTGTCGCCGGTGACCGTGATGATCGCGGCGGCGAAACTGCCACCCTGGGCGAGCGCCACGCCCGAATGTACGGTCGCGGTCGGATTGTCGCAGCCCAGGGCGAGCTGGTAGGACAGCTTGAGGGGGCGCACCGCCGTGGCGCATCCGGTTCCGGCCGCCTTGCGCACCGTCGTGGCGGCGGTGGTGTGCCCGTACTGCAGCTGGACCTCGACGTGGGCGCCCTGAAAGTCACCGATCATGAAGCAGGTGCTGACCGGGCCGGGCGCCTCGCGGGTCACTCTGGCCTGGGTCAGATACCTATCGACCAGGGGCTTGAGCTCGGAACACGGCGGTGCGGCGGCGGCCACCTTGGCACCGCCGGGCGGTTTCGACGTGCCGGTCACGATCGGCGGTGCGGACGTCCCGCCCAATGTGGACGGCACCGACGCGGAGGGCACGCCGGAAGGAACGACCGCCGAAGCGCCGGCGGCCGGGCCCGCGGTGCCGGCGGCGGACGGGGCCGGGGCGTCGCGGTCACACCCGGCGACGGCCACCAGCACACACACCAGAACCACGCCGAACCGTTGCAATCGCACTGTGGACAACCTCTCGCCGGGTACCGCCACATTGACCCATATCGAGCCACCGCCCGCCACCCCAGACGGCCGTCGGACCAAGCGACGGCGCCCGGACCTTCGGGCCGCGTTCAGCCGGTCCCAGGGCAGGACGTCCGCACCGCCGATCATGACCGGCACGTCGAAACCGCCCGGCGGTGCCAAGGTGACCGCCGCGTTCGCCGGGTCGAGCATTCCGGCCTTGGCGGTGGTGCGGCTCAGCGGGCGGTTTGGCCCCGATCACGGCCGGAAACGGCAGCTCGAACGGCAGCCTCGGGGCCGTCGACTCGCTGAGGTGAACCATTCGGCGGCTGACCTGGTCGATGTGTCTGGCCCTGGTGGGTGAGAATGCGGGTGTGGACGAGCGATGGCTGACGGCCGCGCGGGGCGGGGACCGCGACACCGTGCTCGATCTGCTGCGCGCCCTTCCGGCCGTGGTGGTGGCGGGCCAGGGTGGCAGCCTGCTCCTGCAAGCAGCGGCGTACGCCCGGCAGACCGAGGTGGTGGCGCTGCTGGTCGAGCACGGCGCCGACGCGGCCCGGCCCTGGGCGGACGGCACCGACCCGGTCACCTGGGCCGCCGACCACGGGTCGTACGAGGTGCTCCAGGCCCTGCTCGCGAGCAGCAAGGAGCCGTTCCGCCAGGACAGCCCCCAGCACCGGGCCCTGGCGGCGGCCCGGCCGTGGCTCACCGTCGACCCGGAGCGGGAGCTGCGCGGCCGGCTCGGGATCGGCCGGCACGGCGAGGCGAGGGTCGAACGCGAACTCGTCGGCGGCATCGACTTCCAGCCCACCGCGACCCTGCTGCGGGTGACCACCCCGGACGGCCGTTGCGCCGAGGTTGAGCTCGCCCACCGGGCCGTCGTCACCTTCCTCGAACGGGCGGTCGGGCAGCGCCCGTCCCGGCACGATCTGGTCGCCCGCGCCCTGCACTTCGGCGAGCCTGGCTCGTGCGACTGGTCGGAGTCGCTGGACGCGATGACCGCCCGGCTCGACCTGGCCCCCACCTACACCTGGGCGGCAGGGGCGATCGAGGACCCGTCGACGGATCTGCGCCGGTTCGCCGCCGACGTGCTGCACGCGATGAGCTTCGAGGACCGGCCGTTCCGGGCGAGGGCCCTGGAGCTGCTGCGGCGGCGGCTGCGCGCCGAGGGCGACCCGGCGGCCCTGGACAGCGCGCTCGGCGCCTTCGCCGGCTATTCCCGCGCCGAAGCCGACCTCGCCGACATCGTGCAGCACGCCCGGCACCCGGCGGCCGAGGTGCGGCTGCGGGTCGCCCTGCTCGGCAGCGTCGGCAACCCGCAGTACGGCCGCCGGTTCGCGCCGCCGCCCGAGGTTCCGGTCGCGCTGGTCGAGCTGACCTACGACCCGGAGGGACTGGTCCGCGCCGGGGCCCTGTTCACCCTGGCCGAGGGCGGCATGGACGAGCCGCACGTGCGCGCGGCGATGGCGGACCGGCTGCACGACGAGGACGACGAGGCCCGGTTGCAGGCGGCCGCCGGGCTGGCCCTGCTCGGCGACCCGCGCGGGTCGGACGTCTTCGGGCAGATCGCCGGCACCGTCGAGGCCGGCACCCCAGCCGCCCTGCGGGTCGACGAGGTAAGCCGCCGGCTGGCCCACGGCGGCCCTGCAGCGCTCCTCCGCGCGGCAACCGCCCGGGTTCCGAGGCGCTAATCTGCGCTGCATGACCGCCGCGTACGACGGCGACGAGGTGGGCGCCGCGCTGGCCGCCCGCCTCGCCGCCGTGACCTTCACTGACCTGCACGCCGACGCGGTGACCGCGCTGCTGATCGATACGGTGGCCGGCTGGGCCGCCGAGCAGGGCTGGCGGGTCTACCGGCGGGCCGCCAGTGTGCTGCGGCTGCCGCCGCCGATGGACCATCAGCATTCGGTCATCGACGTGGCGGTGGCCCGGCCCGGCGGTCTGCCGCTGGCGATCGAGGTCGATCACGGTCACCGGAAACGGACCGTGCAGAAGCTGATCGAGGAAGGCCAGGCCGGCCGGATCCCGGTCCTGGTCCGCTGGGGCGGCCGTAAGACGCCCGAGACCGCCGTTGCGCTGATCCTGATCGCCCTCGACGTCGACCAGCACCCGGGCGGCCGTTTCAGTCGCGGTCCGACGCGGCCACCACCGCCGCATTCCGGAGCGGCTCCGGGCGAGGCGGTGGCCCTGCCGCTCGACGGCTGAAGGCGTTGCGCGCTGCGTCGCGCGGATGGCCTTCCACTCGATTGGCGGAGGCGTTGCGGTCCTGCCGCGGTGCCGCGGTGCCCTGCCCGGTTGATTACTGGAATCGTTCCGGGTCGCCGCCGCCGCGGCGGATGATGTCCGGCTCGCCGTTGGAGAAGTCGACCACTGTGGTCGGCGTGGTGCCGCACTCGCCGGAGTCGATCACGGCGTCGATGACGTGGTCGAGGCGTTCCTTGATCTCCCAGCCCTGAGTCATCGGCTCCTCGTCGCCGGGCAGCGTCAGCGTCGTGGACAGCATCGGCTCACCCAGCTCGGCCAGAATCGCCTGGGCCACCACATGGTCGGGGATCCGTACGCCGACCGTCCTTTTGCGTGGGTGCAGCATGCGCCGCGGCACCTCTTTCGTGGCGGGCAGGATGAAGGTGTACTGACCCGGGGTGGCCGCCTTCAGGGCCCGGAAGGTCGCGTTGTTCATCTGCACGAACTGTCCGAGCTGGTGGAAGTCGTGGCAGATGATCGTGAACTGGTGCCCCTCCGGCAGCCGGCGGATCTCCCGGATCCGGTCCAGCCCCTCTTTGTCACCGAGATGGCAGCCGAGCGCATAACACGAATCGGTCGGATACGCGATCAGTCCACCGGCCCGGACGATCTGCGCCACCTGGCTCATCGTCCGGCGTTGCGGATTGTCCGGATGCACGTCGAAGTACTTGGCCACCGGGGCAGCCTACGGCGCACGCCCGCCGCCGGTGGGCTGTGGTCCCGCCGGGAGTCGTCTCGACCGTCCTCGCCAGGTCTGAGCCCCTTATGCTGGCGGTTGTGTCGCTATCCGGATCGGGTGCGATAGCTTGCCGGGGTGATCGATGCGGTTCCTCCCTCCGTCGTGGCCGCTGCCGCCGGCGCGGGCACCGTCGTGACCGGATGCACCGTGGAGCCGATCCGGCCAGGTGCGCAGCGCGCAGGGGGCGCGACCGGGTCCGTCGACCGGCTCGTCTTCCAGGCTGGGCACCAGGCGTTCACGGTGATCCGCAAGTCGTTGCGGCCGGACGACGACGATCCGGGTCACCGGACGCGTTGGCGGCGGGAGCTCCTCGCGTACGAAAGCGGATTGTTGCCGGGTGGGCCGGGCCTGAAGGCGCCCCGGCTGCTCGGGGCCGACGACACCGCGGTCTTTCTCGACGCGGCCGACGGGCCACCGGAGCGGCCCGAACTGGCCGCCGAACGCCTCGCGCGCTGGCAGGCTGGCACGGACCTCCCGCAGGCGCCGTGGCTGGCGCGCCACCAGCTCGCCCATCGGGTCGCGGAGCATGATCTCGACTGGGCGGCGGTGCCGGCCGACCCGGCGCTGGCCGGCATCTGGGCCCGCCGGCACGACCTGCTCGACGCGCTTGGCGCGGTGCCGAACGTGTTCAGTCACGGCGACTTCCGCCCGGGTCATCTGGTCGCCGCGGGCCCGGACACGATCGTGCTCGACTGGGGTTCGTGCGGGATCGCCCCGGTCGGCGCGGATCTCGCGCGCCTGGCGCTGGGCACCCTGCGCGACCAGCTGCCGTTCTATCTCAAGGGCTCGGGCGGTCGTTTCGCGATCGGGGACGTGATCCTCGGCTATCGGGTCACGCTGGCCCTGACCGGCGTCAGCCGGGTCCACCGGATGCTGTCGGCCGGCGTCCCGCTGCCCGCCGACTATGTCCGCTTCGTGAAGGTGCAGGCCGCCGCGATCCCGTGGTGAGGCTCAGCCCATCAGGGCGGTGAAGCGGGCCGTGTCGATGTTCCCGCCGGAGATCAGCACGCCGATCCGCCCGGGCGGCGTGCCCACCCTGCCGGTCAGCAGCGCGGCCAGCCCGCTGGCGCCGCTCGGCTCGGTGACCAGCTTGAGCCGGTCGAAGGCGAAGCGCATCCCGGCCCGGATCTCGTCGTCGCCGACCAGCACGATCTCGTCGACGAGCCGCCGGTTCACCGCGAAGGTCAGCTCGCCGGGCACCGTCGCGGCCTGCCCGTCGGCGATCGTGCGCGGTACCGGGATCGAAACCCGCTCGCCCGCCGCCAGCGACCGGTACGTGTCGTCGCCGGCCGCCGGTTCGACGCCGATCATCCGCACGCCCGGCAGCAGTCCCGTGGCCGCGGTCGCGCTGCCGGCCATCAGCCCGCCGCCGCCGACCGGTACGACGAGCGCGTCCAGCGGCCCGACCTCCTCGATCAGCTCCAGCGCCGCGGTGCCCTGCCCGGCCATCACGTGCGGGTGCTCGTACGGCGGGATCAGCGTCAGCCCCCGATCGGCGGCCAGCGCGGCCCCGATCGCCTCCCGGTCGCCGGTGTACCGGTCGTAGGTGACGATCTCGGCGCCGTAGCCGGCCACGGCGGCCAGCTTGGACGTCGGGGTGTCCTCGGGCATCACGATCACCGCGCTGCTGCCCAGTTCCCGCGCGGCCAGGGCCACCGCCTGCGCATGGTTGCCGCTGGAATAGGCGACGATGCCCCGGGCCAGCTGCGGCGGGGACAGCCGCGAGATCGCGTTGTACGCGCCGCGGAACTTGAACGCGCCGACCCGCTGCAGGTTTTCGCACTTGAGGAATACCTCGGCGCCGACCAACTCGTCGAGGGTGCGGGAGGTGATCACCGGCGTGCGGTGGGCGACGCCCTTGATCTGGTCGGCGGCGGAACGGACGTCATCCAGGGTGAGCGGCATGCCCTCTTTCCTACCCGATCGCCGCCCGCGTCGTCACGGCCGGCGGAAGATGGTGATCGAGTGGCCCACGGTGTCGATCGGCTCGGCCCCGGCCAGCACCGCCGTGAGTGCTTTGCTCGGCCGGTCGATCCGGCTGTCCGACACCACCAGCAGCCCGGACACCGTGGCCGGAGCGACCTTCAGGGGATTCAGAGCATGGATTCCGTACGCCGAGGGCACGCCGCTGCCCTTGTAGACGAGCCACACCGGCTGCCCCGGATACCGTTCGCGCAGCCGGTCGGCGAGCCGGCCCAGATCCTGCCCCCAGTCGACGTTCGAGTCGTGCAGCCGCAGGTAGGTCTTCGCCGGCCCGCCGAACGCCTCGTTCGAGTAGGGGAGGTAGTACGGGAACGCCCGCACAGAGCTGACCGCGACGAAGGTCACCAGGGCGGCGCTCAGCCACGGGGCCCAGCGCCACCGCAGGGTGGCGACGGTGCCCGCGGCGACCGCCAGCAGCATCGGCAGGATCACCACGTAGCGGGTGCCGTAGTCGCGGGAGCCGGTCATCGCCACGATCAGCAGCACGGCGGCGGGCAGCAGCACGTACGGCGCGGCGGCCCGCAGCGCCGGGCGCAGCAGCAGCGTCAGCCCGCCGGCGGCCCACAGCGCGAGCATCCCCAGCGGCGTCTTCACCAGCAGCGCGGCCGGCAGGTAGTACCAGCGCGGCCCGGTGTAGGCGTGGCCGAGGAGGAACCCGCCGTACTCCTTGTCCTCGAATCTGAACTGGATCTTCATCCCGTCGACGTAGGACGGTGGAAACGGCAGCAGATGCAGCAGGAACCCCGTCATCCCGCCGATCCGGGGCAGATTCGCCGGCGGCAACCAGTGCAGGTGCGGGTCGACGGCCAGATAGCTGGCCCAGACCACGGCCACCGCGACCACCCCGACTCCCGCGGCGACGGCGAGACCGAGACCGAGCCGCCGCCAGCCGCGCCCGGTCTGCCAGACCGACAGCACCGTCAGCGCGAGCAGCACCGGCAGCGCCGGCAGCGTGCTCATCCGGGTCGCCAGGGCGGCGCCCAACGCCAGCGCGGCCAGCGGAAGATAGAGCCGGGGCCTCGTGCGGGCCCGCCACAGCAGCCAGGCCGAGGTGACCACGAAGCCGGCCGCCGGGACGTCCAGCGTCGCCAGCGAACCGTGTGTGATCAGATCCGGCGAGAAGCAGTACAGCGCCAGCGCGATCAACGCCGCCCTGGGCCCGGCCAGATCGCGCGCGAAGGCGAAGACCACGAGAGCGAACAGCAGTGTCAGCACGATGATCGGCAGCCGCCCGGCCAGCATGATCCGGTACGGGTCGTTGCCCGCGTCGTAGAGCACCGCCCGGCCCAGCTGGCCCTGCCTCGCCGGCAGCACCGCGGGCAGCTTCGCGTCGGCGAGGGCCAGCCCGAGCCCGATGATCTGCTTGCCCAGCGGCGGATGCTCCGGGTTGTACGCGACGGTGTGTTTCTGCAGGTAGACGAGCGCCGTGCTGACGTAGACCGGCTCGTCGATGGTCGGCGTCTGCTGCACCGCGGTGACCACCATGGCGACCGCCATCTCGGCCAGCAGGGCCACCACGACCAGCGGGAGAAGCCACCGCCGCAGCCGCCTGCCGCCGGTACCGTCAGCTGTCATCGGCGAGCACCCTGGCACACAGCCGATCGCGCTCAGCACGGCGGCCCGGCCAGTGCCTGCCGCGCCACATATTCGCCGATGGCCAGCGACGACGTGGCCGCGGGGGAGGGGGCGTTGCGCACGGTGACCACCGGGCCGACCCGGTGGATGCGGAAGTCGTCGACCATCGAGCCGTCCGCGTCGAGCGCCTGGGCCCGTACCCCCGCGCCCGCCCGCACCACGTCCCCGGCGCGCAGCTCCGGCACGTAGGTCGCGGCCCGGGCCACGAACGCCCGGCGGGACAGGCTGCCGCACATCTCGGTGATCCCGGTCCGCCAGTGCTTGCGGGCCAGCCGGCGCATCCCTGGCCAGCGCAGCGCCTCCGCCAGGTCCCGGGCACTGACCGCACCCCAGGTGTAGCCCTCGCGGGCGCCGGCCAGGATCGCGTTCGGCCCGATCTCGACCGCGCCGCGGACCGTCTTGGTCAGGTGGACGCCGAGGAACGGATAGCGCGGATCCGGCACCGGATAGATCAGCCCCCGGACCAGCGCCGCGCGGTCCGGCCGGAGCGTGTAGTACTCGCCGCGGAACGGCACGATCGCCGGCCCAGCCTCGTCCCCGGCCAGCCGGCTGACCCGGTCGGCGTGTAGCCCCGCGCAGACCACCAGCAGATCGAAGGCCAGCCGCTCGCCGGTGCGGGCGGTGACCGCCGCGCCGTTGATCCCGGTGACCTCGAAGCCCAGCCGGATCTCGCCGCCGGCCGCCCGCACGTCCTCGGCGTAGGCGCGGGCCACTGCGGGAAAGTCGACGATCGCCGTCTCGGGGGAGTGCAGCGCCGCCACCCCGCGGGCGTGCGGCTCGATCCGAGCGATCCCGGCCGGGTCGAGCCGGCACAGGCCGGGCACCTGGTTGGCCACCGCGCGGCGTTCGATCTCGGCCAGCCGTTCGGCCTCGCTCTCGTCGCGGGCCACGACCAGCTTGCCGCAGGTGTCGTAGGGCAGGCCGCGCTCGGCACAGTACGCGGCCAGCAGCAGGCGGCCCCGCCGGCACAGCTCCGCCTTCAGCGAGCCGGGCGGGTAGTAGAGGCCGGCGTGCGCGACGCCGCTGTTGTGGCTGGTCTGGTGCGCGCCGACCCGGTCCTCCTTGTCCACGACGGTGACCTGGGCCTGCCGCGACAACTCCCGGGCGACTGCCAGCCCGACGATGCCCGCTCCGACCACCCCGACCCGCACGTGTCGATCCTAGAGCGGCACCGGCCGCGGAGCAGGGATGCTGAGGGGGTCGCGGACCAACGCCTTCTCGATTCTCCGGCCCCGCCTGCGTTCGCCCGCCGGGGCGGTGCCGACCGCGCCGAGAACAGGCGACATCGACAGGCAAGGGTAGCCTCACCAGGGACGTCGAACAGCAGGGACGTCGAACAGCAGGGAAGTGGCAGCATGGCGGGCAGACCGGTACGAGCGGCGACCATCGGCGTGGTCACGCGGGTGGAGCAACTCACGCCGCACATGGTCCGGGTGGTCGTCGGCGGCCCGGGGCTGGCCGGACTGAGCGCGGGGGAGTTCACGGATCACTATGTCAAGATCCTCTTCCCGCCGCCGGGAGTGAGCTATCCGGAGCCGTTCGACGTGGCCGCGATCCGCGCCGCGCTGCCGCCCGAGCAGTGGCCCCTGACCAGGACGTACACGATCCGCAAATGGCTGCCCGAGGCCGGCGAGATGTGGATCGACTTCGTCGTGCACGGCGACGCCGGCATCGCCGGCCCGTGGGCGGCGCAGGCCAAGCCGGGCGACGTGTTCCGGTTCACCGGGCCGGGCGGCGGCTACGCACCCGACCCGGCGGCCGACTGGCACCTGCTCGCCGGGGACGAGAGCGCCCTGCCGGCCGTAGCCGCGGCCCTGGCCGCCCTGCCGGCCGGCGCCCGCGCGCATGCGTTCCTGGAGGTCGCCGACGAGTCCGAGGAGCAGAAGCTGGAGACCGCCGCCGACGTCGCGATCACCTGGCTGCACCGCGGCCGCCGCCCGATCGGCGAGGCTCTGGTCGCCGCGGTTCGGGGACTGGACTTCCCGCCCGGTCAGGTGCACGTTTTCGTGCACGGCGAGGCGACCTTCGTCAAGGAGCTGCGCGGGTACCTGCGCATCGAGCGGGGCCTGCCGCTCAGCGCACTGTCGATCTCCGGCTACTGGCGCCGCGGGCTGAACGAGGACGGCTGGCAGTCGACCAAACGCGAGTGGAACCAGAGCGTCGAGCAGGAGCAGGAAGCCATCGCCCCGGCCTGACTTACGTTTCGCTGAGGCCATCGTTAAGGGATTCACAAATGTCGTTGGATCGGGACGCCTCGACTGCATAGTCGACCGCGCGCCGGGTCCCGGCGTCCGCTCCGGCTCCCCGGCGCGGCCCGTACGGGCCCCCCACCGCCCGTGATGCGACGAAGGTGACCAAAACTCGTGCCCAAGCAACACCGTCGTCGGACCAGAACCGTCGTCCTCGTCCTCGGCGTCCTCGGCGTCCTCGGCGCCGGTTTCGCCGGCGTGGCCTCGGCGCAGACCGTCCCGTGGCAGCACTCCCGCCCGGCCGCCTCCCAGCACCGTCAGCAGGTCGGCGGCGCGGCCACCCTGTCGCGCCACAGGTCCTGGCGGCACCACCCCCGCCCGACCGGCTCCGCCCCCACGCCGCCCAGCACACCGCCGACCCCGATCCCGCCGAAGACGCCGCCGACCCAGCTCCCGGACCCGCCGAAGACGATCCCGCCGACAACGAAGCCGACCACGCAGGCGCCCACATCGCCGCCGCTCACGTCGGTGATCGATCAGGTGCTGGCGCACATCAACATCGCCCGGACGGCGAACGGCCTGCAGCCCCTCACCCTGAGCGCCAACCTGTCGAACGCCTCCGTCGCGCACAACAACCTGATGATCAACGGCTGCGGCCTGTCCCACCAGTGCCCGGGAGAGGCCTCGCTCGGCGACCGATTCACCGCCGCCGGCGCGTCCTGGACCTCGGCGGGCGAGAACATCGGCCTGGGCTCGTCGGGCGCGAGCGACGCCCAGATCGTCGCCGCGGCGAACGGTCTCACCGACAGCATGCTCGCCGAGCAGCCGCCCAACGACGGGCACCGCAGGAACCTGCTCAACACCGGCTACAAGAAGATCGGGCTGGCGGTGGCCCGCGACAGCAAGGGCGTCACCTGGATGACCCAGGACTTCGTCAACTGACGCGCCCGCCGACCTGATCGGAGCAAGGCCCGACCCGCTCCCCCGGGACGGGTCTTGCTCACCTCGCGTCGACCGGCGGTGCCAACGCGGGAAGGTCGGCCCGGGCCGACCTGGCGCTTTTCAGGTGGCGGCCCATCGCCCGGGCGATTTCCCGCTCCGCGTCGCGTTTGGCCAGCACCTGACGTTTGTCGTAGGCCTTCATACCCTTGGCCAGGGCCAGTTCCACCTTCGCCCAGCCGTCGTGGAAGTACAGCGAGAGCGGGACCAGGGTCAGGCCGTTGCCGTCGCGCAGTTTGTCCAGGATACGGTTGATCTCGGTGCGGTGCAGCAGCAGTTTGCGGGTGCGTCGGGGTGCGTGGTTCGTCCAGCTGCCGAAGCCGTATTCGGCTATGTGCAGGTTGTAGAGCATGATCTCGCCCTCGTGCTCCTGGGCGAAGGCGTCCACGATCGAGGCGTAGCCGGCGCGCAGCGACTTGACCTCGGTGCCGGCCAGCACCAGGCCCGCCTCGTACGTCTTGAGGATGGCGTAATCGTGGCGGGCCTTCTTGTTCGAGGCGATGACCTTGGTGCCGGTCTCCCTGGGCACGACATCTCCTTCTCCGCTGACGGCGGTGGCCCCACAGCCTAGTGGGAGCCCGCCAGGCGTACGACAGGGTTTGACGGTCGGTGCGCCCGCCGTCGCACGTCTCGCCCCTCACTCGCCCGTCGGCACGGTCACTGCCGTGCTCACCAGGCCATCGGTGACCAGGAACCGGCCACGCAGCTCGCGCAGCGGACCGTCGATCAGGATCTCGGCGGTGAACGTGCCGGCCGCCGGGTCGATGCTCAGCCGGGCATCCTCGAAGCCCAGCCAGCGCCGGGCCACCGGATACCACGCCTTGTAGACCGCCTCCTTGGCGCTGAAGAGCACCCGCCCCCAGTGCACGCCGTCACGGCCCCGGAGGCGGGTCAGCATCTCCCGCTCGGCGGCGACCGTCACCGTCTCCTCGACCCCGTCGGGCAGCGGCCCGTGTGGCTCCGCGTCGATGCCGAGGCTGCGCAGCACGCTCAGCGGCGCGACGGCCGCGGCCCGGTAGCCGGTGCAGTGGGTGATCGTGCCGGCCACCCCGGCCGGCCAGATCGGTTCGCGTTTCGGTCCCGGCCGGATCGCCGCGGGCGGGTAGCCGAGCGTGGCCAGCGCCTCCCGGGCGCATCGCCGGGCGGTCACGAACTCGCGCCGGCGCCCCTCGACCGCCCGTGCGATCAGATCCTCCTCGCCCGGGAAGACGGGTTCGCCAGGCACGTCGGAAAAGGCTTCGACCACGACGACGCCCGCCGGCACCAGGACCTCGATCACGCCAAAACCCGTTTCGGTACGACCGGAGCCCGCGCGGCCGACCAGGAATCCCGGTCCGGATGCGGATCCGGGGTGTGCACGCCGCTCACCCGATCATGACCCATGCCGGCCGTTGTAGCACGCCGGGCCCGGCCGCCACCGGCCGGGCCGGGTGAGGTTGTCGGCACCGCGTTGTCATCATCTGAACGCGGTCTTGGCCCGGACGTGCCCGGCCCGGCAGGGTCTGGGCAAAGAGCTAGGGAGGCGAGGCCGATGAAGGCCGTCCGGGTTCATGCCTATGGCAAGCGACCGTCCGTCGACGAGATTCCCGATCCCTCGATCAGCGGGCCGCTCGACGTGCTCGTCGAGATCGGTGCGGCTGGTCTGTGCCGTACCGACCTGCACATCGTGGAGGGCCAGTGGGCCGAGAAGTCCGGCGTCGAGCTGCCCTACGTGATCGGCCACGAGAACGCCGGCTGGGTACGCGAGGTCGGCAGCGCCGTCACGAACGTGCGGCCCGGCGACGCGGTGATCCTGCACCCGCTGGTCACCTGCGGGCTGTGCCGGCCGTGTCGCTCCGGCGACGACGTGCACTGTGAGAATTCGCGGTTCCCCGGCATCGACTCCGACGGGGGCATGGCCGAGTTGTTGGTCACCAACGCGCGGGCGGTCGTCAAACTGCGTGAAGGGCTGGAGCCGGCCGCCGTGGCCGCCCTCGCCGACGCCGGGCTGACCGCCTATCACGCTGTCCGCAAGGCGGTGCCCCTGCTGCATCCGGGCACGACCTGTGTCGTGATCGGGGCCGGTGGCCTCGGCCACATCGGCATCCAGTGCCTGCTGGCGATGACCGCCACGAAGGTGGTCGTGGTCGACCCCAATGAGAACGCCCGGAAGCTGGCCGAACAGCTCGGCGCGCACCAGGTGCTGGCGAACGGCGACGGCCTGGCCGACAGCGCGCACGTCGTGCTCGATTTCGTCGGCGAGCAGGGCGCGCAGATGCAGGGCCTCGCGATGACCCGGCGGGCCGGTAGCTATTTCGTGATCGGTTACGGCGGCAGCATCGACATCGCGACCATCGATCTGATTTCCACCGAACGCAACATCATCGGCAATCTGGTCGGCTCCTACAACGACCTCGACGAGCTGATGATCCTGGCCGCGCAGGGCGAAGTCACGCTGCACACCAAGACCTACCCGCTGGCCGCAGTCAACGAGGCTATGGACGACCTGGAAGCCGGCCGGCTCCAGGGCCGCGGCATCCTCGTTCCCTGAGACCCAGGAGACTCGGTGTACAGCAAGAGTTACTTCATCCTCGACGGGCACACGCACTTCTGGGACGGCGGCCCGGCCAACCAGATCAACCGCTACGGAGAGGGCTTCATCAAGTGCTTCTACGATTACCACGCCAACCTGTCGCCGGCTCAGTACACCGGGCCGCTGGCGCATTTCGAGCGCTATTCGGAAGAGGACATGATCCATGCCGAGTCTCTGATCGCCGCACTGGATTGTATCTTCGCAGCTCAGGCCATCATTAACGCGGCACCAAGGTCGAGGCGCTGAGGCGCACGGGTCACGGCGGGGACACCTGCGGCGAGGTTCGGGCGGGCGCGACGTCGCCGGGCCTGACGTGACCCGGACGATCAGCTCGGGCGCCATGTCTCGATCAGCTCGACCCGCCCGTGGACCGACAGCTTGCGGTAGCACTGGGTCAGGTGGGCCTCGACGGTTCGGATACCGATCGAGAGGGCGCGGGCGATGCGGGCGTTGGTCATGTTGTCCGCCACCAGGTTCGCGACTCGCATTTCGGCGGCGCTGAGGGTGACCGGGTCGGCGCGCTGGCGGCCGAGCCGGCCGCCGGCCGCCCGGTGTTCCGAGCGGGCCCGCTCGGCGAGAGGGGTGGCGCCACAGCGATGGGCCAGTTGGAAGCCGGAGCGGAGCACGTCGCGGGCCTCGGCCCGACGGCCCGCGCCGGACAATGCCGAGCCGTACGCCACCAGGCTGCGGGCCAGCTCAAGCTGCCATTGCGAGCTGCTCAACAGCTCAACGGATTGAGCCAGGTCGATGAGGCCAGCGGCGCCCGGCCGGGCCGTTCCGCGGGCGCGCAGCGCGCGCCCGACGGCGCCGGGCAGGCCCCAGCTGCGGCTGTGACTCAGGTCCTGCTCGGCAAGGTCGAGGGCTTCGGCGGGCTGGTGGGCCGCGAGCAGGGCACCGACAGACTCATTCCGCCAGGGCAGGCCCGGCCAGTCGCGTGCCTGCCAAGCGGTGAGCTGGTCGGCACAGAGCATCAGGTCGTCAATGCCGCGTTCGGCGTCTCCCGCGGCGATGGCCAACCGCCCCCGGCTGAACCGCAGCTGCACGCCGCCGAGGGTTCCCGACAGGCGTCGTTCCGCGGCCACGGCGGCGAGCGCCGCGTAGGCAGCCGGCAGGTCACCGGTGTCGATGAGGGCGTCGACGAGCCGTGCGACATGGCGGGGAACCGGCCACTCCCGCGCGGCCGCTGTGCTCACGGCCGCCTGCGCGTCGGCCACTGCCGCCGACAGCCGTCCGAGCCGGTGGTTCAGTCCGGACCGTGCGGCCAGGCTCGCGGCGGCGTACATCTGGTGACCGTCATCCTGCGCGGCGGCGACAGCGGCGTCGCAGGACTGCCGGGCCGTGTCCGCCTGTTCGGCGTCGGCGAGCGCCTCGATCGCCCGCAACCGCGCAACCAGGTCCCCGGGGGCGTGACCGGCGGCGAGCGCCCGCTCGGCCAGCGTCCGGGCGCTCTCCGGCGAGCGGCCGGACCAGGATTCGTGTTGTGCGAGCAGGCTGAGGTGGCGGGCGTCGTGGTCCACTTCGCCGTCGGCTTCGGATCCGATCAGCCAACGGATCCCCTCGCCGGCCGTCACCTCGTGCTGCAGCTGCAGTTCGGCGACGATCGCCGCAGGGCCGTCGGTTCGTTGCAAGGGGTTGTCCGCGCCGGTCAGGTGCCGCACATCGGTCAGGGCTGCCAGTGCCCGGCCGACCCGCGCGCCGTCGAGCGGCAGGGAAAGGGCTGCGGCGATGTGTTCGAGGGCGGCCTGGCCGCCGGAGCGGGCCCGGATTTCGGCCAGGTCCAGCAGGGCGTCCGCGCGCGAATCGACGGGCAGCGGCTCGGCGCCCAGCCGGGTGAGGTAGCCGGCCGCGGCCTCATGGTTGCCGGCCAGGACCGCGTCATCGGCCGCCTGTCGCAGGACGTCATACGCCCATTGCGCGTCGACGGCGGGCGCGGCGAGCAGGTGTCGTGCGACGCGTTCGGCCGGGGCGTCAATGCGCGCCATGAGCTCCGCTGCCTGCAGATGGCTCGACTGCAGAGCGGCGTACGCGACCCCGCGGGCAAGCTGTAGCCGGCACACCTCGTGGGTGAGCCGAACAGTCGCACCCGTCCTGGCGATCAGCCCCGTGTCGGCGAGCGTCCGAACGGTCTCGGCGACGACTGCCGGGGTGAGGCCGGCGAGCTCGGCGACCTCGTTGAGGGTGGTGGCGTTACCCAGCACGGTAAGCACCTCGGCCACGGTCTGGGCGTGCGGGGATATCCTGCGTAGCCGTGCCCGGAGGATCGGTGTGAGCGCGCTGACGTCGGTGGTGCGCAAGGCGCCGACGTTTCCGGCGATCGGTTCGACCCCATGCTCAAGCAGCGCGTCCGCGACGAGCGTGAGCAGAAGGGGGTTTCCGGTGGTGAGTTCGGCGCAGGCGGCTGCGAACACGGCGTCCGGCGCGCTGCCGAGCCGTCCGGCGAGCAGGCTTCCGATGGCCCGGTTGTCGAGGTCGGGAAGGTGCAGCTGGCGGGTGCACAGCGCCTGCAGCTCCTCGATCAGCTCGTGGTCCCGACTCGGCTCACCCGCTCCAACGGTGAGGAGCACGGCGAGGCGCCGGTGGCCGTACCGGGCCGGCAGTGTGCACAGCCATTCGACGGACTCCGGGTCGAGCCACTGGCAGTCGTCGACGGCGATGAGGACGGGTCCGGCGGTGACGAGTTGGTCAAGCCGCTCGTGCAGATCCGCCATGCGGGGAGCGGGGCCGTCGCCGAGGCCGACACCGATGCCGACCAGCCGTGCGGCCGCACCGAACGGGGAGGTGTGGTCCCGGTAGCTCGCCGCGTCCGCCAGGATGGTGAAGCCGAGAGCCTGACCGTGCCGCACGCCTGCGGTCAGCAGCGCGGTCTTCCCCGATCCAGCACCGGCCGACAGTACGTGGACGCTTCCGAATCCGTCCGCCGCAGCGGCCAGGGCACGGTCGACTATCAACAGCTCGTGCTCGCGGCCCCATGGGTCTCCAGCCGTTGTTTCCCGGCCTTGAACTGAAGTCATACGGCGTCGCCCCACCTTCCCACCTCGGACGAGTGCGTGTTCGATCGCGGTCGTCTCTTGACAAGGCTGACCGATCTTGCGCCAACATTCACCCGGTGCGCGGAGAGTGAGGTTGGCGCCGCTTGGGGTGACGGTCGATATCTGGGTGCGTCGTTGGCTGGTTGACCGGTGTGGGCGTGTTCCGCACTTCGGGCGCCGGACCCGCTGCCTGGTGGGCCGGCGCGGTCGAAGGGTCCGGTACGCCGTCTCCGCGTCGAGCGCGCTTGTCGCCTCGTCGAGCACGAGCACGAGCACGAGCACGAGCACGAGCACGAGCACGAGCACGAGCACGAGCACGAGCACGAGCACGAGCACGAGCACGAGCACGAGCACGAGCACGAG
>JAVHVY010000485.1:0-3224 GCA_032160305.1 Actinoplanes sp.
GAACCCTGCTTGACCACCGCGATTGGCGGGTACGCGCCGCGCTCGCCGATGGGATAACTGCAAGCGCAACCTCACCGGCAGCCAACGGTGCGGTGATCGACGCCCTTGTCCGCGACCGCGACTACAAGGTTCGGGCTGCCGCCGCCGAAGCCGTCGCCAATCTCCGCTTTACGGCCCGTGACCGATCCTGCCGCCAGCTGGCGCTTGACGACAACTGGCACGTGCGGGAGCGGTTGCTCCGCGGACTGATCACCACCGGCCAACCCCCCGACCGCGCGCTCGCCAGCCTCTTCAGCGACGACCCGGGCTGGCAGCGCTGCCCGAGCCACATTCGCAGCCTGGTGCAGCGGCTGTTACTGCTCACTGGCATGGCAACCGACGAGAACGACGTCGACGCCCCGGCGCTACTCGGGATCTTGCGCGAGTTCGGTACCGGGTCGCTGACGCCACCGGACGAGCTTCGGAATCGTGTGATCAGGATCGCCAACACGTCACGCCACCCGCTCGTCGCGGAGGAAGCGGCCCGCCTGAGCAAGCACGAGAACGCCCGCGACGACGTTCGCAGCAAGGAGGCGTTTCGCCGGCTACGTGACCACCGCGCGGTACAGGTCGCACTCGACGTTCGCGACCTGGCGCACGCGGTACTCGTTGCCCGAGCCGCCGCGGACGCCGGCGCACAGTTCATCGAAGTCGGTGACCCACTGATCAAGAGTGTCGGGGTAGCAGCGATCGAGCACGTCAAGGAGGCCGTACCCGGCACGACCGTCGTCGCGGAAATGATGTCGGCCGACTGGGGACGCGATCAAGTTGTCCTCGCCGCCGAGGCCGGGGCTGACGTCGTGCTGCTCATTGGACCGGCGAGTACCGCGAGCGTCGCCGCCGCCGTCGATGCGAGCCGCCGTCTCGGTCTGCCCCTCGTCCTCGACGTCCCCACCGGCCGCCTCGAACCCACCTGGGTCCAGGCGATGGAGCGAACCGGCATCGACGGGTTCGCCATCACGACCAACATCGACCTCGGCGTCGCCGGCCCGCGACCTCTCGACCACGCTCGCGCCCTGCGCTCCTGGACCAAGCTGCCGATCGCAGTCTCCGGCGGATTCGGCGCCGCCGACGATGACGTTGTCGCTGATCCCAACTGGGACATCATCGTCATCGGACGCAGCATCACCGACGCCGTCGACCCGCCGACAGCTGCCCGACAGCTCATCAACCAGATCACCCGACGACCGACCAGGGCCTAAATTGATCATCAAGCATTTGCAGACGGACGATATCGCCGCCGTTGAACAGCTCATCAGTCAAAGCGGGCCCTTCGTCCGGCCGAGAACCGCCTCGGACTACTGGGTGTACGCCGAACTGTTCTCATCGACGTGCCCGGTCGCGATCGACCACGGCGAGCTGGTGGGTGCGATCATCGCGTTCCGCAGTCAGGAAAAGCCAGGCGAAATCTACATCCAAGATGTGGCGGTCCACCCCGCCCATCGACGCCGAGGCGTAACCCATGCCCTCATGGACGCTCTCCACCAGCGAGCCACCGCGTGGGGGGGCGAGCGAATCTATCTGACGTCCGAGCCGGAGAACACGGCCGCCCGTGCGACCTGGCCCGCGCTCGGCTTCGTCAACGTCCCGGGAGATCAGACCATCGACGGCGTTTCGGTGATCTCCGACTACAAAGGCCCCGGCAAGCATCGCGCGGTATATGAGCTGATCATCAAGTGACCAAATTTGTTACGGCGGTTGGATAAAAGCAAAAGGTCATGGTTGTGCGTGGTGGCGGATGTTGTCCGCCACCACGCATGTCGCGGCTACTCGCTTCCGGAGTCTGATTTCGATGGGCGTGTTCCGCTGTTGAGGATTCGTACGGTGGTGCTGAGTTTGATGGGGAGGTCGTCGCTGCCTTTCAGGAACGGCTGGATCTCGACCGTGCGGCGAAGGCTGCGCCCAGGGCCGTACGCCTGTTGGCGGTCGTGGCCGGAGACCCAGAATCGGTGATCTGGCTTGGCGCGGGTCCGGGTGCCCGCCGCGCCGACGGGCTCTGAGGGAATGCCGCTGCGGGGCCGGATCTGCACGATCCTCACGTCCGGCGCAGGCCGCTGGCTGCGGTGGTAGGCCTTGGTGGTCGCCTTGGGCAGTTTCGCCGGTACGGTCTCGGCCATTTGTTGGTTGATCAGCAGCCAGGTCGTCATGAGCGGACCGAGCGGATGCCTGCCGTCGAGTGCAGCGCCGCTGGTGATGTGCTCGACGTGGATGGGCGCGAGCCAGCCGATCTCGTGACGCAGTGACGGCATCAGGTCGTCATCGGTGATGCCGCCGATGCTGCGGTATCCGATGAAATCCCATCCGTCGGCCCTGGAGGTCCAGGACGCGGCGGCGAGGCGGCGGCGGGCGCCGACTGGCGCGGGCCAGGCGACGAGGCCGGACGGCGACGGGACGACTTCGCTGGTGACGATAGCCGGCGGCCGGTGTTCGCTGACCTCGTTGGTGATGTCGGTGAACTCGTGGTTGATCCAGTACATCGCTGCGAGGTCGAGCTGGCTGGCGATGGCCTGGCGATGGCTGGGCTCGTTGATTTGCTGCGGTAGGCGTGCGGGGCTTCGCAGCAGTTGGGCGAGCCGGTCGCGGATCTTGGGCAGCATGTCGGCAGTGATCCGGGCCGGTGGCCAGTCGGTGGTGGTGAGCAGGGTCCGGTGGTCGCGACCGATGACGATGCAGTGGTGGATGGCGTGCAGCGCGGCGTGCTCGGCGCTGCCTGGCCGCCAGCCCATGAATCCGGCGCATCGGTCGGTGAGCGCGGCGGAGTCGTCGGCTTCGATGAGTTGCGCGCACCGGGCGCCGACGTGCCATTGGTTGTTGTAGCTCTCGGCCGCGCCGGTTTCGAGGGACAGGAGTTCGATGCGCCCGGTCCGGTAGTTCCAGATGGGCGGCTCGTCGGAGCAGGTGTGGCAGGTGTTCTCGACGTGCGGGAGCAGCGCGGTATCAACGGGGACTGCCGCGTGCCGTTTGTCCGCGACCGGGTGCCGGTAGCTATTGATCCCGTCCTCGACGTGGTCGGTGAGCGCGGTCCGGCAGATGGCACAGGCGAAGATCGTGGCGAGGTTCATCCCGCGCTCACCCCCGGCCGCTCGTGGCGCACGTCGCGGGGTCGGGGTCCGCGACGGTGCTGGCGGTCGGGCATGGCCATGCCGGGGACGTAGACGGCGTGCGTGTTTCCGCCGTGCTGCTTG
>JAVHVY010000025.1:0-7056 GCA_032160305.1 Actinoplanes sp.
GTCGTGCGAGCTGGAACATCCGGCCGAGGCCGTCAACAGGGCAGCTCCGACGAGCGCGACCGTGCAACTTTTACGCATCATGTGACGTGACATTTTCGTGTCCTCCGAAGGCTTGAGCGTTACGCGACTATCACGTACCGGCCGACGATTCGGTTCACCACCTCCAACGGTGAACCGAAACCGGCGGCCCTGCGTGTCAGTAGCGCACCGCGTCCCACCGGAAGCGGTTTCTTGACATTCGAGAGGACAAGCCCTGATGCGTATCTCCACACTGGTCTGCGCCCTGACCGTCGGCCTGACCGGGATCGCCGCGACACCGGCGGCAGCGCTGGCCACACCCGGTTCGTCCCCGTCCGCACCGGGGCATTCGGCGTCGCACATGGACATGAACATGGACATGCCGATGACCGGCGACGCCAAACCGGTCCCGGGTCGAGACGAGGGTACGCGGCGGGCCCGGCAGCGACCGCAGTTCTTCGTGTCGGCCCTGTTCGGCGCGAACGAGGTGCCCGTCGCGGGCGGCCCGCAGGTCGGGGATCCGGACGCCTCCGCCCGGGCCGTCGCCCGGGTGCAGGGCGACCGGGTGACCTTCGCGTTCACCTGGAACGGGATGCAGGCGCCCACGCTGGGCCACATCCACCAGGGTCAGCGCGGAGCCAACGGCGATGTGAAGGTGCCGCTGTTCACCACCGCGATGCCCGACACCGTCACCGCCGCCGCCGGCAACGTCACGCTCGCCGACGCCACCCTCGCCGACGCGATCCGCAACGACCCGCAGGGTTTCTACTTCAACCTGCACACCAAGGAGTTCCCGGGCGGCGCGGTCCGGGGTCAGCTCAGCGAAATCAACACGAAATCCGACATGCTGCGCCTGGTCGGTGGCGGCCCGTTGGAGGCCTTCATGTCCGGCGACCAGGAAGTGCCTACCCCGGGCGGTAAGGCCGTCGGCGACCAAGGCGGCCGGGCGGCGGCCTTCGTCAGGGCACACAACGGGCGGGTGGACTACGCGTTCGCCTGGGCCGGGATCGGCACGCCGACGCTGGGCCACATCCACCAGGGCAACGCGGGCTCCAACGGCGACGTGAAGGTGCCACTGTTCAGCACGGCCGTCCCGGAGGGCATCATCGCGATCGCCGGCACCGTGACCGACGTCG
This sequence comes from Actinoplanes sp., assembly GCA_032160305.1. Taxonomy (GTDB): domain Bacteria; phylum Actinomycetota; class Actinomycetes; order Mycobacteriales; family Micromonosporaceae; genus Actinoplanes. The sequence continues at coordinate 1,155 of JAVHVY010000025.1, forward strand.
ACCAGGACCTGGTCAGCACCATCGCGAACAAGCCGGTCGGCTTCTACGCCAACCTGCACACCGCCGAGTTCCCCGGCGGCGCCGTCCGCGGCCAACTGTTCCCGCGAGGCTGACCCGCAACGACCCATGAACTCCGACGGCTTGCGCAGCCGAGGGCGACCACAATGCGTGGCATGGGACAGTGTCCGCTCCCTGCAGTGCAGGGGGCGGACACTGTTGCCGTAGCCGGCGCATGAATGCGCCGCCCCACCACCCGAGGAGTGCCGATGTCCCGCTTCCAGCTGCCCGCCGAGGCGGTTCTTCGCGCGCGGGAGAAGCTCGTCCTCGACCATTTCCGCGACGAGGTGCTCCAGGACTGGGACGGCACCCTCTCGACGTTTCCCCACCCGCACTACGAGCTGATCGCGCCGATGGTCGTCCACGACGGCGACGGCGAGGTCCGCGGTTATTACCAGGACACCCGGGTCGCCTTCCCGGACCAGCACCACGAGCTGATCGCGCTGCGGCACAGCCCCGACGCGGTGATCGTCGAGTTCTGGCTGATCGGCACGCATCTGGGCCCGTACGGGAAGATCCCACCGACCGGCGGTAAGCATCGCACCCGCATGACGGCATCCTTCATTTTCGACGCGGACGAACACCTCGTCGTCGAGCGGGTCTACTTCGACCAGATCACCGTCCTCAAGCAGCTTCTCGCCGGCCTGGACAAGCGCAAGCCCGGCGACCTGCTCAAGCTCGGCCGGGCCATGGTGGGTCTGTTGTCCGCGGCCGGGACCGAGCCGGACCCGCGGCTGCTCAACACCACACCACCGGTGCTCGACACCGACCCGGCCGATGTCACGACTGACGGCGCCACCACGGAGTAAGGATCCGTGCGGCTTGCGGTGTCACCGGGTCGCCTCCTCAAGGTCGCCGGCGGGTTGCCCGGCCGTGTCCAGTGGAAGGCGGACGGTGAAGACGGTGCCGACTCCCCACTCGGTGGTGAAGTCGATCGTTCCGCCGTGCCGGTCCACGACGAGGCTCCGGACCAGGGCCAGGCCCTGCCCGGTGCCGGTTCCCACCTCCTTGGTGGTGAAGAAGGGGTCGAACAACTTGTCCGCGATGTCCGGCGGCACCCCGGTACCGGTATCGGCCACGTCGATGACCACGTAGCCGTCCACCGTCCTGGTGCTGATCCGGATCGTTCCCCGAGGCCCGGCCGAGGCGATGGCGTGGGCGGCGTTGACCACCAGATTGAGGATTACCTGATTCACGTCGCCGAGATGGCAGAGCACGAGGGGGATGTCCGCGAGTTCGGTTTCCACGTCCGCCACGAATTTGATCTCGTTGTTCGCCACGATCAGCGTGTTGGTGATGGCCTCGTTGAGATCGGCCCGGGTCTTCTCCTCGCTGCCGGGATGACCGAATGCCTTCATGGCCCGCACGATGGTCGCCACCCGGCTGATTCCTTCGAGGCTCTGCCGGATGGCCATCGGCACCTCCTCAAGGAGGAAGTCGATGTCGATGTCGTGGGCCAGGGCGTCGGCCTTCGCGACGGCCTCGACGCGATCGGCTGCGCTCGACGCCTCGGGCATCAGCTCACGGTAGGCCTCGTGCAGTCGGTTCAGGTCGGCGAACGCGGACTCCAGGAAACGGGTGTTGTCGCCGACGAACTGGATCGGGGTGTTTATCTCATGGGCGATGCCGGCGGCGAGCCGGCCGACAGACTCGAGTTTCTGGGCATGGCGTAGCTCCAGTTCGAGGCTCTGCCGTTCGGAAACGTCGCGGGCGTTGAAGACGATGCTGCGTGAGCCGTCGTGCTCGCTGACGCGGCCGACGATGGCTTCCACACTCATCCAGGGCGCGCTGTCGCGGGCTCGGATGCGGCAGGGCCGGGCGACCGGGCCCGTCGCAGCCGGGGACGTCACCTCCGCCAGGTCGGCGGGATGGATGAACGACCAGATGTCGCGTCCGATGAGGGTGGCGCTGGTCTCGTCGAGCAGCACCTCGGCACCGGGATTGACGAAGCGGATGACGCCGGATTCGGCGGCCAGGATCAGCGCGTCCGGGGAGTGCTCGACGACTATCCGTAACCTCGATCGGCTCAGCAGCTGATCGAGGGTGAGTGCGGCCTCGTCGGCGAGTGTCATCACCGGGGCCGTCAGCTCATCCTTGGGGTGCCGGTTCACCGCCAGCACGAGCATGCCGAAGACCGTCGCGTTCACCGCCAGCGGCGCGAGCAGCACGACAGGACACGATCGGAGCCGTAGGACGGTACTCACCGCGGTCGCGTCGCCGCCGGTGAGCAGCTCAAACCCGCCCGGCACCAGCGCCGCTCTGGCCTGATCCGGCAACGCCGCCAACTCGGTCGCCCGGCCACCGGTCTCGGGCCCGACATCGCCGGCAGCCGCAACGACATACACCGCGGGACCGGCGACCGTCACGATGAGAGCGGCAACGACATCGCGATCCATGCCGAGGGCGGCGCCCAGCGTGACGTCCATCGCCTCCTGCCGGGTGGTCGAGGCGATGAAGCCGGCTCCCGCCGACGCGGCCACTCGCTCGCGAACGGCGGAACTGTCCCGCGCGCCGCTGGCCCTGGCGAGGACATGATTGACCGTGAGCGAGACCAACGCCGTGACCAGCAACGATGCGGTGTCCCCGACGCGGGTGCCGAAGACCGTGACCCCGACAGTCATGATCGCCACCAGCGTGGTCCCCGCGATCAGCTTCTCCCGCAGACTGCCGTACAGTGCCCGGAAATTAACCCACATGAAGCACAATCCGATGGTTGTGCCGTAATGCGACGCGCCGGCGACTACGCAGACACACGCGCCTTCGACAACCCAACTCCAGGCGGCGAACCTGGCGCGGCGGTACCCGGCGTACAGCCATCCGGTTAGGGCGACGGTCGCGATGACGGCACCGACCCCGAGCGGAAACGGCGCGGAACGTACACCCCACAACCCGAAAATCGGCCAGATGATCAAAAAACCGAGGAACAAGGCACGGATCTGACCCAGCATCGTGTCCGGTATCCGGACACGATGCCCGAACAATACTTTCCTGCCGCCCATCGATCCCCCAACGAGAGCCCTGGGACAGCACACGCAAAACCGCCCTCCCCCTCCCTACTCCCATCGGTGCGTGATCTCAGCCGAACGACCATACGACCTGCAATCGGCCGGTCCAGCCCTTCGCCCGGGTGTGGCAGGGGCTGCCGGCGGGCGCACCGCAGCTCGGGCAGTCGTGGCGTTCGACCGCCCGAACTGCGGTGCGGCCCGGCCCGGTCCACGGGCCGGCCCGGCACCCTTGGTCGCGGTGGGTGCGGTCGTCCTGTTGATGGTCCGGCCGTGGCTGTTGGCGATGTCGGTGGGTGCGGCTGTGCAGGCCTGGCTGACGGTCTTCATCACGTGTCGAGGGCCTGTCAGCGCGCAGCTCCCGGACCGGGCGCGACACGTCGTACACTCAGGGGCATGGCCGACCAGCGCGAACCCGTGCGTCCCGACACCGCCGCCGAGGCGGCCGAGCGGGCGCGGATCCGCGCGCACTACCGCGCCGAGCTGGACCGCGTCGCCCGAATCCCGGCCGAAGTCCGTGAGGCTGACCTGCGCATCGTGCGCGAGGTTGCCGCCGCCCGCCGCCGTACCGCCGCCTGATCCCCGCATCGAGGGCGCGGGGGGGGCGAGTGCTGAACAGCGCCTTGGTCCTGGACACCTCAGCCGTGCTGGCGTACGCCGCCGGGTCCATGCACGTCCACGAGCCGGTGCTGCTCGCCGGTGAGGACGGCGACGACGTCGCCGTACCGGTCTTCTGCGGGCTTGACCACCTGAGCTCCGCACCCCGCCGTTACCAGCGACGCACGTCAGGCTGAGGACAGGCTGCTGAACCGGATTGCCGCCAGTCCTGGTGTCACACCGGTCAAACACCTCTGCGTGGCGAGGAGACGGCCAGTCGGTGATGGTCGCATTTGGAGCCCGCATTCCAGCGACGGATTCCGGGCGACACCACCGAAGGCCCGCGCTTCCGCCATCCCCTGTTGCAGGGAAGTACCGCTGTTCGCCGCGCCAGACGCATTCTTACATTAAGGAATGTGCATGTTTATGGATCGTGAGCGTCGCCAGACTCGCGTACCGGACCACAGCCGACTCACCGAAGGCCCAGCACGGCAAGGTGCGGCATAACACGCGAGAAATGTGTGCCTGGGATCTATCGCGATTGACTTACCGGCAAGTAGCCTGCCTGCATCAGGCAGTGATGATCATCATTGTCTTGCGCCGTCGGGGGGCGGCGACTTCCCGCACCGACCGAGAGGGACAGAACAATGCAACTCCAGCGATGGGGATCACGAAGTTTGTGGGGCTCCGCAACCGTTGCCGTCGCGTTGAGCGCGGTCGTCGGTTTCGGCACGCCGGCGGTGGCCGCGCCGCTCACCGGCGATATCAGGCAGGCGGGCTCGTCGACCGCCATCCCCGGAAGCTACATCGTCGTACTCAAGGACGGCACGGTCAGCACGGTCGGCGCCCGGGCCACCAAGCTGGCCAAGAAGTACGACGGCGCGGTGAACGAGGTGTACTCGTCGGCGCTGCACGGCTTCGCCACGACGATGTCCAAACGGGGCGCCAAGCTTCTTGCGGCCGACCCGGCCGTCGCCTATGTGGAGCAGAACCAGGTCGTCAAGCTCCAGGACACCCAGACCGGCGCCACCTGGGGGCTGGACCGGATCGATCAGGCGAGCCTGCCGCTGGACAGTTCGTACACCTATCCGAACACAGCGTCGAGCGTGCACGCCTACATCATCGACACCGGCATCCTGACCACCCACAGCCAGTTCGGCGGACGGGCCAGCAGCGGCTTCGACTTCGTCGACAACGACAGCGACGCCACCGACTGCAACGGCCACGGCACCCACGTCTCCGGTACGGTCGGCGGCTCGACCTACGGTGTTGCCAAGGCGGTCAAACTGGTCGGCGTCCGAGTGCTCGACTGCGGCGGCAGCGGCACCACGGCCGGCGTCATCTCCGGCGTCAACTGGGTGACCAGCAACGCGATCAAGCCCGCCGTGGCGAACATGAGCCTGGGCGGATCGGTCAGTACCAGCCTGGACACCGCGATCAGCAACTCGATCGCGGCCGGCATCACCTACGGCATCGCGGGCGGCAACTCCAACGACAACGCCTGCAACTACTCGCCGGCCCGGGTCGCCACGGCGATCACAGTGGGCGCCACCACCAGCGCCGACGCCCGCGCCTCGTACTCCAACTACGGCAGTTGCCTGGACATCTTCGCGCCCGGCAGCTCGATCACATCGGCCTGGTACACCAGCACCACGGCGACCAACACGATCAGCGGCACCTCGATGGCCACCCCGCACGTGGTCGGGGCCGCCGCGCTGGTGTTGCAGGCCAACCCGTCGTACACGCCGGCGCAGGTCGCGTCGTATCTGACCAGCAACGCCGTCAGCGGCAAGGTCACCAGTCCCGGCACCAGCTCACCGAACCTGCTGCTGCATGTCGTCAACTCGGGCGGTGGCGGCTCGCCCACGTGCACTGCCACAAACGGCACCGACGTCGCGATCCCGGACGCGGGCTCGGCCGTGACCAGCTCGATCACCATCTCCGGCTGCCGCCGCTCAGCCTCCTCGGCCTCCACCGTGTACGTCAACATCGTGCACACCTACCGCGGCGACCTCGTCGTCACGCTGGTCGCACCGGACGGCTCCACCTACGGGCTGAAGGCCCGGAGCAGCAACGACAGTGCCGACAACGTGAACACCACCTACACCGCCAACCTCTCCAGTGAGACAGCCGACGGCACCTGGCAGCTGAAGGTGCAGGACGTCGCCTCCGGCGACACCGGCAACATCAACACCTGGACGCTCACCGTCTGACAACGCGCGCGTCGGGCCGCCGGACTCACCGGC
>JAVHVY010000088.1:0-5233 GCA_032160305.1 Actinoplanes sp.
AGAGCGCGCCCGCGACCAGGCCCAGCACCGGCGCCCGCCAGGACCGGACGACATCGGTGAGCAGACCGACCGTGAGCAGGGCACCGAACGGCACCACCCCGGCGAAGAAGTAGAGCTGGCTCGCCGACGGATGCCAGAACGCCCAGGCCGCACCGAGTCCGGCCAGGGTCGACCCGCCGAGCAGCCAGGACACCGGGTCGGCCCGCTTCGAGGTGGCCGGCAGCAGGGCCAGGCCGAGCAGCCGGGGAGCCTGCATGAGCAGCCACCAGACGACCAGGCCGGCGATGAAGAGTTTGCCCGCCGCCGTCGCGTGCTCGACACCGGGCAGCAGAAGACCTGTCGGCGCCACCCCGTCCTCGACCCCGAGCATCCGCTGGTAGGGCTCCATCCAGGTCAGCGCGGAGAACGGCTGCAACGCCAGCGTGCCGGCTCCTCCCCCGGCGAATATCTTGAATCCCACCGCCATGGCCGCGACGATGGCCGCCGCCAGCCCCAGCACCGGCCACGGCAACCGCCCCCGACCGGGCCGGACCGGGCCGGACCGGGCCGGAGCGGCCAGATCCGGAGCGGCCAGATCCGGAGCGGCCAGATCCCGAGCCGCCAGATCCCGAGTGGCCGGGGCACGCCACCAGAGCAGGACGCCGGCCAGCAGCACGCCGACCAGCAGCGGCGGTAGCGCGCTGGACTTCGCGCCCGCGCAGGCCACGGCCAGTACCGGCACCACCACCCACGTCCAGCCGAGCGTGCGTCCGCGCAGAACGTCGACCGCGATCGCGACCAGCAGGACCACGAACGGCACGGCGTACGTCTGGGAGGGGCTGACCAGGACGATCGCGCCGGCGACGAACGGGCCGATGGGCGCACCCAGCGTGAGCGGCAGTCCGGCGACGGCGACGCCCGCGGCCAGCGGACCGGCCCACCATTTCCCGGTGATCTCCCGGGCCAGCGCCGCCACCACCGCCGCGGACGTCGCCGCGATCGGCACGATCCACAACCGCAGCAGCACCGTCGCCGGGGAAACTCCGGTGATCATGCTGGCCGCGGCCAGGTGCGCGTCGGACAGGTAGTGGTAGCGCAGGGTGTCGCCGGCGAGTTGCGGCACGTCGAACGGCATCGACCGGGTCATCTCCTGCACCAGCGCCAGGTGGTAGAGCAGATCCTGGTAGTAGCCGGTGTTCGCGGGCGGCAGCGGCAGGTCGCGGAAGGTGAACGCCGCCCAGCCGATCCCGAGCAGCACGACCGTCGCGGTCAGCGCTGACCAGAGGACCGGCAGCGGGCGCGGCTCGGCGATCCGCCAGTGCCGGCGCAGCGCCGGCACCGCCAGGAACGGCACGATCACCAACACCGGCCACCAGCGCAGCAGCGGCTGGGCGCCGACGGCCGCGGCCAGCGCCCACGCGAGGAGTTCCAGCAGCAGGCCCATGGCCGCGCCGAAACCGAGGTCTTCGGGCAGATTGCCGCGGCTGCCGCGCAGCGCGCGGTGCGTCAGCGTGCCCGGCACGACGATCCCGACGACCCAATAGATCGTGTACGCGGTGACATCCCGCACCGGCGTGTGCGTCCAGTGCAGGACTCCCGCCAGCGCGACCGCCACCACCATCCACGGCAGAACGGCCGGCCACGACACCCGGCCGCGTCCCACCCCCGGCGCCGCGTGGGGGGCGCGTTCCAGGACCGCGGTCACCGGACGGCGGCGGTCGAGCGCGCCGGCGGGACGATCTCGGTTCCCGCCGAGTCGAATCCGATGTGGAAGGTCGGCCGGTTCTGCACCGTCTGGTAGATCCGGGCCACGTACTCGCCGAGCAGGCCCAGGCAGATCAGCTGGACCGCGGAGAGCAGCAGCACCGCCAGGAACAACGACGTCCAGCCGGGGATGACCGTGCCGTTGGCCCACACCACCAGGCCGAAGACCATCAGGCCCAGGCACGCTACGAACGCGCTCACGCCGAGCCAGGTCGCCAGCCGCAACGGCGCCGCCGAGAAGTTGGCCGCCGAGTCCCAGGCCAGCGCGACCATCTTGCGCACCGGGTATTTGGTCTGCCCGGCCGCCCGGCGTTCGCGGGTGTAGGCGACCGTGCCCGAGGCGAAGCCGAGCGACGGGACCAGCAGGCGGTAGACGGGCGTCCGCTCGGGCAGCCGGACCAGCACGTCGACCACGGCGCGGCTGAGCAGCCGGAAATCGCCCGCCTGGGCGGGCAGGTCGCCGCCGACGATGCGCCGCATCACCGCGTAGTACGCACCCGCGGTGTGCCGCTTGAACGCCGTGTCGGTGCTGCGGTCGGCGCGCACCCCGTACACGACGTCGAGGCCCTGGTCGCGGGCCAGCCGCAGCATGTCCGCGATGGTCTCGGGCGGGTCCTGCAGGTCGGCGTCGATGCTGACCACCCAGTCGCCGAGCGCCCGGTGCAGGCCGGCGGTCAGGGCGGCCTGGTGTCCGCTGTTGCGGCGCAGCTTGATCAGGCGCAGTTGCGGCCATTCGCGGGCCCGCTCGACGAGCAGCGCCGCGGTGGCGTCGGCGCTGCCATCGTCGACTGCGACTACTTCGTAGGACACGGCCAGCCCGTCGAGGGCCGGGCGCAGCCGGTCCACGAAGGCCGGGATCACCGCCTCCTCGTTGAACATGGGCACCACGACGGAGAGCACGGGCTTGGGCATCAAGGGTTCCTACGTCCGCAGGGTGGTCAGTCGGGTGAACTCGGACGGCAGGTCGTAGCCGTCCCAGACGGAGCTGAAGGTCAGGGCCTGGCCGAACGGCACGATCCGGTCGACGCCCCGGCCACCGAGGGCGACGGCGAAGTCCCGCAACTCGTGGGCCGGGAAGCCGAAGTGGCTGAACGTCTGGTCCTGGCGGGTCATGATCGGCACGAGTTCGGCCAGCGAGCCGACCTCGGCGAACGGGAACGCGCCCGCACCTATCCAGCGCCGCGGCACGGCCCGCGGATCGGCCAGCGTGATCGCGGTGACCTCGTTGCGCGGGAAGCGCACCGCGGTGGCGGCGCCCGTCGCGGCCAGCCCGTACGCGTTGACCCGCTTCTCCACGGCCATCGCGGCGTCGACCACCCAGCCGCGCCGGTCGACCACCTGGCCGAGCACGTCGAGGAAGTCGCCGGCGACCGTGGCCGAGGGTGGCCCGACCAGGAAGACCGTCCGCGGGGACGAGCAGGCGGCCTGGTCGAACCAGTACACGTCGTTGGCGAAGCCGGTCACCGCGGCCAGCCGTTCGGCGGGCGTGGCGTGCTGCCAGCCGGTGGTCGACAGGGCCGCCCAGGACGTCCGGTCCGGGAAGGTCAGGTCACGCCCAGCCGGTCGCAGCCGGAACCTGCGGATCGCGGACACCGCCGCGTCGCCGCCCCAGATCACCCGCAGGTCGCACCACGCGCTGAGTGCCTCGGTCAGGGCGTCGTCGCGGCCGTAGCTGATCATGCGCTGGGTGCGGGCGATCACCGGGTCGGCGCCGGCCAGGGTCGCGTTCAGCGCGTCGAGCACGGTGTCGGCCGCGTTCGCGGAGCGGGGCGAGATGCGGACGACGTTGTGGTTGCCGGCCAGGGCGGACAGCGCCCAGGAGTAGACGAAGATCGTGTCCACATTGGCCGGTGGCAGGTGGAAGACGTTGCCGCGCGGGAAGGTCAGGGCGTCGTCGCGCCGCATCCGGGTGACTGTCCGGGCCAGCTCGGCGGGGCGCAGGAAGTAGCCGAGCGAGCCCAGCTCCGGGTGTCTGCGGGCGACCGCGGGGGCGAGCAGCGTGCGGGCGAAGCGGGCCAGGAAGTCCACGACCCGTGGATCGCCGACGGTCAGCCGGTCGTCGGACGGCCCGGTCAGCTCGCCCGGCTCCCCGAAACGGACCCTCATGTCGCCTCCCGATACGTGTCCGACTCCCGGTACGTGTCCGAGCAGCCGCGAGCCTCGGCGCGGGGCAGGCGGCCGAGCACCGAGAAGCGCTTGCCCGGCCAGTCGCCGTCGTCCACGCCGTGCACGACGCCGAGATCCTCGGTCAGCAGCACGTGCCCCGGGTACGAGGTCGGCAGGGTGCTCACCACTTCCAGTAGCCCCGGCCGGCCGGGCGGCAGTTCCCGCCAGGTCTGCGGGTCACGGACCACCACGTCCGCGAAATCCGGGCAGTACAACGAGCCGCCGGACGGTCCTTCCAGAAAGACGGTGCCGATCTGCTCGACCATGCCGTAGAAGTTGTGCACCGTGGTCAGGCCCACGTCGGCGGCCAGCCGGCGGCGGAACTCGTCGGGGTCCACGGCCTGATCGACCAGTTTCTTCCAGCCGCCGGAGTGGATCAGGATGCCGTTGCCCAGGTCGAGCCCGTGCTCCTGGGCGACCTGGTAGAGGTGCAGCCAGACCAGATAGGTGAAGCCGAAGATCAGGAACGGCTGGTCGCCGTGCTCGGCCAGGAAGCCGCGCAGCGCGGCGGGATCCGGTTTGCCGTTCTCGTCCAGGGCCCAGACGTGGTCGCGGCCGAAGGTGGCCATGCCGAGCACGCCGGCGCCGCGCGCGCTGAACGAGCGGCGGTCCTTCAGTAGCGACTTCGTGTCGACCAGGATCATCGGCAGGCGTTTCGGGCCGAGGACGGTCCGCAGTGTCGCGCCCAGCTGCCGGGTCTGCGCGGCGGCGGCGGCCTTGTCCAGGTAGATCCGGCTCACCTCGCCTGTCGTACCGCTCGATGTGAGCACCTTGAAGACCTGGTCGTCCGGGATGGACTTGAGTTCCAGGTTCTTGAAGAGCCGGACCGGCAGCCAGGGCAGCTCGTCGACGCTCGACGCGTCGGCGTAGCCGTCGGCGGTGAGGATCCGGTCGTACGGCTCGCAGTGGGCGCGGTGGTGGGCGACCAGGCCGGTCAGCTCCTTGACCAGGGTCTCCGCCCGCTCGGCCTGGGGCAGGGTGAAGACACTCACCGGGCGGCCTCCAGCGACCGGTAGTCGATCTTGCCGGTCGGCAGTAGCGGCAGAGTCTCGATCCCGCGCACATCCACGCCGGTGAAGTGGGTGTTCAGGAACGTGGTCAACTCCTTGCGGACGATCTGGGCCACGTGCTGGTCCGCGCCCTCGACGAAGACGTGCACCTTGTCGTCACCCGGGATCGCGGCCACCGCGCCGTGCGGGGCGAGGAAGCGTTCGATGTCGTCCAGGTTCACCCGGACGCCGAAGATCTTGCCCATCCGCTTGAGCCGCCCGGTGAGGTAGAGGAAGCCGTCCCCGTCGAGCCGGCCCAGGTCACCGGTCCGCAG
>JAVHVY010000095.1:0-24774 GCA_032160305.1 Actinoplanes sp.
CCCCCCCCCCCCCCCCCCCCGCGGCCGCGCCACACTCCGCGTTGAGCACTGACAATCGCCGGTCCGCACCGGACGACACATACACCATGCATTGACAGATCTAGATGTTCGGCGCACGGCGCACTAGGTTGAAGCCAACAGTCATCCGTGTGGATGGCTCGGGCATAGACGCCGTGCACATGCCGGCATCAACGACCGATTGGCGGTGCGTCTTGCGTCGAAGTCATTTGTTCCGGGTCTTGCCCGCGATGGTCGCGGCCCTCCTGGTGGTGGTCGTCGGACCACCCAACTCGGCCGAGGCCGACTCCACCCAGCTGTTCGTCTACCAGGTATCCGCCTCCACCGACGCGGCGACGCAGCGGCTCTTCGACGACGGCTTCGACGTGCTGGAGGACCGCACCGGCACCGACCTGTTCGTCCTCGGCGACGCGCGCACCAACCTGAAACTGCGGGCCGCCGGCTTCCGGCCCACCATCGTCCAGAAGCTGAAGCCCACCGGCTGGGCGCCGCCCTCCACCAGGCTGGTGCCGAATGCCGTCGCGCCCGCTGTGGCACCCGTCGACGAGACCTACGACGGCGGCTACCACACCGTCGTCGCCCAGTACGCGCACCTGACCGCGGTGACCACCGCCCATCCCGACCTGGCCACGGTCGTCGACTACGGCGACTCGTATCTGAAGACCATCAACGCGGCGACCGGGTACGACCTGAAGGCCATCTGCATCACCCACATCCAGGCCGGCGACTGCGCGCTGAACCCAAACGTCGCCAAGCCCCGATTCGTGCTGATGGCCCAGATCCACGCCCGGGAGCTCGTGACCAGCGACATCGCCTGGCGCTTCATCGACTACCTCGCGGGCGGCTACGGCACCGTCCCGGCGGTGACCAACTTGCTCAACAGCACCGAGGTGTGGGTGATACCGACCGTCAACCCGGACGGTGTGGACGAGGTGCAGCAGGGCGGCAACAGCCCCTACCTGCAACGCAAGAACCGCCACGGCACCGGATGCGCCAACCCGCCCACCGGCTCCAACCAACTCGGCGTGGACCTCAACCGCAACACCGTCACGCACTGGGACACGACCGGTACCAGCGCGGGCAAGTGCACCCAGACCTACCCGGGCAGCAGCGCGGACAGCGAGCCGGAGACCAAGGCGATCGAGGGTCTGTTCCGTCAACTGTTCGCCGACCAGCGCGGCCCCGGCGACGGGAGCGCGGCCCCGGTCACCACGCGCGGTGCCATGATCACCATGCATTCGTACGCGGGCATGAACCTCTTCCCCTGGGGCTGGTCGAACGCCCACACGGGCAACGACGCCAAACTGCGAGCAATCGCCGCACACATGAGCCAGCTCAACGGGTACCAGTACGGTCAGCCTGGCGAGATCCTCTACAACGCCTCCGGTACCAGCGACGACTGGTCCTACGGGGAACTCGGCATCGCCAGTTTCACCATCGAGATGTCCAGTTGCGGCAGCTTCACCCCGCCCCACTCCTGTACCGCGACGGACTACAACAAGAACCTTCCGGTCCTGATGTACGTCGCCGGCATAGCCGGCGCACCGTACCAGTAGGAGCCGCGACCACCGGTGCCAGCGGGGCCGCATACCGGCTGCGCGCACGCTCGCAAACCGCGGATCAGCAGCCGTAAAGATCATCGTGCTGCCCTTTCGGCCAACGCTGTACCCCTACCGAGACCTGCGCCCGCGCCGACGAGACCCTCGGCCTGGACGTGTCCGAGAGGCCCGCCCCGTGAGGGGCGGGCCTCTTACTTGGTGCAGGGTTCGGCGGCTTACTTGGCGAAGTGGCCGTCACCGACGCCGAGCCGGAAGACCTCCCACTCGGTGTCAGTGAAGATCAGTGTGGGGCCGGTCCGGTTCTTCGAGTCGCGCACCGCGACGTGGCCGGGCATCATCGGCAGGTCGGTGGCCACCTCGACGCAGTTACCCGTGCCGCCGGACCGGCCGGTCGACCAGTTCGCGCCAGTCAGATCAACGTTCACGTTCGGTTAGCTCCTTCAATCGGCGGCCCATCAGCGCGATGGACTCGGGTTGCGACAGGGCTGCCCGGTCCTGGGCAGCCCAGACCAGTTCATACGCGGCGAGCTCCTCGGGCCTGTCGAGGTAGACCGCGCCGGTCAGGTTCTCCATGTAGACGGTGCTCGGCGGCGGCGCGGACCCGTTCTCGCCGGGGAAGTCGAGCAGCGTCCACGCGCCGGCGATGGCACCGCGGACCGGGCCGGCGGCCATCGGCAGGACCCGCACCGACACAGTGGGCAACTCGGTGGCCTTGAGCAGATGCCACACCTGCGCGCGGATGCCGTCCAGTTCGGCCAGCAGCACGGACTCTCCGATGATCACCTGCACCTCGGGCGGCTGGGGGAACGAGCGGGTCAGCAGGGCCTGCCGGGACTGTCGCAGCGCGATCCGGGCCGCCGTCTCCTGCTCGCCCAGCTCGGGCAGGTCGGCGCCGATCACCGCGCCGATGTAGTCGGGGTGTTGCAGCAGGCCGGGCACCAGCACCGGATCGAAGATCCGCAGCCGGCTGGCGGTGGCCTCCAGGGTCACGTACAGCTCGAACCAGCCGGGCACCGCGTCTCCGTAGGAGTGCCACCAGCCTTTGGCCCGGGTCTCCTTCGCCAACTCCAGCAGCACGTCGCGGGTCGGGTCGGGCACCCCGTACAGCTCGCACAGCTTCTCGACCTTCCACGCCGGCGTCGACACGGCGCCCTGTTCGATGCGGCGCACCGACAGCACGCTCTGCCCGAGCCGATCGGCCGCGGCCTGCATGGTGATCTTCGGCGAGGCGGCCTCGCGGGCCCGGCGCAGGGCGATCCCGAGCGTGCGCCGGGGAATGCTCGACGTCGACGACTCGGCTACCGGAGCTTCAGTCACCACACGCTTCCCCTTTCAGTCTGAACCTCGGGAACCGTCCAGGTTGGAAGGCTCCCCCGCTCCATCTGAACCGTCAACCGAAAATATTCGACGTGGACGAGATCAACCTGACCGAACGGGGGTCATGGCGTTGCATCTGATCCCTATCAGAGTGAGCATCGGTACCCACACGATACAAGTAACCACAAGGGGTAACCATGCTGGCTCCGATCGCCGCTGTCGCCGGTCTTGTCGTTGGGGCCGCCGCCGGCCCGCTCGGCGGCCGTCGCCTCGCGCGGTTCTGCCCGAACTGTGGCCGCGGGTGTCTCGTCTGCCAGGAGGTGAACAGTGCCCGGTAGCCGCGAGATCACCGGGGCGACCCTAACCGTCAGCACGATGGGCGGCTACTCGGTCACCTGCGGCGGGAAGTACATCGGCTACATCCACGCCACGGTGGGCGACCAGTGGAACGCATACGTGCGCCGCGTCGGCGAGCCGGACGACCACCTCGGCCGGTTCGGCCAGGAGGAGGCGGTACGCCGGATCGTGCTGGCCGCCGCTGAGGCGGCAGATAGGGCGGTGCGGTGATGGCCGGCTCCCGCGAGTATCCGCCCACCGTGCTCGTGCACCGACCGGATTGCCCGGACGTCGCCGGGCTGCTGCTGTCGCGGCTACCGACCGCGGAGATCGCCCGGCAGCACCCGAACGGTCGGATGCACAGCTGCTACCACTTTCACCAGAACTCGATCGGTGTGGTCGAGGTCGTGCAGTACCCGCCCCACGCGTACGAGCCGTCCACCATGGTCTACGCGGACGCCGCCCGAGCGCTGTGCGGCTTCTGCGGCGGCACCCATGGGGTGCTCGATCAGCTGATCCTGCCCCGCGATCCGGCGTCCGCTGTCCCGGGGCAGACAGACCTCGCCGCTGACGTGACTGCCGTCCTGCAACAGCGGCGGATCAGGGAGTCCTGATGCTCTACCGCTCCCAGATGACGACATACGCCCGTCACCAGCTCGACGCCGCCCGGCAGACGCTGCGCGCCCACCGCACCGACGCGACCGGCTGCTGTGCCTCGTGTGGACGGCCGGCGCCGTGCCTGGACCAGGTCGCCGCTGAGCGGTCGTCCGCCTGGTACGAGTCGTGGCTGGCCCCGCAGCCGGTCTTCGGCAGCGAGCACCGCTTCACCGCGCGTGGCGAGCTGGTGCGCCCTTACGTCAGGAACGGCGTGCGCCAATAGCGCGAGCGCGCCGGACCCGGACGACGGGCCCGGCGCCGCGTCGTCGGATTCTGAAACGGCGTACGCCGGCGGGCGCTCAGTGTTCGTCTACGTGGCCATCGTGCGGTACGTGGCGGTGACCGTCGTGCACGAAGTCGACGTGATCTCCGTGCGGCACCGTCTCGTGCCCGCAGTCGTCGCCGTGGGTGTGTGTGCCGTGGTCCTCCGCGCTGACGTGCAGCTCGCTCGGGCACTCGTCCCAGTGGCCGTCGTGCAGGTTGTGGAGATGACCGTCGTGCAGGAAGTCGACATGTCCCTCGTGCACGACGGTGGTGTGGCCGCAGTCCTCGCCGTGCTGATGCTGATGCTCGTCGTTGGTGTGGGCGTCGTGGGTGACAGTCATGATCCTCTTCTCTCGATGTGACCGTCCCGAAGTATGCATTGATTCGTAAGCCGACACCTCTGCTGCCGCGCGAGCCTTGCCACCGGCTCCGTCCGTACGCAAGTGGAACGGTAGTCATTTCCATGAACATGGTCTAATGGCCAACTGACAATGAGTCGCCGCCGCCGGCCACGACCTTCCGCAAGGACGCCACCGGCGACGTCACGAACTCACGAAACGCCTGCTCATCATCGGTTTTCAAGCAACTGCCCCCCGTGCGCGGGGATAGAACGGTGTCACTACCACTAGGGGTTGCTAGGGGTTGCACGAGCCGATGATGTAGTCGTACAGTCGCACTGTGTTGACAAGCCGATCCGGGTGAGCGGCACGACCCGGCAAGGCGTGTTGGTCATACCGCGACCAGCGAGCGGGCAGGACTACGTGGTCGGTGCCCCTTCCCGTTCGGCTCTCGAGTCGGCACTGGACGGCGCGGCCAGCGGTGGATCTTGAGTCCGATGTCGTCGGACGCAGGGCGACGCGGCCGCCAGGCAGCCTGTGGTATTAGACCTGTGATCTAGCCATGTCAATCTGTCATGTACATCCTGGACTTTAGGGCTGCCCCCGGGCTGCCCATGGGGGCAGCGAACCTGTCCTTGGTTGAAAGTTTGTCGAAGTGATCTCCAGCCTTCGCCGCCGGCGTAGTTGAATACCTGCGGGAAGTCGACAGCATGGTCCACGCGGCCATATTGCCCGGCTGACCTGCGGTGATCGACTAGCTAGCGGCAAGGATGGTGTCGGTGCGATGGTACGTCGGAGCAACTCGTCGAAGCGTCGCTCGCGGTCTGGGCGGATACTTCGGATGACCGCGACTGCCGCCTTGGTGGGCGTGTGTGCCTTGCTGGTGAGCGCCTCGCCGGCATGGGCGAGTGACGATCATTCCACCGGCGGGTGGAGCAAGATGTTCTCGCCGGACTCCGGTATCGATCCCGTCCGCGGCGACGAGAGTTCGGCGGTCTGGCAGACCGCGGCAGGACCACTGTCCCAGTACGACAGAAACCTGTTGATCAACGTGCGCTGGGCGAATCTCTGGGAGGGACCGACCAGCGAGCGGATCGCCCAGCAGACCAAGAATCCCAGGGTCCGTGCCGTCGCGCAGCAGCTGAGCCGCGAGCACCACGCTCTCGACGACGTGGTGCTGAGGACCGCCAAACAGCTGAAGGTGCCACTGCCCGACGCGCCCGGCGCCCTGCAGCAGGCCTGGGCCCGCGAGATCCTCGCAAAGACCGGCGCTGCCGCCGACGATGCCTGGGCGAACATCACCCGTGAGGCGCACGGCACGGTCTTCATGCTCATCGCCCAGGTACGCGCCCAGACCCAGAACGATGTGATCCGAGCGTTCGCCCAAACCGCGGACACGACGGTCATGCGCCACATGACCCTGCTGGAAAGCACGGCTCTGGTTCGCTCGAACTCTCTCCTCGTCGGTTCCATGGCGCTGGCCCCCCACCAGCCCATGCCCGGCGCACAGGTACTGGTCCTCGGTGTAGCTGTCGCCTTGATCACGTTGATTCTGAGTCTTGTGGTCGTCCGCAGCTTCGCCCGCTACGAGCCTCGGGTGGCGGCCGAATGACCGCCACCACCGACCTGATCGTCCTCGCCGGAGGGATCGACGCGCATGACTCCGGCCTCGGGCAGGCCGCTGCGCTCGCGGCCCGCCTCGCCTATCTGTCGTTGTGCCTCACCGTCTGTTGGGGCGTGCTGGCCTCCACCGGATGGGTGCGCCGGGTGACCGGGCACCAGGCCATGCGCAGTGGTCATATGATCCTGGCGACGTTCACCCTGGCTACCTCGCTGGTGCACGCCATGGCGTTGCTCTACCTCGATGAGCGGGTCGTCACCGGTCTTCAGGTCGTCGTGCCGTTCCTCAACGGAGTGTGGCGGCACGCCCTCGGTATCATCGCGCTGGACCTGATGATCGCCATCGTCATCACGGCCGGGATGCACCGGTTGTTCCGATACCGGAACTGGTTGCGTTTCCACCGGCTTGCCTACGTCGCCTGCTTACTGGCCCTAGTCCACTCCTGGCTCGGCGCTTGGGCCAAGAGCGATCTCGAGCTGTGGTGGTTCGGCGGGATCACCGCGACCATGCCCCTGCTGGCACTGGTGGCGCTGCGGGTCTCGCCGCCCCGGGTCCTCATCCGGATGGGTCTGATCGACGGGGAGACCGTCGCCCCGAAGCGGTTGGACCGAACCGCTCCGATGCAGGTGAGCGTCGACAACCAGAGGTGCCACCGCTACGGCTTCTGTCAGACCGAGGCCCCGGATGTGTTCCAACTGCGCGAGGACGGTCTGTTGCAGTACAAGGACCAGCCCGCCGTACCGGATAACGAGCGTGTCTGGTCCGCCTCCCGGGCCTGCCCGACGCGTGCCATCCAACTGCGGACGGTGACCAAACGGGCGGTGACCAAATGAGCCGGATCGTGATCGTCGGTGCCGGCGTCGCCGGTCTGCGTGCGGCGGAACGTCTACGCGAGGTCGGGTACGGCGATGAGATCGTCATCCTCGGCAACGAGGACACCATGCCCTATATGCGGCCGGCTCTGATCAAGTCGTTCCTGGTCGGCGAGGAGAGCGCCGCCGAAGTCAAGCTCGACGTGACGCCGGATCTGGACGTGACATGGCGGCTCGGTACACCGGTATCCCAACTCGACGCGGAGCACCGGGTCCTGCACCTGCCCGGCGGGGAAGAACTGAACTACGACGGCCTGATCATCGCCACCGGGGTGGAGGCGCGCCGACTCAACGGTGGACAGCACGGCCACCCGCGAGTGATCAGCATCCGGACCCTGGCGGACAGCATCCGGCTGCAACGCGCGCTGGCCGGCAACCGCTACCCGGTCGTCGTCCTGGGCAACAGCTTCACCGGGTGTGAAGTCGCCTCCAGCCTGCGGACCATGGCCCGCGAGGTCAGCCTGGTCGGCCGTTCCACCAGCCTGATGGCACGCCTGCTCGGCCACGAACTCGGCGATGAGCTGGTAGGTCTGCACCGGCAGCACGACGTCGACCTCCAGCTGGGCGCCACGATCGACGACTGGTCCCTGCGGAACCGCAGCGTGGTCGTACG
This sequence comes from Actinoplanes sp., assembly GCA_032160305.1. GTDB lineage: Bacteria > Actinomycetota > Actinomycetes > Mycobacteriales > Micromonosporaceae > Actinoplanes. The sequence goes on from JAVHVY010000095.1 coordinate 7,596, forward strand.
GCTGACAAACGGAGAAACCATCGAGGCCGCCGCTGTCGTGGTGGCCGCGGGATCGGTGCCCGCCGTCGCCTGGCTTCGGGGCTCCGGTGTCCCCGTCGACGACGGGGTGGTCTGCGAACCCACCTGCCACGTCGTCGGATACGACGACATCGTGGCCGCCGGTGACGTCGCCCGGTGGCCGAACCTGCGGTTCGACGATCGTGCGCGCCGGGTGGAGCACTGGACCAACGCGATCGAGATGGGCCGGGCCGCCGCGGAGAACCTGCTACGCGGTCGTGCGGCGGCGGAGCCGTTCATGCCAGTCCCGCGGTTCTGGTCGGAGCAGCATGGGGTACGCATCCAGGCGGCGGGCATGCCTGTTCTCGGCACGCAGCGGTTGAAGCTGCAAGCCCCATCGACGGGCGGACGCTCGGTAACGGGCTATGTCCGGCAGGGGAGTCTGATGGGCGTGGTCGGGCTCGACAGCTCGGCGGCCGTCCTCGCCTTCCAGGACGAGTTGAGTCGCCAGAAACCATTCCTCCAGTCCGCAGTCGAGCAGTCGCACAGGCCGCACCGGAGGTTGTCGTTCCTGGATGCGGCACGGGCAACACGATGACCACATCGACTGAAGGGAGAGAGCTGTGAGATATCTGATTGCAGCTGTCATCGTTCTCATCGCGGCGGGCGCGGCTGTCTACTCCGGGTCGCAGAGCCCAGGCAAGGACATCGTCACAGCGAACGTTCGGGTCGTCCGGGCGCCGGCCACCGCCGCCGCGGCACCCGTGGCGTCCTCGGACGCCGCGCACCATCACCCGGGCACCGGGGCGAACGTCGGGGGACAGCCCGGCGGGCAGCCCGACCAGAAGAGCCTGCTCGCCCAGAAGAGCCTGGGTGTCCCGGTCGGTTTCACCATGATCGGCGGGATGCTGTTCCTGGTCACTGCGAACGATCCGACCGCAGCGGCCGGTCCGGAGACCCTCGTGGCGGACGGGGGGAATCCGGGCTTCATCTGTGGCACGGCCCCGGGTGTACAGCCGGCTCGCGCGGGCACGGGCATTTCCGGTTTCAAGGCTTGGGAGGTACGCAACTATGGCGGGAGCGGCGCGTTGCCGCAACTCTCCGCGAACGGTCAGCTGTTGACCGCGCCGCAGAATGGTCAGCCGCTGACCTGCAATCTGGCGGATAAGCCGTGAACATGACGGGCCGGTCCGGCACCGGCTCCACAGCATTGCCACCGACGGCTCGCCCACGAATCGATGCGACGAGACTAACGGAGTGCGCATGACTTCGAACTATGGACATTCAGACGAGCAGCACGGCCGCCGCAGCGGCGACCGATTCGACGGCTGGTCGGGCTACGCCGAATGGGCGGAGCATGACTTTCGGGCACGGCGGCCCGAGGAGTTGGCGGGGGCGCAGTCGCCGTCGAGCACGCTGACCATCGAGGTGCTCACGCACCTGTCCCCGATCAGCCTGCCTGACCTCGATATGCGCAGCATGGACATCAGCCGGTTGAAATGCCGGGTGATGCCCGGCGGGAACGGACCCGGGGAGTGCTTCGAGGACGGCATCCTCGACATCCATCTCGACATCGACATCGAGGCCAACTTGATACGACCATACGTTCGCACCGGTGGCCGGGTCACACCCGGGCACGTGCTGGAGTTCGAGAGCATCCTCACGTCGACCGGCCTGCACGAGAATTGGCCGGGAGACCCGTGCCTCGCCAACGATCAGATGGTGCTCTGCGAGCATTGTCAGACGCCGCAATCGGTGGCGGAGATCGCCGCGTCGCTGTCCGCGCCGATCGGCTTGGTCAAGGTGCTGATCAGTGACGCTATCGACCGCGGTCTGCTGGTCCTGCACGATGCGGCGCCGACCTTCGAAGGGCGCCCACCGGTCGCGTTGTTGAGACGCGTACATGCAAGCCTCGCGAAATTAACCTAGGGCAACTGCCTCACGGTAGGACCTGAGCGACGAGCCCGGGTGAGGCTCACCACCAGGCCGAACGGGAGTTTATCTTGGCAATCACCACGTCCGAGTCGAGACCGTTACCCGCGTTCCTATTATGGCGCGAGTGGCCCGCGTTGCTGCGATGGCGCGAGTGGACGGTGTCTACCAAGGCCATCATCATGCTCGTGATTCCGCTGGTCCTCGCGATCGGAGGCGGGGTCGCGCTGATCCGTCACGCGCATACGGCCGCGGCGGCGGATAGTGCGGATGTGCAGTTGATCAGCACCGACCAGATTATCGTCACCGCACTGACGGCAGTGCAGCGGGAACGTGCTGTCGCAGCAGGGGGCGCTACCGAGTCGAGTGCCGCGCTCCGGGCCGAGACAAGCACCGCCGTGACGGCGCTCGAGCACGCACCGTACGCTCTGGAGGGCGACAGCGTGTCCGACCGAGTCCGGGCCACGCTGGCCGGTCTCGACAGGGTCCGCAACGTGCTGGCCCCGGCCCGCTCGATCACCTACTTCTCGGGCGTCACCATCGCCTTGCTCAACCTACGGACCGCCCGCATCGCCCGCATCCATGACGTGAGCCTGCTCACGACGTTGGAGTCGGCGAACCGGCTGGCGCGTGCCCGGGACTACCTGGATACGGCTCGGCTGCTGCTGGCGGGTGGGCTGAGCGTGAAGCTCCTCGACATCGCGTCGGTCAGTGCGGCTCAGACGGCGACAACGATGTCCGTGGGCTGGCTCGAAATGTTCCGGGCCGGGGCGTCGGTGGCTGAACTGCAGGCCTACTCGGTGGCGGTGCCGAGCCAGGTGTTGGACCTCTGGTACAGCACCACGAAAAAGGTACTCGTCTACGGGGCCTTCCATCCGGTCGTGTCGTCCACCGAGCTGAACGCCGCCATCGAACCGGTCAGCAAGGGGCTGGACGCGGCCTCGGCTCAGCTCACCGCAGCGGCGACGGACCAGGCGGCCCGGACGTCGGCGGGTTCGGCGTCCGACCTGCTCAGCCTGATCGTCATCCTGACGATCTGCACCGCACTCGCCCTAGCCCTGATCGTCCTGCTGTTCCGGGAGATCCGCTCCAGTTTGGCTGTTCTTCGGCAGGCCGCGGAACACATGGCACACGAGCAGATCCCCGAATACCTGCTGAAGATCCGCGATGGCCGGACCGACACCGGCCCGCCGCCGTCGTTCGTGACGTTGCCGCGCGAGTTCGCCACGGTCGGTGCGGCGTTCGATGTGATGGGGCGGCAGGCCAGCGAAACAGTCACCGAGCTGACGACGATGCGGTCCGGGTACGCCGAAGTGTTCGTCAACATGTTCCGCAGAAGTCAGTCGTTGGTACAGCGGCAACTGCGCATCGTCGAGCAGCTGGAACACGACGAGCAGTCGCCGGATCGGCTCGCCCGCCTCTTCCAGCTCGACCACCTGGTCACCCGGATGCGCCGTAACAACGAGAATGTTCTGGTCCTGTCCGGTACCGAAGTGTTGCGCAAGTCGGCGAAGCCGACCTCGGTGGAGGAGATCATCCAAGCCGCGATGTCGGAGGTGGAGAACTACCAACGGGTCGAGGTGATAGATCCGCCTCGGGCGAAGGTCGTCGACGTGGCCGCCAATGACCTGGTCCGGGTGCTGGCCGAACTGTTGGACAACGCGACGTCTTTCTCCCCGCCGGAGACCACCGTTGCGGTGCAGGCACAGGTGCTGCGGGACGGCAGCCTGTCGCTGGCCGTGGTGGACGAGGGCCTCGGCATGTCCGACGAGGAGGTCCGTGCCGCTAACGAGCGGCTCACCCGGCTGAGCTCGACGGAACTGGCTCGATCGCGCCGGGTCGGACTGCTCGTGGTCGGCCGGCTCGCCGGCCGGCACGGGTTCGGCGTCGAGCTGCTGGGCGGGGATCAGTCGACGGGAGTGAGCGTCCTGATCAGTGTGCCCGCCGACTTCGTCGTCGATGCCGAGCGGCCCGGGTGGGCGGACCGGCGGCATGCGCTGAAGGCCGCGTCACAGCGCAGCAAGAGCCCAGCCGAGTCCGATCGGAGGATCGCCGTGCCAGAAATCCCGGACGACGTTCCCGCCGATCACCTCCCGTCACCGGAGCAGCGCGCGCTGGTGGCCGTGAGTCCGCCGGACGTATCCGAGATCACGTCACTCCCGGAGTCGGTAGCGGTTGGTGCCCACCGTTCCGAAGACGGCGAGCAGCGCCCGGCACTGCGGGACCGGCCCGTCCCGGCGCCAGTGGGCGCCAGCCGTTCCGAAAACGCCGAGCGGCGCCCGGTACTGCGGGACCGGCCCGTCCCGCAACGGCGCGCGCCGTCACTTCAGGGCTCAAGTCCGGAGCGGCCGCGGCGGTCGCACCGGGAAGAACTGATGGAGGGTGCCCATGCCAACGTTCCGACGGACCTTCCGGTCCGGATGCCGACCCGGCTCATCGGCAAGCAACCGCCGAACCTGGCAGAGCGGGTGGCGTCATCCTGGTTCCGGGCCCGGGAGACTGCCGGGCAGCCACGGGCGGTCTCAGCGGCACCCGGTGTCGGCGAGGCTGGTTGGGGATCGGCAGCGGACGCGAGTTGGCGTGTGCTGACAGCGATGAACGAGCCGCGTGAGTACGCCTACACCGAGGACGGTCTGCCTATCCGCGAGCAAGGTGCCCATCTGGTGCCGGGCAGTACTAAACCGGGCGGCGGGACCACACCGAGCCGTCAGCCGACTGAACGGAATCCGGATCGCCTCCGGTCCCGGCTGTCGAGTTTCCAGCGTGGTGTACGCAAGGCGAAACCAGACGGCATCGAATCGGAGAGCCGACCGTCAAGGTGGAGAATCATGAGTAAGAAATCGAAGAATGCGCCCGCGATGAGCTCCGTGCCCGCTCGCGGTGAAGCCTCAGGAAAATCGGAGTGATCATGGAAGTTCGGCCTGTACCGACACACAACTACGGCTGGCTCATCAGCGATTTCGCCGAACGCGTGCCCGGAGTGGCACACGCCATCGCGGTATCGGCGGACGGTCTGTTGCTCGCCGCGTCCAATGACCTGCCGGAGGATCGCGCGGACCAGTTGGCCGCGGTCGCCTGCGGCCTGGTCAGCCTCACTGACGGAGCGGCACAGTGCTTCGACGCCGGTAACGTCAACGAGACCATCGTGGAGATGGATGGCGGGACCATGTTACTGATGTCCATCAGCGACGGATCGAGTCTCGCCGCCCTGGCCGACCCGTCCGAGGATGTCGGGCAGATCGCCTATGAAATGGCGCTACTGGTGGATCGGGTCGGTCGCATGCTGACTCCCACGCTGCGCGATGACCATGACCTGCGGGCGAAACTGGTGGCCCACCGTGCTAGTGGAGTATGACCGGAACCATGCCGTGAGGGGCCAGGTGAGGACGTCGTTATGAATGACAACATTGTTCAGCACAGATCCGCCGGAGGCGTCGCTGTGGAAATTCCGCCTCGCAAGACCGTCACATCAGTGAAAATCGTGGTCGCCGGAAGCTTCGGGGTCGGGAAGACGACATTCGTCGGCGCCGTCTCCGACATCAAGCCGCTGACGACCGAAGCGGTGATGACGACGGCCAGCAACGACGTGGACGACATCTTCCGGGTTCCGCTGAAGGGGACCACCACGGTGGCGATGGACTTCGGACGGGTGGACTTGGAGGACGACCTGCTGCTGTACCTGTTCGGCACGCCCGGGCAGGAACGCTTCTGGTTCATGTGGGACAACCTGGTCCGGGGGGCGATCGCCGCGGTGGTGCTCGTCGACACCCGGCGGCTCGCCGATTCGTTCCTCTCGATCGACTTCTTCGACAACCGGCAGATTCCTTACATCGTGGTGGTGAACACCTTCGACGGGATCCTGCACCATTCCGTGGAAAGTGTCCGTAAGGCCACCGCCATGGACGAATCGATTCCCGTCCTGAGTTGCGACGCCCGCGAACGTTCGGAGGTCAAGCAGGTTCTGCTGAACGTTCTGGAATTCGTGATCGCGCAGTCGGACGACGCCGATGTCGAGCCTTCGCTCGCCTGAAGGAGGATCCGTGGACAACAACCGAGGTGGACCATGACAAGCAAAGGCAGTCGCCTGACGACCGTCCGATCCGAGGAAATCCAGGAGCTGCTCGCCGAAAATCCCTTTCTGGTCATGATCTTCTTCGCCGAGTGGTGCTCGCCCTGCCGCAGCTTTCGAGAGGTGCTGGACGACTCCGCTAAGGAGAACGAGGACGTCACCTTCGCGATGGTCGATGTGGACCGGCAACCAGATCTGGCGGAGGCGTTCGGCGTCGAATCGGTACCGAAGATTGCCGTCATTCGCTTCGGTGCCGTAGTTTTCGCCCACGAGGGAGCCCTGACCGACGAGGCTATCGCGGATGTCCTGTGCCAGGTACGGGATCTGGACGTCGAACTGCTCCGGCGAGCCGAAGCAAGTCAGTGAGCAGTCCGGCCGCACCCCTGCGGCACAATTCGCCGGGCTCTGCCTCGGCCGGCGACTGACCCGACACAGTCTATCGCGAAGTCAAAGGAAAACAGATGCCAGTCACCGTTCCGGTCGTTCCCGTTCTCGACGCCGGTGTGAGCCTGCGCGAGCGGTTCGTCCGCGACGCACCCACCTCCTGTGCGCCCCCCAAAGCGGACCCGCAAGCGCCGATCAACGGACGCGCGCTGCTCGTGTCGTCAATGCTGGCCGCCCTGTCGGTCGGCGCCGTATGGGCGCTGTACGGAGCCAAGTTCGGCGCCCTTCTCGCGGTCGGGTTGGCACTGGGGTTCGCCCTGTTCCACTCCCGCTTCGGCTTCACTTCGGGCTGGCGGCAGCTGGTCACCGTCGGCAACGGCGAAGGTCTGCGGGCTCAGTTCGTGCTCCTCGGCACCGCCGCCTCGGCGGTTTCCCTGGTCATCATCACCGGATGGACCGCGTTCGGGCCGATCGCCCGTCCGGTGCCGGCGCCGGTGGGTTTCGGACTGGTCCTCGGCGCCGCCCTGTTCGGCGCCGGCATGCAACTGGCCGGATCCTGCGCGTCCGGAACGCTCTTCGCTGTGGGTAGCGGACAATCAACGATTGTGCTCGCACTCGGCGGCTTCATGGCGGGCGGTGTCTTCTACACCTGGGCCTATCCGGTTTTCGCGAAGTTGCCGACAACCCGCGGCCTGCTGCTGGCCGATCACGTCGGCTGGATCGGCTCGTGGGCGGTCACCCTGGCCGCGCTCGCCGTCCTCGCTGTGATCACCCGGCGGATCCAGCATCGCCGACTGCCACCGCCGACGGCGCCCGTGCCAACCGCGCATGGGATAGCCCGGCTCTACCGCGGCTCGTGGTCGCCGCTCGTTGGAGCGCTCGTACTCGGTGTACTGGCCGGTGTCGTCTTCCTGTTCTCCGGGCGCACCTGGGGAATCGCCGCCGCTTTCTCCTTGTGGGGCGCGAAGCTGTTGCAACTCATCGGCCTCCACCCGCAGGCGTGGGCGTTCTGGCAGCAGCCGGCCAACGCGGCGCAGATCAACGCGCCCCTGCTCACCAACGCCATGAGCCTGACCAACTTCGGCATCATGATCGGTGCCGCGTTCGCCGCCGCGGCCGCCGGGGCATGGACTCTGCACAGCAGGGTCGCGTGGCGGACAGCCCTCGCGTCACTGATGGGCGGCCTGATGATGGGTCTGGGCGCGCGGATGTCCGGCGGTTGCAACATCGGCGCCTTCCTGAGCGGGATCTCGGTGGGCAACGTCAGCGGCTGGGTCTGGGGCTGCGCCGCCCTGCTCGGCACCGTGGCAGGGGTCAAGCTGCGACCCGTCTTCGGGTTGCTGAACCCGAAGTCAACCGACGGCATCTGCTGACCCGGCCCGTCGGGTCCGACGGGCCCGTAGCCATGTCGCGCCGCCGTCCACGTCCGTCGGCGCGGTCATGGCGTGAGGCCGTGGATGAGGGCGGCGGGGTCTTGCGTGGCGCCGCGGCTCCGAGGCGGGCCGTTGCCGGGCGAGCACTACACGTCGATCTGCGAACCCATGACGACCGTACGGTCGCGGGGGAGTCCGAGGTGCTCGGCGGCGTCGGCGGTGATGTGCGAGGTGGCGATGAACAGGTGCTTTCGCCACGCCGCCATCGTCGGCGCCGGGCCCTTCTTCAGTTCGATCTTCGACAGGAAGTAGGACGCCTCGTCGAGCGAGATCTGTCCTTCGGTGTGTACGGGGTCGAGCAGCCGCAGCGCGGTCGCCACGTCCGGCGTATCCATATAGCCGAACCGGACGCTGACGTGGATGATCCCGTCGCTGCCGTGGCCGAGGTTGTCGATCTCGATCCGCTGCTCGTCCGGTACGTGGGGCACCGGCAGCGTCTCGATGGAGACAACGAGGATCTGCTCGTGCAGCACGTGGTTGTGCTTGACGTTGGCGCGCAAGGCCAGCGGCGCGGTCTGCTTGCCGCGGTTGAGGAAGATCGCGGTCCCGGGTATCTGGACGAGCGGCTCGTCGTGCAGCCGATCGATGAATCCGCGGAGCGGCCCTTCCGCCCGTTCGCGCTCGCGGGTGACGACCTCCCGCCCGCGTCGCCAGGTGGTCATCACCATGAACGCGGTCACGCCGATGAGCAACGGCAGCCACGCCCCGTGCACCAGCTTGGTCAGGTTCGCCGCCAGGAACACCAGGTCGACGACCAGCAGGCCACCCGCGCCCAGCCCGACCAACCACAGCGGCGTGTGCCATCGCACCCGGGCCAGGTAGAAGAACAGCAGCGTGGTGATCGTGATCGTGGTGATCACGGCCATCCCGAACGCGTACGCCAGCGCCGCCGAGCTGCGGAACGCGAACACCAGGGTGAGCACCGAGACCATCAGCAGCCAGTTGATCCACGGGACGTAGATCTGGCCGATCGTCGACGCCGAGGTGTGCGCCACCCGTAACCGCGGCAGATAGCCGAGCTCGGCGGCCTGCGCCGCCACCGAGTAGGCGCCCGTGATCACCGCCTGCGAGGCGATGACCGTCGCCGTGGTCGCCAACAGCACCATCGGCATACGCGCCCAGCCGGGTGTGAGCAGGAAGAACGGGCCGCTCACCGTACTGTGGTCGCTGATGACCAGCGCGCCCTGCCCGAGGTAACTCAGCGCGCAGGCCGGCAGTACGAGGCAAAGCCAGCCGCGGGTGATCGCCCGGCGGCCGAAGTGCCCCATGTCGGCGTACAGTGCCTCGGCGCCGGTGACCGCGAGCACGATCGCGGCAAGCGCGAAGAAGGCGACCTCGAACCGCCCGGCCAGGAACTGCACCGCGTACGTGGGCGACAAGGCCCGCAGGATCTCCGGGTTCCTGATGATGCCGCCGACGCCGCACGCTCCGATCGCGACGAACCAGACGATCATCACCGGGCCGAACAGCCGCCCGACCGCGGCGGTGCCTTTGCGCTGGAACGCGAACAGCAGCACGATGATCACCGCGGTGCCCGGGACGATCAGCCCGGCCAACGACGGCTCGACCACCTTGACGCCTTCCACGGCGGACAGCACGGAGATGGCCGGTGTGATCATGCTGTCGCCGAAGAACAGCGCGGCGCCGAAGATCCCCAGCGCGGCCAGCGCCGCGGTGGCCCGGCGGCGCCCGGTGCCTCCCCAGCGGCGCAGCAGGGTGATCAGGGCCATGATGCCGCCCTCGCCGTCGTTGTCGACGCGCATCACCAGCAGGACGTAGGTCAGCGTGACGATGATCATCACGGACCAGAAGATCAGCGAGACGACGCCGTACACGTTGGCGGTGCTGACCGGCACGGGGTGCGGGTCAGCCGGGTTGAACACGGTCTGGATGGTGTAGATCGGGCTGGTCCCGATGTCGCCGAACACCACACCGAGCGCGCCGACCAGCACGGCCGCGCGAACCGAAGCACGTCCCCCGGCCCCCTGTGCGTCCGGCGGGGACGCCGCTGCTTTGTCGTCCGATCGCGCCTGGTCCTGCCGGTCGTCGGCCCCGGAGTCGTGCTGTCGCCCCATCATCAGATCGACCATAGGCGGTCACGTCCGGGCGGGCGCCGATTCGGTCTGTCTGTCGAGTCTCGCGCGCCTGCTGGTTGGTCCCGATGCCCTGCCTCGGTTGCCGCCGGGAGGGTGAGCCGGCCGACGGAGACGCGAAACGCGGCTCTCACCCGGTGAACCCGTCGGCGACCGCCGGGGCCGACTCGGCGACGATGGCGTCCAGGGAGGCCCGGCGGCCAGATCGCCATGCCGCTGCGAAGACCGGGTCGCCAACGGCGCTGCGAAGTGCCTCCCGAGTAGCCTCCCGCCGGCCGCCGCTGTCCGGCAGCGCGCCGGTCCGGCGCGCCTGGTGCAGGTTTTCAGCTGCCGCAAGCAGGCGGATTGCCCGCTCCGGCTCGATGTCGGCGATCACCTCGGCCAGGCAGTCGAACGAGACGGCGAGATCCTCACGATCGCCGACCTCATACCGGCGGACCAGGGCGGCGGCGAACAACTCCCGCGCCGCGCCGAGCTCGCCCGCCTCGCGGGCAATGAGCGCCTGTTGGTGCAGGGCGGTCGCCTCGCCGAAGATGTCACCCAGTTCCACGCTCAGGGCGAGCGCCTCGGCGGCGGTGATCCGCGCGGCGGCCAGGTCACCCCGGGCGAGCAGGATTTCGCCGAGGCATTCCAGCCCGAGCAGCACCCCGGCGCTGTTTCCCGTCGACCGCTCCAGCTCCAGACACTCGTGGATGTAGTCGGCGGCCGCGGTCGTACGCCCTTCCAGCAGTGCGAGCTTGGAAAGGTTGCCCAGCGCCGTCGCGGTGCCGTGTGGCTGATCCAGCTCGCGCCACAGTTCCAGGCCGAAGCCGAAGTGCTCGGCCGCCTCGCCGAACCGGCCGGCCCGCATGGCCGCGACGCCGAGGATGTTGCGGGCCCGGGCGGTGGTCTCCCGGTTCCCCCCGGCCTGGGCGAGTTGCAGGCATTCGAGGCCCAGCCGGGTCGCCGCGGCATCGTCGTCCTGGGTCGCGGCCAGCACCGCGGCGGGGTAGAGCAGATCCTCGCGGGCGGCACCGCGAAGGCCCGACAGTGTTTCGTCCATCCAGCGGCGGCCCTGACTGAGGTGCGCGCCGCGGCGCCAGTACCGCCACAGACCCAGGCACAGATCGCGCGCGGCGTCGTCGCCACGCTCCAGCGCCCCGACCATCGCCGTGCGTAGGTTGGGATAATCCCGGTCGATACGCTCCGTCCACCGGGCCTGATCCGGGCCGGCCATCCCGGCAGCGGCGGCCAGCGCCAGCGCCACGAAGTGGGCCCGGTGGCGGTCCCTGACCGGCTCGGCGCCGCGTTCGGCGAGCCGCGCCGCGGCGTACGCGCGGATCGTCTCCAGCATCCGGTAGCGAGGCTCGCCGTCCGGGTCCGTGCCGACGGTGAGCAGGCTCTTCGCGACGAGCGCGACCAGCTGTGCCGCGACCGTGCCGGTACCGGCTGCCGGAGCCGCGCCGCCGGCCGGGTCCGGGTTGTCGGCAACGGCCTCTGCCGCGGCCAGCCGGCACCCGCCGGTGAAGACACCGACCGCCTCGAACAGGCGCTGAGTGTCGTCGTCAAGCAGCGCCACGCTCCAGTCGATGGCACCCCGCAGTGTCTGCTGGCGCTCCGCCCGATCGCTGGGGCCGCCGCCGAGCGTGTCCAGGTGACGGCCCAGGTGTTCGAGCAGCTCCGCCGGCTCAAGCGCGACGATCCGGGCGGCCGCCAATTCGATGGCCAGCGGAAGGCCGTCGAGGCGCCGACACAGCTCCGCGACCGGGGCGAGCGTGGCGGCGGAGAGCCGGAAGTCGTCACGGGCGGCCCGCGCCCGCTGGTCGAACAGGGCAACGGCGGGCGAACGTTCCAGTGCGAGCGCGACACCCTCGGCGCCGCGCGGGAGCGACGGGAGATCGGCTAACGGCAGCGGCGGCACCCGATATACCTGCTCACCGTAGATGTCGAGGGCCTCGCGACTGGTAGCCAGGATGGTGACTGCCGGCGCGGCGGACAGCAGCCGGCCGAAAGCGGGCGCGGCCTCCCGTACCTGCTCGACATTGTCGAGTACCAGCAGCAACGACTGGTCGGCGAGTCGTTCCGCGATCTCGTCGAGTAACGGCACGCCCGGTACCTGGTCGACGTCGAGCGCGGCGGCGAGCGCCCTCAGCGCCTCGTCACTGGTTGTGGTGTCGGCGAGCGCGACGAAGACGGCGCCGTCCTCGAAGTCGTCGGCCATCGACTCGGCGATCGCCAGCGACAGCCGGGTCTTGCCGACGCCCCCGGGGCCGATCAAGGTCACCAGCCGACCCGAGCGCAGCAGCTCCGCCACCCGGCTGTGCTCGGGACCGCGGCCGACCAGACTGCTCACCGTCGACGGCAGGGCGACCCGGCGTGACGCTCGACCGACCATTGCCGGTCGGACCGACCAGCTGCCCGCGCCGTCGCTGACGAGGCCGCCGCGCTCCCGCAGCCCGTCCAGCTCCCGGGCCGCCGCGGCCGGCAGGCCACCGCTCTGCCGGACGATCCAGCTGGTCAGCGGGTCGGCGGGTTCACCTCGAAGTACCGAGCGCAGCCAGATCCGAATCGTCGCGGGGGACCATGGGGCAACCTCGACGGTGGCGAGCACGGGCACGTCGCCCGGGAGGACGCTGGACGAGGTGGTGCACGCGAACGCCACCCCCAGCACCGCTGGTATCGCGGCACCCCACCGGGCGAGCAACTCCGGCACCGCGGTCGCCTCGCCGATGTCGGCGAGTAGCAGGGTCGGGCCGCTGGGCGCGGCGGCCTTCGCGTCCCCCACCACATCGAGCACGGAGTAGCCGCGCAGGACTGCGAGCCGGCGTACCTCCTGCATGAAGCGCGTGTGGCCGGCGCCAGGCTGGCCCGTCACGCAGAGCGCACCGTAGCGCTGCGCCAACAGTGCCGTGAGGAAGTGATGGGTCGCGGCGAGCGCGACATCACGCTCCCATAGCCGCGACGAGCTGGCCTCGGCTTCGGCCGGCGCGTCGTCGGCGACGGCGCCGCCGCGACCGCGATGTTTGGCCAGGTAGTTGCGGCGGTCGGCAACGAGCAGCAGCGACGCGACGTCCGTTCCGTCCGCCGGGTACGTCGCCACCCCCAAACTGATGGACATGTTGAGCGGGGGCTCGCCCGGAAACGGGGTGTCCCGGATCTGCGCGGTGAGGCTGATGGCCTGGGCGACGGCGCGCGCCGCGGGCACGCCGGGCAGGAGTACGACGAACTCGTCGCCGCCGTACCGGAACAGCGTGTCGTCGCTGCCCAGCGCGCCGATGATCCGGTCCGCGATCTGCCGCAGCGTCTCATCGCCACGCTGGTGGCCGTACACGTCGTTGACGGTCTTGAAGAAGTCCACGTCGAAGAGGAAAACCGCGCACGGTTCGCCGTTACGCCGGGCCCTCGCGAGCTCCTGGGCGATGAGCGGCTCCAGGGAAGCCCGCGACCAGGCCCCGGTCACGGCGTCGAAGGTTGTCTCGCTCACCTCGTCACCGCCTGTGCTGGTCCAGGGCCGGAAGCTGTCAAGCTCCGCAATCGGCTCCGACCGGCCGTACCTGAGTAATCGTCGCCGTTGCCTCGACAGTTCTGGCGAAGCGGGGGAGTCGTCATCTTGCCGCCGGTTCGAACGTCGTCAACCGTTCGGTTCAACCACCGTACCGAGTGATCACCTTCCGTACTCGATAACTCATAGTTATGGAGCACCTACGTCACATCCCGCTCCCGGAATGGACTCCCCCCATGCTGCCTCGGCCTTTTCCCGCGTTACTCGGAGCCAATAGGCTCGGCTCGGCGTTGTTACCTCTGCTCATGATCGTGTCGCTGTCCGCGAGCGGCGCCGCCGCGCTGAGCAGCACGGACCATTCCCAAACCGGCTCGGCGGACACCTGGATGAGCACCCCAGCCTCAACCGGCACCAGCACCGGCACCACACTCAAGGACATCCGCAAGATCATCGGCGCGGACCAGGGCGCCGCCGCGGCACTCAGCGGAGCCGGTGTCGGCGTGGCCCTGCTCGACACCGGCGTAGCGCCGGTGGCAGGACTGCCCGGCGCCCAAATCGTCAACGGCCCGGACCTGTCGTTCGAGTCGCAGACATCCGACCTGCGCTACCTCGACACGTACGGGCACGGGACGCACCTTGCGGGCATCATCATCGGAAACGACACCGCGACGTCCACGGTCGGTATCGCGCCCAAGGCGAAGTTGACCTCGATCAAGCTCGGCACCGGCAATGGGGCCGTGGACGTCTCGCAGGTCATCGCCGGACTCGACTGGGTGGTGCAACACCGTGGCGACGACGCGGCCAATCCGATCCGGGTCATCGCACTCGCCTACGGCAGCGCCGGCAAGCCGACCCGGCTCACCGACCCGCTGCAGTTCGCGGTCGAACGAGCCTGGAAGGCCGGCATCGTGGTCGTCGTGGCCGCGGGCAACGACGGCAACAACACCACCACCCTGACCAACCCGGCCGCCGACCCGTTCGTTCTGGCAGTCGGCGCCGCCGACACCAACGGCACGCTCAGCACCGGCGACGACACACTCTCCGCCTACACGAATCTGACCGAGGGCCACCGGCAGCCGGATGTGTTGGCTCCCGGGCAGTCCGTGGTGTCGCTACGCGACCCCGGCTCCATGATCGACAATTCGTTCCCCTCGGCCCGCACCGGCACGACACTGTTCCGCGGGAGCGGCACCTCGCAGGCGACCGCGGTAACGGCGGCCGCCGTCGCGCTGCTGCTGCAGAGTCGGCCCACGCTCACCCCGGACCAGGTCAAGGACGTCATAGCGCGCGGTACGGCGATCACCTCCGGCCTCGGCGCGACGCAGAGCCTGCACGAGCTCAACCTGAGCACTGCCCTGGCGCTGAAGCCGTACAGCACCGCATCACAGACCTCAGAGGTAGCAAGCGGCACGGGTGGGCTGGACGGTGCCCGCGGGTCCAGCCGAGTCGTGGTGAACGGAATCGAGCTCAAGGGCGACCGCACTGTTCTCGGCTCCTTCAGTGGCAGTGCGCATGCGACAGCCGCCTTGGCGGGAACGGCCTGGAAGGGCGGCCTCTGGCTGGGCGTCCGGATGGCCGGGGACGGCTGGACCGGTACCTCGTTCGCGTCCAAGACCTGGAGCGCGGCCACGTGGCCGGGCTCGCCGTGGGGTGGGCCGACCTCCTGGCAGGACCCGTCCTGGCAGGGCCGCTTCTGGGCCGGCCGGTTCTGGGCCGCGACCACCTGGTCCGGCCGGTTCTGGGCCAGCGAGGACTGGTCGACCGCCGCCTGGAAGTAGATCGAAAGCCTTGCCGGAGCGGCAGCTAGCGCCGGCGTCGTTGCTCCCCTCTGGTCGGCCGCGTCATAGCCGCCGATCAGCGGGTAACGGCGCCGGTGCGGGGGCGCTTTCGAGGTCATCGCAGCAGGCGGGCCTGGTAGCCGTTCCCGCCTTCGTCCGGCGCCCAGCCGGGCTCAGGTTGTCGGCGCGGCTGCCGATCCGGGGTTGTCGGCCACTCTGCGGTGTGTCACACTATCGGTGGCTCTGTGTAGCCTCCGGCTGCGACGTCCAGGTGTCTTCGGCATCTTCGCCGGCCACGACCCCTCCTCTGAGGTGCTTGTTCAAGCCTTCGGTCTGGCGCGACCCCGCCCGTATTGCAGCAATCGCTGTCCCGTTCCGGACATTTCCCCGCACCTGACTGCGGCATTTGTCCCGGTGGCCCAATTGTCGCCGCCGCCCGCCCCTCCCCACCAACGGAGGAACCATCACTTTCCCTGGAGAAACCTCATGACCGACCTCGAACCACGGGTCGCAGCGCGCCGCTCGGCGCCTCCCCGCAATCGGCGCCCCGCCCCCGCCCACCCGGCTTCCGAAGCCCCTGACCTGGCCGTCAACGGCCTGCTCGACATCGTCGACGACCGCGCCTGGCTGCGCGCCGACGGCTACCTCCCCGGCCCGGACGACATCGCGGTGACGTCGGCCCAGGTGCGTTCGCTCGGCCTGCGCCGCGGTGACCTGGTCAGCGGTACGGCCCGGGTCAGCACCGGCCAGCCCCGCCGCGCGACCGCCCTCACCGTCGACACGATCAACGGCGAAGCGCCGCACGG
Organism: Actinoplanes sp.; assembly: GCA_032160305.1. Taxonomy (GTDB): domain Bacteria; phylum Actinomycetota; class Actinomycetes; order Mycobacteriales; family Micromonosporaceae; genus Actinoplanes. The sequence goes on from JAVHVY010000095.1 coordinate 23,569, forward strand.
CCGGCCCGACTTCTACAAACTGACCGCCCTCTACCCGCAGGAAAGGCTGCGCCTGGAGACCGAGCCGCAGATCCTCACCACCCGCCTGATCGATCTGGTCATGCCGATCGGAAAGGGCCAGCGGGCGCTGATCGTCTCCCCGCCCAAAGCCGGCAAGACCATGGTTCTGCAGGCCATTGCGAACGCGATCACCCGCAACAATCCAGAAGCGCATCTGATGGTGCTGTTGGTCGACGAGCGCCCTGAAGAAGTAACCGACATGCAACGATCCGTGCAGGGCGAGGTTATTGCGGCCACCTTCGACCGGCCGCCGGGCGAGCACATCGCCCTGGCCGAGCTCGCCATCGAACGCGCGAAACGATTGGTGGAAACGGGCGGCGACGTGGTGGTCCTGCTGGACTCCATCACCCGTCTCGGCCGCGCCTACAACCTGGCCGCGCCGGGCCGTGGGCGCACCATGTCGGGCGGCATCGACTCGACCGCCCTCTATCCGCCGAAACGTTTCCTCGGCGCGGCCCGCAACATCGAGAACGGCGGTTCGCTCACCATCATCGCGACCGCGCTGGTGGAGACCGGTTCGGCGATGGACACCGTCATCTTCGAGGAGTTCAAAAGCACCGGAAACGCCGAGCTCAAGCTCGACCGTACGCTGGCCGAGTCTCGCCTTTTCCCGGCAATCGACGCGGTCGCTTCGGGAACCCGGCACGACGAGGTGCTGATGGCACCCACCGAGCTTGCCCTCAGCCAGCAGCTCCGCCGGGCCCTGAGCAGCCAGGACCGCCGGCAGAGCCTGCAGCAGCTGCTCCAGCAGCTGCGGACGACAGCCACCAACGCGGAGCTTCTGCGGCACGTCGCCCGTGCGGTGTCAGCGGACTGAATACCGGCCGGACAATAGTGCCCGGCATGATCTACACTCCCGTGCACACCACGACGGGGGATCGATCAATGTATCTGAAGTTTGCGGCCATCGCGGCGCTGTCCACAGTGGCATCAGCCGCTCTTTTCGCCACTCCGGCGGTAGCCGACCCGGGTGACATCACCCCGGGTGCCGGGTCGCCGGGTCGCAGCCACAGCCACCGCATTGAGCTGGGCAGGAAGAAGCGTTCGGTCGCCGCGGACAGCGGCTGGACGCAGACGACCCGCGACGGTAAGGTCCTCGACTCGCGTAGCATTCCGGCGGACGTCACCCCGGCCGGCGTCCCGCGT
>JAVHVY010000132.1:0-16395 GCA_032160305.1 Actinoplanes sp.
CCGCGGCTGTGGCCGGGATCGTGTCGAACTCCGCGCGGTGCGTGCGGTTCAGGACCAGGCCGGCCAGCGGCATCCGCTCGGCCACGAGCCGCTCCGCGAAATACGCCGCTTCCCGTACGGCGTCCCGCTCCGGCGCCGCGACCAGCAGGAACGCCGTCTGCGGGTCCTGCAGGATGCGGTAGGTCTCGTCGGCGCGCTGGCGGAACCCACCGAACATCGAATCCAGCGCCGCCACGAAACCGGACAGATCGGTCAGAAGCTGCGCTCCGAGGATTTTCTGCACCGTCCGGCTGAACAGCCCGAACGACGCCGTGACCAGGCTGAACATGCTGCGCCCGCCGGTCCGCGCCGGAGCCAGGATGAGCCGCAGCATCCGGCCGTCGAGAAAGCGGGAGAGCCGGGCCGGGGCGTCCAGGAAGTCCAGCGCCGACCGTGACGGCGGCGTGTCGACCACGATCAGGTCCCACTCGTCGGCGAGGCGCAGCTGGGCCAGCTTCTCCATCGCCATGTACTCCTGGGTGCCGGAGAAGGTCGAGCTCATCGCCTGGTAGAACGGGTTGGCGAAGATCTCGGCAGCACGCCGTGGCGTGGTGTGCTGCTGCACCACCTCGTCGAAGGTGCGCTTCATGTCCAGCATCATGGCGTGCAACTCGCCGCCGGTGGCCTCGGTGTCGATGCCCTTCACCTGGCGGGGCGTGTTGTCCAGCTCGGTCAGGCCCATCGACTGGGCCAGCCGCCGGGCCGGGTCGATGGTGAGCACGACCGTGCGCCGGCCGTGCGTCTCGGCGGCCCGCAGGCCCAGGGCCGCCGCCGTGGTCGTCTTGCCGACGCCACCCGCGCCGCAGCAGACGATGATCTTGGTAGTCGGCTCGGCCAGCAACGCGTCGACGTCAAGGCGCAGGGCGGTCACTACCCGAGCGTAACGAGTCTGGTCCGCGCGTGCGGCCATCGGCTAACGAGTCTGGTCCGCGCGTGCGGCCATCGGCGTAGCCGCTTCCTGTGCGCTGGTGTGGCCATCGGCGTAGCCCGCTTTCTGTCCGCGGGTGTGGCCATCGGCCGGTCCGCGGTGGCCCGTCAGATCCTCATCAGGCGATCTGCCAGCACGTCCAGGCCGGCCTGGTCCACGCCACCGGCAAGCAGGGGCAGCTCGACCATCGGCCGGCCCAGCTCGGCCAGCTCGGTGCGCAGCGATTCCTCCAGCTCCGCGCGGGTCAGGTGCGCCTTCGCCTCAGCGGCCAGCCCGGCCACGGTGCCGGCGTCGGCCGGCAGGCCGGCCGCGACCAGGCCGCGTTTCAGCTCGGTCTTGGTGACCCGGCCGGCCGGCAGCAGCGGCGGCCGAGCGGCGTTCACGATGATCCGCCCGACCGGGATGTGCAGCGCCGTCAGCTCGACGATGGCATCAAGACTTTCCTGTACGGGCATCTCCTCGAGCAACGTCACGACGTGCACGGCGGTGATCGGGGAGCGCAGCAGGGACGCCACCCCCTCGCTCTGGGTCTTGATCGGGCCCACCTTGGCCAGCCGGGCCGTCTCGGCGGTCACGTTGAGGAAGCGGCCGATCCGGCCGGTCGGCGGGGCGTCGAGCACCACCGCGTCGTACACCCGCCTGCCGTTGTGGGTTCGGGTGGTCGACTCCTTGACCTTGCCGGTGAGCAGCACGTCCCGGAGGCCGGGTGCGATGGTGGTGGCGAAGTCGATCGCGCCGATCTTGCGCAGCGCCCGGCCCGCGGCGCCGAGCTTGTAGAACATGTCCAGGTATTCGAGCAGGGCCTCCTCCGGGTCGACGGCCAGCGCGCGCACCTCGCCGCGGCCCGGCAGCTGGGCGATCCGCAGCTCCTGGTAGGGCAGCGGCTCGTAGCCGAAGATCTGGGCGATGCCCTGCCGCCCTTCGACCTCGACGAGCAGGGTGCGCCGGCCACCCTCAGCCAGCCCCAACGCGAGCGCCGCGGCGACGCTGGTCTTGCCGGTGCCGCCCTTACCCGTCACGACATGTAGGCGGGCGGGCCATCGTCCGGTTCGCTCGTTCTTCACCACACCTGCGAGCGTAGGTCAGCCGGCGTGGATCGCGGCTCTCCCGGCCGGGGTCCCGGGTCGACCGACCTGCGGCGCCGCTGAGGGCGCAACGCCGATCCGGTCGCGGCCCACGACGCCTGGCCAGCCGGTGGCGCAACGCCGATCCGGCCGCGGCCCACGACGGCTGTCAGCCGGTGATGTCGCAGACCAGCCAGCCGGTCTTGTGGATCACGGTGAAGGTGAGTTCCTGCTGGGCCTGCTTCTCGTCGTCGGTCGACAAGGTCAGCTGCACGGCCACGGTCGCCGACTCCTGGTCCTGGCTCGCCACCGCCGGATCGGTCCAGCGGAACGACGGGCCGTCGTACTGGGCGCTGTAGCTCTTGATCTGGGCCACCCGGGCGGACAGCTTCTTCTGGTCGCGGGCGGTGCGGCAGACCAGGGCGTTGGCCGCGGTGGCGTCCTGCTGGGTGTAGACGGCGGTAAGGAAGCGGTTGACCGCCGTCGCCGGGTCGGGGGCGCCGGTTCCCGAGTCGGCGTTGCGGAGCAGTAGGTAAGCCGAGGTGGCGCCGCCGCCGCAGAGCAGCAAGGTGACGACCAGGGCCAGGGCGACCCAGAGGCCGGCCCGCCGCCGCGGCGGGGCCGGGTGCTCCATCGGCAGCAGCGGCGTGTCGGAGGTCGGCTGCGCGGCCTGGGCCGGCTGGTCCGCGCTGCCGGGCGGGATCGCGGCGGACGGTATCGAATGTTTGAACGCCAGGTGCTCGGGCGGCCGGGTCTGCCACTCGCCGTCGCGTTCGTGCTGGGCGTGCCAGGGCTCGGCGGGCGGCGGTGGTGGCCACCCGGTGTCGAGCACCTGGGTCTGATCGGCGAAGGATTCCCGGTACGCCGGGATCGCCACCGTGGGGCGGGCGTCGTCGAACTCCAGATGGCCCGGCTCGCCCGGGAACGCGCCGAGCGGCGGCCACTGCGACCCGGCGGGCGGCGGCGGTGCGTCGATGAAGTCGGCGCTCGGCGATGCGTCGATGAAGTCGGTGTCGCCGGATGACTGCGATTGGCCCGGCTGAACCGCCAGGTCACCGTGTGGCGGCTGAGTCATCGTGGCCCCTTGTCGTGCCGAAGGTGCGTTCGACCTCAGCCTAACGAAAACGGGCAGGCCGCGAGCCCTAAGCTGGCGCGGTAACCGTCAAGGGGTAGGCGGTAACCGTCAAGAGGTAGGGAGAGTCCGGGTAATGCAGAAGTGGGAGTACGTGACCGTGCCACTGCTGGTCCACGCGACCAAGCAGATCCTCGACAACTGGGGCGAGGACGGCTGGGAGCTGGTCCAGGTCGTGCCGGGACCCAATTCCGAGCAGCTGGTGGCCTACCTGAAGCGGCCCAAGTCATGATCGACTACACCGGGCGGCACCCGCTGGTCCGCGCCCACGGCGGCGCGGGCGGGGGCCGGGAGGATCTGACGAAGGCGGCTCGGTCATGACGGTGCCGGTGAGCGGGGACGGCGGGGCGGAGATCTACGCCAAGCTGGCCGAGTTGGGGCTGACCCTGCCCGAGGTGGTGCCGCCGCTGGCCGCGTACGTGCCGGCCGTGCAGTCGGGCAGCCACGTCTACGTCTCCGGCCAGCTGCCGATGGTCGACGGCAAGCTGCCGTACACCGGCAAGGTCGGTGCCGAGGTGACCGTGGAGCAGGGGGCCGAACTGGCCCGCACCTGCGCGCTGAACGCGCTGGCCGCGATCGAGTCGCTGGTCGGCCTCGGCCGCTTGGTCAAGATCGTCAAGGTGACCGGTTTCGTGGCGTCCGCCGAGGGATTCACCGGTCAGCCCGCCGTGGTCAACGGCGCGTCGCAGCTCTTCGGCGACGTGCTCGGCGAGCTCGGCCGGCATGCCCGTAGCGCGGTCGGCGTCGCGGAGCTGCCGCTGGGCGCCCCGGTTGAGGTGGAAGTGATCGCGGAAGTCGCCTGAATCGACCTCAATCGTGACCGTAAGTGACCGGATCGCACACTCGGTCCTCGGCCGGGTGGCCCGCGGCGACGTACGATGCCGGGCGTGCGCGACGTCACGCCGGTCGACCGGCTACCGGGCTGGGTGACGCTGCTCCGCGCACCCAATCCGGGACCGATGACACTCGACGGGACCAATACGTGGGTGCTGCGCGCCCCGGGCGCCGAGTTCGGGGCTGTTATCGATCCCGGCCCGCTGGACGAGGGCCACCTGGCCCGGATCGCGGCGGAGGGACCGTTCCTGTTCATTCTCGTTACTCACGGTCACTTTGATCACGTCGAAGGGGCGGCCCGGCTCTCCGAACTGCTCGGCGGGACGCACGTGCTCGCCGCCGACCCGGCGTACAGCATCGGGGGCGTGCCGCTGGATCCGTGGGAGAGCTTCGGCGGGAACGGCCTGGAGATCCAGGTGCTCGACACGCCGGGGCACACCACCGACTCGGTGTGCTTCGCCGTCGAGTGCGCCGGTGCGCAGGTGATCTGCACCGGGGACACGATCCTGGGGCGGGGCAGCACGGTGGTGGCCTACCCCGACGGCGATCTCGGGGCCTACCTGGCCAGCTTGGAGCGGCTTTCGGCGTACGAGAACGTCCTGATGCTGCCGGGGCACGGGCCGGCGCTGGGCGACTGCGGTGCGGCGGCACACGCCTATCTCGCGCACCGCGAGCAGCGGCTCGCGCAGGTGCGCGCGGCGATGGCGGACGGCGCGCAGACCCCCGACGCGGTGGTCGACCGGGTCTATCCGGAGATCGATCCGGCGATCAGGTTCGCCGCCGAGGCGTCCGCGCGGGCGCAACTCGACTACCTGAGACGGGAATCACCGCCAGCCCCGGAACAGTTGGACCGGCTGTGACCTGTCCCGTGTGTGGAACCGTCGCCGTTCCCGGTGCCCGTTTCTGCCACAGCTGCGGCGCCGCCCTGCCCGCCGCGGCCACGCTGCCCGCTGCCGAGCGGCGGATCGTGACCGTGCTCTTCGGCGACCTCTCCGACTTCACGTCCTGGTCGGAGGATCTCGACCCGGAACGGGTCGGCGCGGTCACCGACCGTGTGCTGGCCGCCCTCGCGGGCGCGGTGAAGACCTTCGGCGGCCACGTCGACAAGCTCACCGGCGACGGCATCATGGCGGTCTTCGGCGCGCCGGTCGCCCACGAGGACGACGCCGAACGAGCCGTTCGCGCCGCCCTGAGCATGCAACGGGCCGTCCGCCGGGTGCTGGACGACGAGCGCGGCGGCGGCGCCCCGCTGGGCCTGCGGGTCGGCCTGAACACGGGCGAGGTGGTCGCCGGCATCCAGGCGTCGATCGAGTACACGGTCATCGGCGACACGGTGAACACGGCTGCGCGGCTGGCCGACGCGTCCGCTGTCGGCGCGGTCTACGCCGGGCTGCAGACCGGCAACGCGACCCGGCACGTGGCCTCCTGGCGGCAGTTGCGGCCACTGCGACTGAAGGGCAAACGCGAGCCGGTGCCCGCGTTCGAGCTGCTCGGGCTGCATGACGCGCCGGGAACCCGGTCCGGGCTGGGCGACGAGGCGCCGTTCGTCGGGCGGGAGACCGAGCTGGGCCGGATCGCCGGGCGGCTGGCCGAGGCGATCGACTCGGGCACGCCGCGGGTGATGGTGCTGACCGCCGAGGCCGGGATCGGCAAGACCCGGTTCGCCGGCGAGGTCAAGCGCTTCGCCGCCGGCTACGATGTCGGCGCCGGCCGGTACGCGGCCCACACCGGCGCCCGGGTCCTGCGGGTGCGCTGCGCCGCGTTCGGGGAGCGCCGCCGCTTCGCCCCGCTGGCCGACCTCGTACGTAAGGCCGCCGGTCTGCCCAAGAACGTCGTCGCCACGATCACCCGCCCGGTGGTGGAGGAGCGGCTGCGCAGGCTGATCAGCCGGCTCGACCGGGCCGGCGAGACCCCCGGCATCGACCTGGACCGGCTGCTCGCGCTGCTCGGCTACGGCGAGGCCCCGGCCGCACCGGTCAGGCCCGCCTCGGTCGCTGACTGGCCGCCGAGCGCCAAACGGGTCGACGGCGACGCCTTCTCGGCCGCGGTCGCCGACCTGCTGAACGCGCTCGCCCGGGAAGCGCCGCTGGTGGTGATCGTCGACGATCTGCACGACGCGACCGCCTCGACCATCGACGCGCTCGGCGGGATGCTGTCGCGGGTGGACGGCCCGGTGGTCGTGCTGCTGCTCGGCCGGCCGGAGCTGGTCCGCACGGCCGGGGCGCTGACCCGGCTGGCCGACGCCGAGGTATACACCCTGCCCCCGCTGCGCGGCGCGGACGCGGCCCGGCTGCTGACCTCGTATCTCAACGGCGGCAAGCTGCCCCCGCCGGACGCCGACCGGCTGCTGGCCACTGCCCAGGGGAACCCGTTCTACCTGGCCGAGCTGGCCACCCTGCTGATGGAACGCGGCGCGCTGACCCCGGCGGTCGGCGCGAACGCGGCCGGCAGATGGCACCTCGCCGCCGGGTCACTGGGCAGCCAGCTGCTGTCCCGGGACCTGGCCGCCGTGCTGGCGGCCCGGATCGACGCGCTGCCGGCCGAGCCGCGTTCGGTGCTGCGCGACGCGGCCGTGGTCGGTGACACCGTGCCGACCGGCGTGGTCGAGGCGCTGCGCGAACGCCGTACGGCCAGTGACGCCCGGCCGGGCGCGGTCGCCGCAGTCGAGCTCGAGCGCGCGGTGGACGAGCTGCTGCAACGCCGGATGCTGCACCGGGTCCGCGGCGGGTACGCCTTCAGCACGCCCCTGATGCGCGAGGCCGCCTACGCGGGCATCGGCAAGGCCGACCTCGCCGAGCGGCACGCCTACCTGGCCACCTGGGCCGCGCTGGAGTCGATCGACCGGCTCGGCTACGACAACGCCGGCCGGCTCAGCCTGACCGACAACGAACGGGACGCCTTCGTGGCCACCCACGCGGAGTGTGCGGTCGAGCTAGCCGACGCCGTCCGGTTACGCCCGGACGCGCCGGTACGCGAGGTCGCCCAGCTCGGCGTGTCCGCCCTCGGCCGGCTGGCCCGGCGGGCCCTGGCCAACATCGAACCGGCCGCCGCGATCGAATACGCGGAACGCGCCGCCGCCACCGCGGGCGACTCCCTGCCCTTGTCCGACCAGCTCGTACGCTCCCGTGCGCTGCTGCGGCTGGGCCGGGCCGGCGAGGCGCTGACCTATGGGGAGAAGATCGCCGCGGCGGCCGACGAGGAGCCGGTCTGCCGGGCCGAGGCGTTGCTCGTGGTCGGCCGCGCCCACGAGGCGATGGGCGACCCGGCCCGCGCGGTGGCCGCCTGGCAGCAGGCACTCGAGGTCGCCACCGCCGCCGAGCTGGCCCCGGAACGCGCGAACGCGATGCGCCGGCTCGGCATGGCCGACTTTCTGGGCGGCCGGCTGAGCCAGGCGAGCAGCCGCTTCGCCGCCGCCTACCAGGTCACGCTCGCCGCCGGGGACCGGCACGGGCAGGCCTGGGCGCTGCAGAATCTGGCCTGGGTGACCACCACCCGGGGCGACTTCGCCGGCACCGACGCCGTGCTCGGGCGGGCCGCGCGGCTCTTCGCCGAGCTGGGTGACCCGGTCGGGCGGTCCTGGCTGCGCGGCACCACCGCCTTCGCCCGGCTGCTCGCCGGGCGGCTGCACGAGGCCCGCCGGCTGGCCCGGATCTTCCTGCCGTTCGGCGACCGGGTCGGCGAGAGCTGGGCGGTCGGCACGCTGCGCGCGGTCGAGGCGTACGCGGCCTCCGAACTGGGCGAGCTGGACGAGGCGGACGCCGAGGCCCGCCGGGCGTACCGGGAGTTCGCGACGGTGTCGGACGACTGGGGGCGCGGTCTGGCCCTGGTGGTGCGCGGCTCGATCGCCCGCAACCTGGGCGAGCCCGAGCACGCGCTGGACCTGCTCACCGACGCGCTGGCGCACGCCGACCGGACCGGGCACCCGTTGCTGCTCGGGATGGCCGGGACCATCCGGGGCTTCACCCACCTGCAACTCGGCGACATCGACCGGGCCGAGGCGGACGCCCGGCGGGTGATGACCGCGGTCGAGCCGCACAACCCGCTCGCGCCGGCCCAGGTCGGCCCCCGGGTGCTGCTGGCCGAGGCGCGGTTGCGGGCGGGGGATCCGGCGACGGCGGTCGGGCTGCTCGCGCCGATCGCCAGCGACCTGAGTACGCCGTCGCTGCTCTTCTCCCGGCGGCACGCGCTGGCGTCGTACGCCTCCGCGCTGCTCGCCGACGGCCGGCTGGACGCCGCGATGACCTGGGTCCGGCGGGCGCGGGAGCTGAAATCGGAGGACGTCCGCAGCGCGGTGGTGACCGCGATGACCCTGGCCCGGGTGCTGGCGGCCGAGGGCCGGTGCGACGAGGCGACGGAAGCGGCCGAGGAGGCGGTGCGGCTCGCCTACGCGACGCAACAGGTCAGCGAACGGGCCGGCGCGGAGGAGTTACGTGACGCATTGGCCCTTTTGAGCGTGGAGCCCGCCGAAACTATCGTCTTCGCCTCGGATGCGCCGGGATGATCTGGGCGAGAGTTGGCGTATTTTCTATGTCGTGACGGACACTCCGCCTGGCGCCCTGCCAGCGCCGTACGTCCCAGGCATGTCCGGTTTGTCGGTAATGGCCCGGGGCGGGTACGCGACCGTGTACCGGGCGACCCAGGATTCGGTGGGCCGCGAGGTCGCGATCAAGATGGAGAATCGCACCCTCGACAGCCCCCGCGACCAGGCGCGCTTCCTGCGCGAGGCGCGAGCGGCCGGCCGGATGTCGTCGCACCCGCACGTGGTCGACCTCTTCGACGTCGGCGTCACGGTCGACCAGCATCCGTACCTGATCATGGAGTTATGTGACGGATCGTACCTCGACCGGATGCGGGCCGCCCCGCTGAACGCGCCGGACGCCCGCGACCTGGGGATGAAGATCGCCGACGCACTGGTCCACTCGCACGCCAACGGGGTGCTGCACCGCGACGTGAAACCCGCGAACATCCTCTACTCGCACTTCAACTCGGCGGTGCTGGCCGACTTCGGCCTCGCGGTACTCGGCGAGATGCGCGATTCGTCGGTCACCCTCGAAGTCCTGACCCCGGCGTACGCCCCGCCGGAGACGTTCAGCAACGACGTCCCGTCCGGCGCGGTCGACGTGTATTCGCTTTGCGCCACGCTCTACGCGGTGATGCGCGGCCGGCCGCCCCGCTGGGACTCCGATCGCAGCCCCAGCCTGCTCGCCCTGATGGATCTCTTCCATGAGCCGATCCCCGACCTGCCCGGGGTGCCGGCTGCGCTGACCGAGGTGCTCCGCTACGGCATGGCGAACGACCCCCCCGCCCGGCCCACCGCCGAGCAGCTGCGCGAGCTGCTCACCGACCTGCGGCTCAACCAGAACGGCCGGACGCCACCGCCGACGGTGTACCCGTCGTCGACCTTCGTGCCGCCGCAGTACACCCAGCCGCGGCCGGTCCCGCCGGTGTCCCCGACGCTGCAACCGGCCGACGAGACCCCGCCCCAGCACACCGGCGAACCGAAGGAACCCCGCGGCAGGCGCAGGTGGCTCTTCGGCGGCTTCGGGCTGTTCCTGCTGTTCAGTGCCTCGCTCGGGGTACTGCTGCCGCGCTGATCACTCCGGGTCCAGAACGGCCAGCAGCTCGCCGGTGTCCACTTCGGCGCCCGGATGCACCGGCAACGACGCCACCACCCCGGCCGACGGGGCGTGCACGGGATGCTCCAGCTTCATCGCCTCCAGCGTGAGCAACAGCTCCCCGGCGCGGACCCGCTGGCCGGGCACCACGAGCACCCGCCGGACGGCCCCGGGCAGCGGCGCGATCAGCGACCCCTCGGTCGGATCCAGCGACGGCAGTGGGAAACGGGAGAGTTCGCGCAACGTGACCGAACCCTCCGGGCTGTCCACGTAGGAGGCCTCGCCGACCCGGTGTACGTGGAAACTCAGCCGGATGCCGTTCACGTCGAGCACCACCCGGCCGGCGCTCGCGTGTACGACCACGGTCGGCGGGTGGTCGTCCAGGGTCGGCGCCTGACCCAGCCCGGCCAGGTCCAGCTCGTCCGGGTCCACCGCGCGGACCCACCAGCCGGCCAGCTCGCCGTGCCGGTCCATCCGGTAACCGACCTCGACCGGGCCGGCCGGGCCGTCGTAGACCGCGGTCTGCGAGCCGGAGGGCACGTTGCGCCAGCCGGAGGGCAGCGACTTGAGCACGGTCGCCTCGGCCCGCCGGGCCGCCGATCCGGCCAGAGCCGCCGCCAGGCAGGAGATCCGGACGGCGTCCACCGAGGACAGCAGCGGGGCGAAGACCTCGGGATGCCGGTCGAGGAAGCCGGTGTCGATGTCGCCCGACCGGAACGACTCGTGCCGCAGCACCCGGACCAGCAGGTCCCGGTTGGAAACGACCCCGTGCAGCCGGGTCCGGGTCAGCGCCGACGCGAGCATCCGGGCGGCCTCCTGCCGGGTCGGCGCCCAGGCGATCAGCTTCGCCAGCAGCGGATCCTGGTGGGTGCCCACCACGGTGCCGTCGGTCACCCCGGCGTCCAGGCGCAGGCCGGGCTGCGGCAACGGCCGGAACGAGCCGATCACGTCCGGCACGGCGAAGCGGTGCAGCGTCCCGGCCGCGGGCAGCCAGGCGTACGCCGGATCCTCGGCGCAGATCCGCACCTCGATCGCGTGCCCCCGGATCGGCGGCGGCCCGGGCATCGGCAGCCGGCCACCCTCGGAGACGAGCAGTTGCAGCCGGACCAGGTCGTACCCGGAGACGCATTCGGTCACCGCGTGCTCGACCTGCAGGCTCGGGGTCAGCTCGAGGAACCAGAAGGCACCGTCGGGGTCGAGCAGGAACTCCACCGTGCCGACGCCGACGAAGCCGAGCGCCCGGACCGCCCGGATCGCCGCGCGGCACAACTCCTCGCGCATCGCCGGGTCCACCGCCGGGGACGGCGTCTCCTCGACGATCTTCTGGTAGCGGCGCTGCACGGAGCATTCGCGCTCGCCGAACGGCACGACCGCGCCGTGCGCATCGGACAGGATCGGCACCTCGATGTGCCGGGCGTTGTCCACGTACGGCTCGCAGAAGGCGTCGCCGCCGGTTTCCTGGCGGGTCGACGAGAACGCCTCGGCCAGCGTGACCGGGTCGCGGACCACTCGGATGCCCGCCCCGCCGGAGCCGCCCGCGGGCTTGATCAGGACGGGGAAGCCCGGCACCGACCCCGGGTCGGCGTAGGTCGCCAGCGTCGGCACACCGGCCGCGGACACGATCGTCTTGGTCCCGGTCTTGCAGCGCAGGGTGCCCAGCATCTCGGCCGGCGGGCCGACCCAGATCATGCCGGCCTCGGCGACCGCGGTCGCGAACGCGGGATCTTCGGCCAGCGCGCCGTTGCCCGGATGGATGGCGTTCGCCCCCGACCGTTGGGCGGCGGTGATCAGCAGGGCGCCGTCGGCATAGGCGGCGGCCGGGATGCCGCCGGGCAGATGGACGGCGTAGTCGGCCTCGGTCACGTGCGGCGCGTCGGAATCGGCATCGGTGTAGACGGCGACCGTCTCGATGCCGACCAGGCGACAAGTGGCGAAGACGCGGCGGGCGATCTCGCCACGACTGGCCACCAGGAGACGTCGGATCACGGGTCTGCCTTTCCGAACTTCAGGGTTGCGGCACTTCAGGGTTGCGGCACTTCAGGGTTACGGTCGGAGGATGCCGAGGTGCCCGGCGCCTTCGACGGCCGCGCTGTGCACCGCGGACAGGCACAGGCCGAGGACAGTGCGGGTGTCGCGAGGGTCGATGACGCCGTCGTCCGGCAGCTTGCCGGCCACCGCCGAGGTCTCGGCATAACGAACGGCGGGCCAGCTGAACAGGAACCGCGGCTCGTAGGCGCGGCCGTAGACGCCCGCCTCCGCGGCCGGGGTGTCCCCGATCATCAGGGTCAGGTGCGGCACGGTCGACTTGGCGACCGCGTGCACGAGCGGATCCCCGTGCCGCACGTCGGCCGCCTCGTATTCACCGGCGACCGACGTGCCGGTGTACTGCATGAACAGCAGCGAGGTGGCGGTCGCGTTGGCGAGATGGATGAGGTGCACGGCCTTCTGCGTCTCGGCCGGGGAGCAGGCGCCGCCCAGGTCGGCCAGCACGCCGATCGGATAACCGTGCAGCTCACCCCAGCCGGTCACCAGCGCGGCGCCGGCCGCCGGCTTGAACTCGTCGAAGTCGCTGTCATCGAGGATCCGGGCCAGCACCTCGCGGGGCTCGAAGATGACGGCCGGATCGGCGGCGGCCAGCGTGAGCAGATCCTCGCAGTCGTAGCGCGGCTCCGGCGGCACGGTGGTGCGGGGCAGCGGGCCGTGCTTGTGCCAGTTGAACCGGCGAACGTGCTGGCGGGCCAGGCGCAGGCCGTCGCGTTCGTCCTCGGCCAGCTGGTCGGCCGGGCCGGTGACTCCGGCCGGCACGGTTGGCGTGCTGCGCACTTCGGGCGTCGGGCGGCCGTTCGCCGCTGATCCGCGGACCGGCTGCGGATGGATGCTCAGCATCTTCGCGTGCCCGCGCACCATGATCGTGTAGTCGGAGAGCGCCGGCAGGTGGGCTGCGTCCCCGGTCGTCGGCCCGAAGACCACGCAGACCGTCGGCACCCGGTCCGCGGTGAGCTGGCCCAGGTCGCGGGCGAGCGCGCCGTCGGGCTGCGGCCCGGCCGGCGTCACCGCGCCGGTCGATTCGACCAGATTGACCAGGGGCAGGCGGTTCACCGCGGCGATCCGCGCGGCCCGACGGATCTTCGCCACCGTGTACGGGTTGACCGCGCCACCGTCGACAGTGGGGTCGTTGGCGGCCACGACGCACTCGATGCCCTCGATCACGCCGATCCCGGTGACGACGCTCGCGCCGACCGGGAAGCCCGAGCCCCAGGCCGCGACCGGGGACAGCTCCAGGAACGGGCTGTCCTGGTCGAGCAGCATCTCGACGCGCTCCCGGGGCAGCAGCTTGCCCCTGGCGTGGTGCCGGGTGACCGCCTTCTCGCCGCCGCCGCCACGCGCCGCCTCCAGCGCTTCCTCCAGGTCGGCGAGCCGTTCCAGCATCGTGCTGCGGCACTCGAGATACGCCGGGCTGCGCGGGTCGACGGCGGTGTCGAGCACGGTCACGGCATCGCCCTGGTCATGCCCTCGAGCCCCGCGCGCGCCGCGCAGCGAACCACGCCGCCCCCAAGCTTGTCCAAAGCCCGCGCCTCTCACCGTTGTGGTGCCTATCGACCACCTCCGTAACGAGTGGTCGGGCGGCTGCGACACGGATCTTGGGCGGGTCGCTTTCGTCCCCCGATCGGGCCGGCAAAGTCGACAACCGGACACCACGAAGGGGCCGCCCGAACGGGCGACCCCTGGTGATGCGATCGGGTGGTGCGGAACGTTCAGATCAGACGCGGGCCCGGCGGGCGAGGCGCTCCGGGTCGAGGATGATGACGCTCTTGCCGTCGAGCCGCAGCCACGCGCGGGAGGCGAAATCGGCCAGTGCCTTGTTGACCGTCTCGCGGGAGGCGCCGACGAGCTGGGCCAGCTCCTCCTGGGTCAGGTCGTGCGTCACGCGCAGCACGCCGCCGTCGCGGGTGCCGAACCGGCCGGCCATCTGCAGCAGGTTCTTCGCCACCCGGCCGGGCACGTCGGTGAAGATCAGGTCGGCGAGCGCGTCGTTCGTCCGGCGCAGCCGGCGGGCGAGGACGCGCAGCAGCTGTTCGGCGATCTCCGGCCGGTTGTTGAGCCAGGGGCGCAGCGACGACTTCTTCAGCCGGGCCAGCCGGGTGTCGGTCACCGCGGTGGCGGTGGCCGTCCGCGGGCCCGGGTCGAACAGGGACAACTCGCCGAGCATGTCCGACGGGCCCATGATCGAGACCAGGTTCTGTCGACCGTCGGCCGCGCGCCGGCCGAGCTTGATCTTGCCGGACAGCACGATGTACAGGCTGTCGCCGGCCTCGCCCTCGTTGAAAACGATGTCGCCCTTGCGGACCTCGATCGTGTCCATCTCCTTGGCGAGCGCCTCTGCGGCCTCCGGGTCAACGCCCTGGAAGATTCCGCTGCGGGCCAATACCTCGTCCATCGCCGCACCTCCGATTGCGCACGCTCTGCCGCGCTCGGCCAGTCTAGGCGCACGCCGGCGGGAAACCGGCGGCGCCCCTTGATCCAGACCCCGCAGCGCAACAGGTCAGTTGCCACGCGGCCAACTGGTCAGCCGCCACACCGGGTACTTTCCACCACCGTCACTGGGCGAGGATGGCCCGAACCTCCGTCGTCCGCGGTTGTCGCCTGACGGTATCGTCGCGGTCGATGAATGCCCACCCCCCGCAGCGTCGTGGCCTCTTCGGTCGACCTGTGCTCACGATAGCCATCGTGCTCGGCGTACTGGTCGCCCTCGGCGTCGGCGGGATGGCGATGGCCGACCGCCCCGGCAACGGTTCGACCTGGCAGCAGCCGCGGGCGCTGGGCGCGACGGCCGCCAAGCCCAAGCCGGAGTCGACCGGCACCGCCACCGGCGTTTCGGACACCACCTCGTCCGATCCGTCGATCGAGTTGTCCGCGACCGGCGACATCATGATGGCCAGCGCGCCCAACCGACTGCCGCCCAACGACGGCGACGGCTTCTTCGACTCGGTCCGGTCGGCCCTGAAGTCCGACCTGGTGATGGGCAATCTCGAGCAGCCGCTGACCAACGACACCGGCACCTCCAAGTGCGGGTCCCCGGCCGAGGCCAACTGCTTCGCCTTCCGTTCGCCGCCGTCCTATGCGGCCCATCTCAAAGACGCCGGCTTCGAGCTGCTGAACCTGGCGAACAACCACGCCCAGGACTTCGGTCCGGGCGGCCATACGAGCACGCTCCGGGCAGTGGAGGGGGCCGGACTCAAGCACACCGGAGCCGAGGACGAGATCACCGTCGTCGAGGTCAAGGGTGTCAAGGTCGCGGTGCTCGGCTTCTCGCCGTACGCGGGGACGAACAACCTCAACGACATCGCGCACACCAGACGGATCGTCGCCAAGGCCAAGGGCGAGGCCGATGTGGTGGTGGTGCAGGCGCACCTGGGTGCGGAGGGCTCCGACAAGAACCACGTCAAGCGGGGCAGCGAGCTGTTCTTCGGGGAGAACCGGGGCGACCCGCTCACCTTCACCCGCGCCGCGATCGACGCCGGCGCCGACGTGGTGATCATGCACGGGCCGCACGTGCTCCGGGGTATGCAGTTCTACAAGGGCAAACTGATCGCCTACAGCCTGGGCAACTTCGCCGGCGGCGGCAGTACGCTCTCCAACACCGGCGTCCTCAAGTACGGCGGGGTGCTGCACGTCAAGCTGACCAAGGACGGCGCCTGGGCGGGCGGGAGCTTCCTGTCCACGTCTCTGTCGCCGGCCGGCGAGCCGACCCGGGACAGCGCGAACGAGCAGGGGCGCAAGCTGGTCGCGCAGCTCTCGAAGGCGGACTTCGGCGACACCGCGGCGCGGATCGGCGCCGACGGTTCCATCTCGCCTCCGGCATGAGTGTTGGTGGTGCGACGTACGCTTTACCGGTGACTCGAGCCTCCGCCCCGTCTGCCCCCGCCGGGACGGCCGTTCTGGTCAGGTCGGCCAAGCGGTTCGCGGCGGAAACCCCGATCGGGCGTAAACGCCGCGCCCGCAGGATGGCGAAAGAGCTGGCCGAGACCCATCCCGACGCGCACTGCGAGCTGGATTTCGGCACGCCGTTGCAGCTCGCCGTCGCCACCATCCTGTCGGCCCAGTCCACCGACAAAAAGGTCAACGAGATCACCCCGATCGTCTTCGGGCGTTATCTGAGCGCCGCCGACTACGCCGCCGCGGACCGCTCCGAGCTGGAGGCGATCCTGCGGCCGACCGGGTTCTTCCGGGCCAAGACCGACTCCCTGATCAAACTCGGCCAGGCGCTGCTCGACCGCTATGACGGCGAGCTGCCCGGCACCCTGCCCGACCTGGTCTCGCTGCCCGGCGTCGGCCGCAAGACGGCGAACGTGATTCTGGGCAACGCTTTCGGCGTTCCCGGCATCACGGTCGACACCCACTTCCGTCGGCTGGTCAACCGCTTCGGCTGGGTGGCCGAAGACGACCCGGTGAAGATCGAGCTCCTCGTCGACGACCTGATCGAGAAGCGTGACTGGACGATGCTGTCGCACCGGGTGATCTTCCACGGTCGCCGGGTCTGTCACGCCCGCAAGCCCGCCTGCGGCGCGTGCACGCTGGCCACGATGTGCCCGTCGTACGGCACCGGGCCGACCGAGGCGGCGCCGGCGGCGAAGCTGCTGAAAGGGCCGCGGGCCCGCGAGCTGGCGGTGCAGGCGGGCGTCGACCCCGATCTGGTGCCGGCCGCAGCCGTGCTCACCCCGGAGGCCCCGTGACCGTAGCGGGCGACCCACCCTCACAGGCCGCCCCGCCCGGCCCGGCCGG
>JAVHVY010000133.1:0-11701 GCA_032160305.1 Actinoplanes sp.
CCCTGGCCGCCGGCGCCCAGGTCAACGTGGAGTGCCCGCACGTACTGCGCCGCCTCGACCGGGCCGCCCGGGCGGCCGGGCTGCGCGCCGTCGTGTGCCTACGGGTCAACCGGGCCGGGCCGGGCCTGCCCGGCAGCCACGCGATGACCGGCGTCGCCACCGCGTTCGGTGTCGACGAGGCCCAGCTGCCGGCCGTCCTCGCCCTGGCCGCCGAGCTGCCCGGCGTCCGGGTGATCGGTTTCCACCTGCACGCCGTCTCCAACAACCTGGACGCCGCCGCACACGCCGCGTTCATCACCGACGCGGTCGCCTGGTCGCAGCGCCAGGGCATCGACCTGCGCGTGGTCAACGTCGGCGGCGGTCTCGGCGTCGAATACCGCGGCGACGCGACCATCGACCTGACCGTCCTGCGCGCCCGGCTGACCGCACCGCCCGCCGGGGTCGAGCTGGTGGTCGAACCGGGCCGCATCCTCGCCGCCGACGCCGGCTGGTACGCCGCCGAGGTGCTCGACCTCAAACACACCCACGGGCGTGCCTTCGCCGTGCTACGAGGCGGCACCCACCACTTCCGGCTCCCCGCGGCGTGGGGCTACAGCCACCCGTTCACCGTCCTGGCGGTCGACGACTGGCCGTACGAGTGGGCCCGGCCGGTGGTCGAGGACACCGAGGTCGACGTGGTCGGGGAACTGTGCACCCCGCGCGACGTGCTGGCGCGGGACGCCCCCGTACGCCGCCTGCGGGTGGGTGACCTGCTGGTCTTCGGCCGCGCCGGCGCCTACGGCTGGGACATCTCCCACCACGACTTCCTCAGCCATCCCCCACCGGCGTTCCTGGTGGTGTGAGCCCTGCCAGGGTGCGGGTGCGGCGCAGTTCGCGCACCGCCTGCCGGCGGGCGTCGCCCGTCAGCGCGTCGACGAAGAGCACGCCGTAGAGGTGGTCGCTCTCGTGCTGCAACACCCGGGCGAGAAACCCCGTCGCCTCGATCGTCACCGGCCGGCCGTCGCGGTCGACGCCCCGCACGGTCACCGAGGTGGCCCGCGGGGTGGGGAAATACAGTCCGGGGATCGACAGGCAGCCCTCGTCGTCGATCTGCTCGCCGGTCGGGTCCGACAGCACCGGGTTGATCATGTGGGCGACGACACCGTCGACGTTGTAGGCGAAGACCCGCAGGCCGACTCCGATCTGCGGGCCGGCGAGCCCAGCGCGCCCCGGCACCCGCACGCTGTCTTGCAGGTCGTCGATTACCGCGTGCAACGCCTCATCGAAGGCGACCACAGTCGCCGCGGGCGTGCGCAGAACAGGATCCCCCAGCAACCGGACCAGCCGAATCGTCATCCCAGGAGGCTAGCGGCCTGGGTCCAGCGCTCCCGTCGGCGGCCACGCCACCACCCGCGACCACCCGGCGACCGTGCCCGCACCCCTGCCGACACGACTACTCACCTCATCCGCATCGACCCGCGACAATGGTGCTGACCATCAACCATCCGCGGGATGCGGATTAGACCGGTGGCCCCAGATTGCTGACTCATTCCGCAATTTAGCTTTGTGCAATCAATCGCCTACGAAACGCAAGAGTGGAACGCCTGACGTACGCTCCCTTCCGATTGTCGTTGTGGGTAGCTGCATTGTTCGAAAGGGAAAACTGCCAATGCGATTGCGCACCGTCACCATGGTGCTTTCCGCATCGCTGTTGACCGCACTGACCTGGATGCTCATGGTCGGCGTTCCGGCGATGGCGGCCGGTCCACCGCCGGCGATCGCCGACGGTCAAGACGCCGCGCCAGGTCAGTACGCCTTCGCCGTGAAGCTGACCATGACCGACCTGCCGACCCCCGACGGGGGAACCCGGGACAGTTCCTGCACCGGCGCCCTGGTCGCGGCGCGCTGGGTGATCACCGCCGGACACTGCTTCCGGAACGCCTACAACGTCCGCGTCTCGCATCCCGTGGCCCGGGTCACGACCGCCACCGTCGGGCGCACAGATCTCACCAGCACGATCGGCCACCAGGTCAATGTCATTGCGGTCCGTCAATCGCCGACCACTGACATTGCGATAGCCAAGCTCGCCCAGCCGATCACCGACATCGTCCCGATCCAGCTCAACCGTCACAAACCCCGCATCGGCGACGCCATCCGGCTGGCCGGCTACGGCCAGACCGTCGACCGCGACGAGTCGAGCCTGGCCACCAACCTGCAGACCGGACAGTTCGCGATCGTCTCACTGGACGCGGGATACATCGGTGTGCAGGGCCGCGCCCCGCACCGCAACACCAGCCCCTGCCTGCACGACTCGGGCGGACCCTACTTCACCCAACACGACACCGACCCGGCCGTCCTGATCTCCGTGGTCAGCCACGGCCCGTCATGTCCCCACGCGGAAACCGACGAGAGCGCGCGCGTCGACGCCGTCGCCGACTGGATCACTGGCGTCATCGGCAGGACACCCCGAACCGCCACGCCGTCAGCAGCCGCGCCCCGCCCCGCCGCGTCCCACCCGACCGCCGGCAACCCGACCGCCGAGCACCACCCCGGCGACAACCCGAGCCCCGGGACGCGGACCGTGGTGAGCGCAACCGTCCTCGTGGCGGGATTCGGGGCCCTGGCAACACTGACTGCGGCGGTGGGCAACCGCCGCCGACGGCGGCGCCAATCGGCACGGCCGGGCGTGCGCAGCCATCGGCGCCGACCCTGAGGCGCACCGTCTCGGGCCGCTATCCAGCAGGCGCAGGCGCGTCGGTCAATCTGTCGACCACGGCCGGCGACGTCCCTCGGCGTCTGCGGACAACTGCTCGAAGGAGGACATGGACCCTCGGGGTACACATCGGGAATGTCGCGCACCGGGCTGGGCGCTCCGGCGGGCCGCCGACCATCACGGATCCGGCTGCCGCGGATACGTAGAGTGCCGCACTGCACAACGTGCCATCAACTTTCAGGTGGATACGGGTAGCCGTTCGGTCAGAATCTTGCATCCGCAGCTCGCTCGCCACGAAGTATCGCGCGACCAGTTCGGCCGGGTCACCGGGATCACCCAACGACCACCCGAAAGTGTGTACGCACGGTGACGGCCCTGGCAGGACGCCGGAGCGGTCGGCGGGGACCATCACGATGGTGTCGGAAAGTAGTCGCCGAGGCCGGTTGCGTGGAGCATGGAAACTAAGGATTCTCTCAAAAGGACACCGTTACGCTATCGATCCGTTCTCGTTCGATTGAGGTAACGTTCGCCACTGTTCTTGTGAAGCCTCACACAGCCCCAACCGGAGACCCCCGATGTGCCAGCACCTGAACACCTGTCCCTCCGCCGATGCGACCGACCGCGAGGCCGCCCGCATCGTCGCCACCTTCCGCGAGCAAGGTTGGAGCCTGCTCTGCAACGGCGTCATCGTCTTCGAGGACACCGGTGAGATCCTGCCCGACGGCACCATGATCGAACCGCACCGCGGGCCTGCGATCCACGCCCTCGCGGCCTGACCCGGCGCACCCTCGGCGCGAGACCAAAGGTTACTCAGAGTAGCGAATCGGATCCGGCTCGGCGTCGAGCCACGCAGCGCCGACCCGCGCGGGACCGGAGACCCACTCAGCCCGTCTCGTACCCCGGCCCCCGGGCGAGACCCCGACCCCGGGCAGGACGGCCCGGGGCGAGGCTCAGTCCTCGAATGCTTCCGGCGGCGGACACGAGCAGACCAGATTCCGGTCGCCGTAGGCCCCGTCGATCCGCCGCACCGGCGGCCAGTACTTCGACATCCGGTCCACCCCCGCCGGGTAACCCGCCACCGACCGCGGATACGGGTGCTCCCACCCGTCCGCCGTCACCGCGGCCGCCGTGTGCGGGGCGTTCGCCAGCGGATTGTCGCCCCTGGGCCACTCCCCGGCGCCGACCTTGTCGATCTCCGCCTTGATCGCGATCATCGCCGCGCAGAAGCGGTCCAGCTCCGCCAGATCCTCGCTCTCGGTCGGCTCCACCATCAGCGTCCCCGCCACCGGAAACGACATCGTCGGCGCGTGGAAGCCGTAGTCGATCAGCCGCTTCGCCACGTCGTCGACCGTCACCCCGGTCGCCTTGGTGATCGGCCGCAGATCCAGGATGCACTCGTGCGCGACCAGGCCGTCGTTGCCCGCGTACAGCACCGGGTAGTGCTCCCGGAGCCGCCCGGCGATGTAGTTCGCCGCCAGCACCGCGACGCCCGTCGCCGCCGCCAGCCCGTCCGGGCCCATCATCCGCAGGTACGCCCAGGAGATCGGCAGGATGCCCGCCGAGCCGTGCGCCGCCGCCGACACCGCGTGCGAATCCGACCCGAGCGGGTCACCGGGCAGGAACCTCGCCAGGTGCGCGCGGACCGCCACCGGGCCGACCCCGGGACCGCCGCCGCCGTGCGGAATGCAGAACGTCTTGTGCAGGTTCAGATGCGACACGTCCGCGCCGAACGTGCCCGGCTTGGCGAAGCCGACCAGCGCGTTCAGGTTCGCCCCGTCCACATACACCTGGCCGCCGGCGTCGTGCACCTTCGCACACAGATCGGCGATGCCCGCCTCGTAGACGCCGTGCGTCGACGGGTAGGTCACCATGATCGCCGCCAGATCCTCCCGATGCATCGCGATCTTGCGGTCCAGGTCGGCCAGGTCGACGTTGCCGCTGTCGTCACATGCCACCACGGCCACCCGCATGCCCGCCATCACCGCGCTGGCCGCGTTCGTGCCGTGCGCACTCGACGGGATCAGGCACACGTCGCGGTGCGCGTCGCCGTGCGAACGGTGGTAGCCGCGGATCGCCAGCAGACCGGCCAGCTCACCCTGCGAACCCGCGTTCGGCTGCACGCTGACCGCGTCGTAACCGGTCAGCTCCGCCAGCCAGCCCTCCAGCTGACCGACGAGGGCCTCGTAGCCGGCCGTCTGCGACGCCGGGGCGAAGGGGTGGATGTTCGCGAACTCCGGCCACGACACCGGCTCCATCTCCGTCGTCGCGTTCAGCTTCATGGTGCACGAGCCCAGCGGGATCATGCCCCGGTCCAGCGCGTAGTCGCGATCCGACAGCCGCCGCAGATACCGCAGCATCGCCGTCTCCGAGTGGTGCGTCCGGAACACCGGATGGGTCAGGAAGTCGGTCTCCCGGCGCAGCGGGCCCGGGATCGCCGGCCGCCCGGCCACCCCGACCTCGGCGCCGAACGCCGCCAGCACCGTCGCCACGTGCGCCTCGGTCGTCGTCTCGTCCGCCGACACCGACACCCGGCCGGCGTCCACCAGCCGCAGATCCACCCCGGCCGCGGCCGCCGCCTCGACGATCTGCGCCGCCCGGCCCGGCACCAGCGCCGTCACCGTGTCGAAGAACGCCGCGTGGGCCACCTCGACCCCGGCCGCGCGCAGACCCGCCGCCAGCGCGCAGGCCCGCTCATGGGTACGCGCCGCGATCGCGCGCAGCCCGTCCGGACCGTGGTAGACCGCGTACATGCTCGCCAGCACCGCCAGCAGAACCTGCGCCGTGCAGATGTTGCTCGTCGCCCGCTCCCGGCGGATGTGCTGCTCGCGGGTCTGCAACGCCAGCCGGTACGCCGGCGTGCCGTCCACGTCCTTGGACACCCCGACCAACCGGCCCGGCAGCGACCGCTCCAGACCCGCCCGGACCGCCAGGTAACCCGCGTGCGGGCCGCCGAAGCCCAGCGGCACCCCGAAGCGTTGCGTCGTGCCCGCCGCGATGTCCGCGCCGATCTCGCCCGGCGGCCGCAGCAGGGTCAATGCCAACAGATCCGCCGCCACCGTGACCAGCGCGCCGACCCGGTGCGCCGCCTCGACCAGCGCCGCATGGTCACGCACCGCGCCCGACGCCCCCGGATACTGCACGTGCAGGCCGAAATACCCGGCCGGCAGCTCGCCCGAGTCGAGATCCACCACCGCGAGCGTGATGCCCAGCGGCTCCGCCCGGGTCCGCAGCACCGCCTGGGTCTGCGGCAACGTGTCCGCGTCCACCACGTACACCGGCGACGTCACCTTCGACACCCGGCGCGCGAGGGTCATCGCCTCCGCCACCGCCGTGCCCTCGTCCAGCATCGACGCGTTCGCCGTCGTCAACCCGGTCAGGTCGGTCACCATCGTCTGGAAGTTCAGCAACGCCTCGAGCCGCCCCTGACTGATCTCCGGCTGATACGGCGTGTACGCCGTGTACCAGGCCGGACTCTCCAGCACGTTGCGCCGGATCACCGCCGGGGTGTGGGTGCCGTAGTACCCCAGCCCGATCATCGACGTCGCCACCGTGTTTCGCGACGCGATCTCCCGCAGCTCGGCGATCGTCTCCTCCTCGGAGGCCGCCGCCGGCAGATCCAGCTCGCCGTGCCAGCGGATCACCTCCGGGATCGCGGCCGCCATCAGCTCCTCCAGCGAGCCGTAGCCGACGCTCTTGACCATCTGGGCCTGACTGTCGGCATCCGGGCCGATGTGCCGGCCGGCGAAGTGGCGCGAGGTGAACGTCATGGCGGCTCCTGGACTGCTGAGAGGTCGACGGCGCAACCTCCCCCTCTGTCGTACCCATCCGGGGTCCTTCAGAGTCGCCTGCCCCCGCGGTCCTTTTGCCTGAGAGGTTCCGGGGAGGATTTGCCCCTTCGGCGCCGCCGGGTCCGTCAAGGACCCGGTGGTCTCTCCCGCGTGGGTGGTGCCGGCTGGCCACCAAACTACCAGCGCTGAGGTTTCCCGCGAATATCCATAGGGTGTGGTGTGTGACCTACTCCGCTTCCGAAGACCGCTACCGGACCATGACATACCGCCGAGCCGGGCGCAGTGGACTGAAATTGCCCGCGATCTCCCTCGGCCTCTGGCACAACTTCGGCGACGCCCGACCCATCGACCGCCAGCGCGACATCATCCGGCGCGCCTTCGACCTCGGCGTCACCCACTTCGACCTGGCCAACAACTACGGGCCGCCGCCCGGCAGCGCCGAAACCAACTTCGGCCGCATCCTGGCCACCGACCTCGCCGCCCACCGCGACGAGATCGTCGTCTCCAGCAAGGCCGGCTACCAGATGTGGGACGGCCCGTACGGCGAATGGGGCTCCCGCAAATACCTGATCTCGTCGCTCGACCAGTCCCTGAAGCGCCTCGGCCTGGACTACGTCGACGTCTTCTACCACCACCGCCCCGACCCGGACACCCCGCTCGAAGAGACGATGAGCGCCCTCGACGCGGTCGTCCGCTCCGGCAAGGCCCTCTACGTCGGCATCAGCAACTACCCGTCCGACCAGACCGCCCAGGCCGCGGCCATCCTGCAGGAGCTGGGCACGCCGCTGCTGCTGCACCAGCCGTCCTACTCGATCCTGAACCGGTGGATCGAGAAGGACCATCTGCTCGACACCCTGGAACGCGTCGGCGCCGGCTGCATCGCCTTCAGCCCCCTGCAGCAGGGCCTGCTCACCGACCGCTACCTCGGCGGCATCCCCGCCGACAGCCGGGTGCGCACCAGCGTCTTCCTCGACGAGAACGACCTCGACCCGGCCACCATGGGCCGCATCCACACCCTGAACGACATCGCCGAACGACGCGGCCAGAGCCTCGCCCAGATGGCGCTCGCCTGGGCGCTGCGCGACGACCGGATGACCAGCCTGATCATCGGTGCGAGCAGCGTCCAGCAGCTCGAGGCCAACATCGCCGCCCTGGACGGACCCGCGCTCAGCGACGACGAACTCGGCGACATCGACGCGACCGTCCTGGATCGGTAGCGGTACCGTCACGCGGCCATGATCGAACTAGCTAAGGACCACACGATCCTCGCGGTCATGGTCGACTCCCGCGCCTGACAGGTGGCGGGGCCGCTGGCGTACGAAATGGGTTGTCGGCGAAGCCGTCGTTCTGAGTTTGTGGGGTACCGCACTGCCCCTCAGGCATCCTAGGATCCTAGAAGGTATGCCAGAGGCCGCGGGTGGCGGTCTACGCTGATCCCATGTCCGCCTCCGCGCCCGTCGTGCACCTGGCCCGGCCACACCGGCCGGTGCTGGTGGCCGGAAGCCTGCACGAGCTGACCGGGCCGGTCGACGGCCTGGTCGAGCTGCCGCTGCGGCTGTGGTGGGGGCCCCGGCGGCCATTCGATCTCGGCGAGCCGACGATGCTGCGCTGGATGTATGAGAACGTGCTCCGCGAAGCCGTCCGCGCTGAAGAACTGCGGACGTACCTGCACGGGCCGACGCTGGCGCGGCTCTGGCCGGAGCTGAATCTTCCCCGCGGTGTGCGCGCGGCCTGGGAGTCGCGGCACCCGCAGCTTCGGCACGCCGCTGCCGCCCGGTGAGCCACGCCACTGCTGCCCGGTGAGCGTCGACCCCTTCTACCGCGAGGTCGCGCAGATAGCTCTCACCGTCGCCGGCAAGCACGGTTTCGTCCTCGGCGGCGGCGTCGCCTGGCTGATCAACGGCTTGGTCCAGCGTCCGACCGAGGATGTGGACCTGTTCACCGACACGGCCGGCGGGGTCGCCGCGGCGGCCGGACAGGTCACTGCGGCGCTGATCGCAGCGGGCTACGAGGTCGAGCACGAGCAGCAGGACGAGCTCTTCGACGGGATGGCCGAGGATCTCCAGGAGTTCCTGGTGAAAACGCCGGGCCGGGCGCTGCGGCTGACACTGTGCCGTCTCGACCGGCACCGGGCGCCCGTGGTGATGGACCTCGGGCCGGTCATGCACCTCGACGACCTGGTCGCCACCAAGGTCGCCGCCCTGATCAACCGGCGCGAGGTGCGCGACTACATCGACGTCGCCGCCGCCCTGCAGCGGTATCCCCTGAACCGGATGCTCGCGCTGGCCCACGCCGCCGATCCGGCCCTCGACCCGGCCGACATCGCCGAGGCCGGCCGCTACCTCGACCGGCTGGACGATGCGCGGTTCGCCGTCTACGGCGTGGCTGCGGCGCAGGTGCGCGACCGGCTGCGCGTCTGGCCCAGATAGCGTCTTGCACGACAGCGCCACGACCGGGTCAGGTTCGGCTGGCAGGCCACGGTAACCCTGACGCACGCGAGGCCGCGTCTGGACGCCCAGCACCCTCGCGGGTACGGACGCAGCCGGCGTGGGCGCAGGCTGGACGAGAAGTCAGCCGCCGACCTGAACCGTGCCCGTCAGGCAGCCGGGTGCCGGCGTGCCCCTACGCCAGCTGTCCGGCCCCCGCGCGCCTCCTGCCCAAGTCGCTGCGCGCCCGGTCAGGACTGTTTGTAGAGTTGACGAATCATGACGCTGACCGACCGCCTGCCCGGCACCGCAGAGCCCGACGCCGTCTTCGACGCCTTCCAGAGCTGGGTGAGCGAGCAGGGCCTCACCCTCTACCCTCATCAGGAAGAGGCGCTGATCGAGATCGCGACCGGCGGCAACGTCATCCTGAACACGCCGACCGGCTCCGGCAAAAGCCTGGTCGCGACGGGCGCGCACTTCGCCGCGCTGGCCGACAAGCGCACCACCTTCTACACCGCGCCGATCAAAGCCCTGGTCAGCGAGAAGTTCTTCGCCCTGTGCAAGGCCTTTGGCGCGCACAACGTGGGCATGCTCACCGGCGACGCGAACGTCAACGCGGACGCACCGATCATCTGCTGCACCGCCGAGATCCTGGCCAACCTCGCGCTGCGGGAGGGTAGGGACGCCGACGTCGGCCAGGTGGTCATGGACGAGTTCCACTTCTACGCCGAGCCCGACCGGGGCTGGGCGTGGCAGGTGCCGATCGTCGAGCTGCCGCAGGCCCAGTTCATCCTGATGTCGGCGACGCTCGGCGACGTCACGCGCTTCGTCGCGGACCTCTCCCGGCGTACCGGCCGCGAGACCGCCGTCGTCACGACCGTCGAGCGGCCGGTCCCGCTGCTTTTCTCGTACGCGACGACGCCGCTGCTCGAGACGATCGAAGAACTGCTGGAGACCCGCCAGTCGCCGGTGTACATCGTGCACTTCACCCAGGCCGCGGCCCTGGAACGCGCCCAGGCCCTGATGAGCACCAACATGTGCACCCGTGCCGAGAAGGACGCGATCGCCGTGGCCATCGGCAGTTTCCGGTTCACCGCCGGCTTCGGCCGGGCGCTGTCGAGGCTGGTCCGGCACGGCATCGGCGTGCACCACGCGGGCATGCTGCCGAAGTACCGGCGGCTGGTGGAGACCCTGGCCCAGGCCGGGCTACTGAAGGTGATCTGCGGCACCGACACCCTCGGCGTCGGCATCAACGTGCCGATCCGCACGGTGCTGTTCACCGGCCTGTCGAAGTACGACGGGGTGAAGACCCGGCTGCTGAAGGCCCGCGAGTTCCACCAGATCGCCGGGCGGGCGGGCCGGGCCGGCTACGACACCATCGGCACGGTGCTGGTGCAGGCCCCCGAGCACGTGATCGACAACGAGCGGATGCTGGCCAAGGCCGGCGACGACCCGAAGAAGCGCCGCAAGGTGGTCCGCAAGAAGCCGCCCGAGGGCACGATCGGCTGGGGCCAGCCCACCTTCGACCGGCTGGTCGGCGCCGACCCGGAGCCGTTGACCTCGTCGTTCCAGGTGACCCACGCGATGCTGCTGAACGTGCTGGCCCGGGGCAACGACCCGGTGGCGGCGATGCGGCACCTGCTGACCGACAACCACGAGGAGCCGGCCGCCCAGCGCCGGCACATCCGCCGCGCGGTCGCCATCGCCAAGGCGCTGCTGGCCGGCGGCGTGATCGAACGCATCGTCAGCCCCGATGGCCCGGTCTCGTACCGGTTGGTCGGGGACCTGCAACTGGACTTCGCGCTGAACCAGGCGCTGTCGCCGTTCGCGCTGGCGTCGCTGGAGTTGCTGGACCGCGAGTCGCCGGACTACCCGCTGGACGTGGTGTCGGTGATCGAGGCCACCCTGGAGGATCCGCGCCAGGTGCTCTCCGCCCAGCGGCAGAAGGCCCGCGGCGAGGCGGTCAACGCGATGAAGGCCGAAGGCATCGAGTACGACCAGCGGATGGCGCTCCTGGAGGACGTCACCCACCCGCGACCGCTGCTGGAGCTGCTCGAAGGCGCCTACGAGACGTACCGGCGGGGTCACCCGTGGGTCGCCGACTACGAGCTGAAGCCGAAGAGCGTCGTCCGTGACATGTACGAGCGGGCGATGACCTTCACCGAGTACGTGTCGTTCTACGACTTGTCCCGCTCCGAGGGGCTGGTGCTGCGCTACCTGGCGGACGCCTTCCGGGCGTTGCGGCAGACGGTGCCGGAGGACGCGCGTACGGAAGAACTGACCGACCTGATCGAATGGCTCGGCGAGCTGGTGCGCCAGGTCGACTCGAGCCTGCTGGACGAGTGGGAACGGCTGCGCAATCCGGGCGCGGAGATCACCGAGGTCCGCCTCGACGACAAGCCGCCGGCGGTGACCCGCAACGTGCGGGCGTTCCGGGTGCTGGTCCGCAACGCGATGTTCCGCCGGGTCGAGTTGGCGGCGCTGCGCCGCATCGACCTGCTGGGCGAGCTGGACGCCGAGTCAGGCTGGACGTCGCAGCGCTGGAGCGAGGCCCTCGAGGACTACTTCGCGGAGTACAACCGGATCGGCACCGGCCCGGAGGCGCGCGGCCCGGCCCTGCTGCACATCGAGACGACGCCGACACAGTGGACGGTGCGCCAGGTCTTCGACGACCCGGAAGGCGACCACGACTGGGGAATCGAGGCGGTGGTCAACCTGCAGGCCTCCGATGAGTGGGGCGCGGCCGCCGTCGAGATCACCGCCGTCGGCCCGCACTGAGACCGAACCGGCCGGGG
>JAVHVY010000140.1:0-16065 GCA_032160305.1 Actinoplanes sp.
ACGGGCGGCTGGTCATTCATGATTGTCCGGCATTCTCACGATTCCAACGCTTCACGTGGATGAGGTTGATTTATCCGGCGGCACGGGGGGCATTCTTGAAGCGCCCCCGCAGGGCGAAAAGATCCTCACCGGGCCACTACCCGAGCACGGTACACCCGCTCGGTACTCCTTTCGCCCGGCACCGAGATTCACACCGATACGGTAGCTGGATCCGGTCACCAATCGGTTGACCGGACCACCCCCCGTCGATACGCTGACCCGGCCAAACGACACGGACACCAATCGATTCCGGTAACGACTTTCATGTTGCAGACCGAGCAGAACCCGGCGGCGCCCGGACGCCGACGCCGCATTGCCGTTTGGCCGATTGCGGCGATCATGGTCGTGATTCTGGTCGTGTCGCCGATCCTGCTGGGACCGTGGCGCGACCGGCGTCCGGCACAGATTGACGGCCCGCCCGCCCAGGTGACCCAGGTGACCCAGGCGTTCCCATCGGGCCCGGCTGTCTCGGCGCCGGCGTCCGCCGAGCCGGCTGTCGCCGCCACCACGACGTCCGCGGTCCCCGCGGCCCCGCGGGACCCCACTGCGCCGTTCCCGGCCGCGAAGGGCAAGCGCTGGGCGCTGAGCTTCCGCGAGGAGTTCTCCGGTACCGGCTACGACCACAGCAAACTCAGCCCGTGCTTCGACTGGAACGACGGCGACTGCACCGCGTCGTTCAACAGCGGGCGCGAGGCCTACCGCCCGGCGCAGGTCCAGGTGTCGAACGGAACCGCCAAGCTGACCGCGGAGCCCGCCAGGAAGCCGATCTCCTCCTCGGCCTGCCAGAACGGCACCTGCACCTACGTCGCCGGGCTGCTGTCCACCGCGCGGCCGCGGGCGGATGCTGGACAGAAGTACCTCTACACGTTCACCTACGGCTACGTCGAGGCCCGTCTCAAGTTTCCCGCGACCCAGGGTTTCTTCACCGCGTTCTGGATGCTGCCGGCCGATCCGAGCTTCGACTACCAGACCGAGATCGACATCCTCGAAATGCTCGGCGACGATCCGACCACGATGTTCATGACCTACAGCTACGGCGGCCGGGCCAAGGCGTACAACGTGAACACGGGCAAGCACAACAACGGCGCCTGCCCGGTGAAGAACTACTCCACGGACTTCGTCAGGGTCGGCATGGACTGGGAACCCGGCCGGATCGCCTGGTACATCGACGGCAAGAGGTGCGCGGAGTACGTCGGCGGGAGCACGATCGAGAGCGGCCCGATGCAGATCATCCTGCACATGATGGTCGACAACACCTGGCAGCGGCAGTGGAACGTCGGCCTCGCCGACCCCTCCTTGAAGCGCCGGCTGGAGGTCGACTATCTCCGCGTCTTCCAGCAGCACCCGGCCTGACCGGCCGGTCCGCCGCTTCAGCCGGCCGCGGCGGCCTCGGCGCCGGCCAAGAGGTTGACCAGGAAGGCCACTGTGGTCGGTGCGGCGGTCCGGGTGCCCGCGAGCAGCCCGTCGAGCCACTGCCGGTCGAGCACGGCGAGATCGTAAAGGGCTCCGCACGCCGCCGGTTGCGCCCGCCAGTGCGCCAGGACGAGGTCAGCGACGCCGGTGGCGCCGAGCTGCGGGCTGCGGGC
This sequence comes from Actinoplanes sp., assembly GCA_032160305.1. Lineage (GTDB taxonomy): Bacteria > Actinomycetota > Actinomycetes > Mycobacteriales > Micromonosporaceae > Actinoplanes. The sequence continues at coordinate 1,626 of JAVHVY010000140.1, forward strand.
ATGGGCCAGCCGCTGCCGCACCTTGTGGGCCGCCCGTCGCGCGGTGACGGAGGCGACGGCGACCCGCGTCGTCAGGCTCCGCTGGCCGAGCCGGGCCGGGACGAGCCCGGAATCGAGCCTGATGGCGGCCAGTTCCGGGTCGAGCCGGTTCATCAGCCGCCCGAGCAGCAGCGAGTCGCGCTTGTCGGCCGGGGCCACGGCCAGCGCGAGTTCGATGAACCGCCGGTCGAACATCGGGTTGACGGTATGCCTTCGGACCGCCGCGACGCTGCCGTGCGCCGCAGACCACCGGTGCATCCGGTGATAGAGGTAGAAGTGGTCGGTGGAGCGCAGCCAGTCGCCCGCCGGGAAGTGGCCGGCCAGTGTCGTCAGGGTGCCCTCGCGGGCCTCGGCCCGGAAGGCAGCGTCGAGGGCGGCCTCCTCGACCGACTCGTTGCTGAAGATCCGCCAGGCGGCGAGCCGGCGGACGAGTCGCTCGGACGTCGCCGACCCGCCGGGCTGACCGGCGTAGTAGAAGCCCCGCGCCACCTCACCCCCGAGGCCGGAGAGCCGGTGCCCCTGGTCGAGATGGGCCTCGGTCAGCAGCAGCGGAACCAGCGCCATCGGGCTGGCGAGGCACTCCAGCGCCCGGGCGGCGGCCAGCGACAGCGCGTGCGCCCGCGCCGGGGTGGGTGTGGCGTCGTCGAGCCGGTGCACCTGGTGACGCATCCCGTAGCGGTCGGCGAGCCGGGCCGCGATCACCACGTCCGGGCTGGTCGGCCCGCCCAGGGTGAGCGCGGGCAGGCCGGCCCGCAGCTTCTCCGGAATCGCGCCGAGCAGAATGCGGGAGTCGTGGCCGCCGGTAAGTTGCAGGACCGCGTCCGGGTGAGCCTCCAGGCAACTCGTCTGGAGCCGGATCAGAATCGTTGCCATCTCCTCGACCGCGTCATCGAGCGGCGGCGGCGGCCCGTCCTGGGCGACCGACTCGGCGTACCGGCGCAGCCGCAGCTCGCCGTCGCTCAGCGTGGCGATCGTCGCCGGCGGCATGGCGTGCACGCCGGCGAAGATCGTCTGATCACCAACCTGCCAGCCGATCATGGCCTGGGCGCCGAGCCCGGCCCGGTCGAGGCCGCCGCCGGCGAGCGCCGCCAGTGCGCGGGCGCTGGTCGAGACCGCGGCACACCCGTCACCACGCCACCAGAAGAGCTGCCGGTACCCGAGCCAGTCGTTGGCGACGGACACCGCTGATCCGGACCGGTCCCGGTGGGCGGCGGCGAACGGCGGCAGCAGCGTCACCAGGGAGGAGCCGTCGGCCAGCATCGCCGGGACGTCGGCCGTGGCGAGCTCGCCCTCCCGGGTGCACAACAGCCGGCTCAGCCGTACGGTGAAGGCCTCCCCCGGTGCGTTGAGGATGTCGTCGCCGTCCCGGCCCGCGAAGGCCACCCACCCGTCCCGCGTCTCGTCGACGCGGTCGACGCCGGTGTCGTCGTCGACCAGGCAGGCCAGCGCGGCCGGGGACGGCCGGCGCACCCGATCAGCGGCGCGCGGGGCGAGGGAAACCGCGAGGAGGGCTCTCATCTCGTCACCGTACTGATGCCGGGTACCGTCTCGCATCGGTCTGTCGGTCCGCTGACTACGTCGTTCCCGACGAGCCGCGGGAGGTGGCCATCCGGGCGAGCTTGCGGCCGCGGCGCTGGAGCACCTTCCATTGCCGGGTCGCGTACATCCGGCGGACGGCCGCCTTCGCCGTCCGGCGCTGATCGGCGGTGAGTGGTGCCTGATCCACCCAGTTCAGCGTCTCGCGGGTCTGCAGGGCGTTACGGATGGGCCACTGCCACCTCGGGACCTCCAGCCGGCGACCGAGCGGGCCGACCTGGTCGTCCTTCCAGACCCGGTGCGCGAGCACCTGCGGGACGTGTCCCCACGGCCCGGCGAGGGCCAGTTTGCTCGCATAGATCTCGTCCTCGTGCAGCATGTTGCGCCGCGGGATGGCCACCGCACGATCGCGCCGCAGCATGCCGTACAGCGGGTCGATCACCAGGTGGCTGGCGTTGAGCAGCCGCATGAACTCGGTGAACCGTTCCACCGGGTCGTCGGAGCGCATCGCGACGCCCGCGTAGCCCGCGGTCTGCGTCGTGCCTTCCGCGCTGGTGTACGAGATGCCCGTGGTGACCAGGATCAGCCGGGGATCGGCCGTGAACGCCTGCAGGCACCGGGTCGCGAAGTCGGGCTCCAGCCCGTCATCGTCGCCGATCCAGCGAAAATACCGTCCCGTAGCGGCGCCCATCACGAACCTGAAGTTGTTGAGCAGCCCGATGTTGCGTGGTTGGCGGTGGTAGACGATCCGGCTGTCCGCCTTCGCCAGTGCGCGGCAGACGTCCTGCGTGTCGTCGGTGGAGCCGTTGTCGGAAATGACCAGTTCGAGCTCCTCGTGGTGCTGGGCCAGCACCGACCGGGCCACCTCAGCCACCCGCGGGCCGGCGTTGAGCACCGGTAGGCCGATGGACACCAGCGTTCCCGACTTCGGCGTTCCCGACTTCGGCATCGGGCCTCCTTTCCTCGGCCAGGTGCGCGGCCGGCGCACCGAGGTCAACGTGGCGCAGCAGCGCCAGCACCGTCACCGCGACCGCCGCGCTCCCGGACAGCGCCAGCCCGCGTCCGGCCAGCAGGATCTCGGGGCCGTTGTCGCGGCGATCGGCGGCGGCGAAGACGATTCCCGCGGCGACCGACGCGACCGCGAAGGCGACCACCGCGATACCCGTGTACGCCCCCGCGAGGAGCCCGCGCAGCACCCGTCCCACTGGCGTCGGCGACACCGCCCGGCGGACCCTACCCCACCGTGCGAGCACGGCGACGGCAGCGCACGCATAGCCGATCACGATCAGGTCCGCCCCGATCGTGTCACTGGGCCGGTGCCAACTCGCGGTCACTGTCGCCACCCCGACTCCGGCGGCCCAGAGGGAGGTGCCGACGACGGCGACACCGCGGAACCGGTACGGCACCACCATCACCACCGCGCACATCACCGACATCGCCACGGTGGTGTGCCCGCTGGGGAAGCTCTGGTCCTCGCGGCGGAACCCGTGTGCCAGCAGGACCGGCCGCTCCGCAAACCGCTGAATCGCCTCGGTGGTGAGGACCGAAGCCGCCCCAACGCCCACCGAAACCGAACCGAGAACAATTCTTCGGGATAGGGCGCTGACGAACAATACGACGATCACCGCGGCAATCACCGACGGGACGGTAATGGCGTCCAACGTGTCGAGGGCATGTGCCTGTTCGTCGCTGCCGGCGACCAGATCGGCCGCGCGCAGAACAGCGTCCTCGAAGCGCTGCCCGGGCGCCGTCCGCACGGCCAGCAGGTAGACAACGGCCAGACCGACGACGCAGCCGCCGCCGACGAGCAGCGCCCGGCGCCAGATCCGTGCCGACTCACCGCTCACCCGGTGACCATATCTCGCGGACAGCGCGGCGGAACTGCGTACTATTGAAGCCAATATGCTGTGAATTATCTGTCAGAGAATTATCTGTCAGATCGGTCCGGGCTACCGGGACTCTCCGTACAGTCGCCCCCATCCCCGGATAACGGGTACGGACACCTCAGGAGGGGCATGCGACACGAGTTCCGCTTCAGCACCGCGATGCCGCAGCTGACCCGGCCGGTGCCCGAGTGGCGGGCCGAGTTGCGCCGGATCGAGGATCTCGGCTTCTGGTCGGTGGCGGTGTCGGACCACTTCACCGCGGGCTGGGTGATGGAACCGGTGGTGGCGATGACTGCCGCCGCTGAGGCGACCCGCACGCTACGGGTGCTCCCCCTGGTCCTGGCCAATGACTACCGGCATCCGGTCATGCTGCACAAGTCCATCGCGACCCTCGACATGTTCTCCGCGGGCCGCGCCGAGATCGGGATCGGCACCGGCTGGATGGCGAGCGACTACGCGGCGGCGAACATCGCGCTCGACCCACCGGCGGTCCGGGTCGACCGGCTGGCCGAGTCGGTCAGCATTCTCAAGGGCCTGTTCGGCCTGGAGCCGCTGTCCTATGTGGGCAAGCACTATCAGATCAGCGAACTGGACGGGTTACCGAAACCGGTGCAGCGACCACATCCCTCGATGCTGATCGGTGGTGGCAGTCGCCGGATACTCGAGCTGGCCGGGGCCGAGGCGGACATCGTCGGCATCAATGCGACGATGCGCACCGGTGCGCTGCCCGGGAAGGCGCTGCTGGATCTCACCGAGCAACGCTTCGCCGTGAAGGTGTCGATCGCCAGGGCGGCGGCCGAGGCGGCGGGACGTGATCCCGCCACGCTCAGATTCCAGACGTCAATCCACTCGATGGACCTGACCGACGTGCCGGACGCACAACCGTGGACCTCCAGCATGGCGACGGAGGTCACCGATCCGGCGGTGCTCGCGACATCACCCGCCGCCCTGCACGGAAGCGTGGCATCCTGCGTGGAGACGCTGCAGCGCCGGCGGGAGGAGTTCGGACTGAGCTACATCCACATCGGCGGTGACCCGCTCGTCGCCGCCCCGATCGTCGCCCGCTTAGCCGGCACCTGACAGCGGCCGACACCTGACAGCGGCCGACACCTGACAGCGGCCGGCACCTGATCGAGGAGGAGCCCTTGTCCCGCCTGTGTGACGCGTGCGCCGAAGCCACGCTCGTGCCCTTCGCCGACCTCGGTGACATCCCGGTGCTGTGCGGTGTGCACTACCCCGACGCCGACGCCGCGGCGGCGAGCCCGGTCGGGCGGATGGTGCTGGCGTACTGCCCGTCGTGTGCGTATGTGCGCAACATCGCCTTCGAGTCGGCCCGAATGGTCTACGACACGACCATGGACACCAACCTGCACCACTCTCCCGCTTTCCAGGCCTTCTCGGCCGAGCTGGTCAAACACCTTGCCGAACGCTTCCAGCTCGGCGGCAGGAAGGTGCTGGACGTCGGGTGTGGCCAAGGCGAGTTCCTCCGCGAACTGTGCCACACCGCCGGGTGCACGGGCATCGGCTACGACGCGATGTACGCCGGCCCGCAAGGCCCGGATCCGTGCGGTGCGGTCTTCCACAGCGACTATGCCCCCCGGGGCGCCGCTCTGCCGCAGTTCGACATGGTCACCTCCCGGCACTGGTTCGAACACATCGACGACCCGTACGAGTTTCTGGCTGATCTGCGGCAGCGGGCGGGCAGCCGGGAGGTGTACGGCTACCTGGAAGTACCGGACGCGGGTTACGACCTCGCCACCGCCGGTTGGGAGGTGATCTACCCGCACGTCTCCTACCTCGACGCGTATCCGCTGGTCCGCATCGTGGAGCGGGCCGGATGGCAGGTCGAGGCCACCGGCACCCTGTTCGGCGGGATGTTCCGCTTCATCGAGATGTCGGCCAACGCGGCCCCGCGCGAAGCCTCGCCGCCCCGACCGGGCACCGTGGAGCGCGACCGCCAGCTCGCGGCCGTCGGCACCTTTCCGCAACGGCACGAGGGGGAACGAGCCGCCTGGCGAGAGCGGATCGGCGACCTGGTGGAACGCGGTGCCCGCCCGGTGCTGTGGGGCGCGGGGTCGCGGGGCGTGCAGTTCCTCACGTTCGCGGACGCGGACCAGCGGCTGTCCGCAGTGGTCGACGTGAACCCGCGCAAGTGGGGCCGCTACCTGCCGGTCACCGCCCACCAGGTGCTGACACCGCAGACCTTGACGACGTTGCGGCCGCAGGCGGTCATCATCACGAACCCGTCCTACCGCACCGAGATCGCCGCTCAACTCCGCGACCTGGGCGTGCACGCCGAGCTGCTCACGGCCTGACGACGACGGGCCTGACGACGACGGGCCTGACGACAAGCCTGACGACGGGCCTGACGACGGGCCTGACGACAAGCCTGACGAAGGGCCTGACAATGGGCCTGACGACGGGCCTGACGACGGGCCTGACGAAGGGCCTGACAATGGGCCTGGCGACGGGTCTGACGACGAAGGGCCGGCGGGAAACGGCCCGGCCCTTGGCGGCGCCGGTCAGACGCGCGAGGTGTCGTACTCGTCGATCAGCTCGACCGGCAGGTGGCCCAGGTCCGCCGCGCGCAGGAAGTCGCCGAGGTTGGTTCCGGTGGACGCCGAGTCGACGTTGACCGCGCCGCGATGCGCCTCCACGTCCTGACGGTTGACCACCCGGAAGTCGATGGAGAAGCGGGTCACCCCTGACGTGTTCGGCACCGTGGTGTGCAGCTGCGCGCCGGAGAAGACGAGGATGCCACCGGCCGGCGGGATGACCCGGATGTCCGGCTCGCGTTCGATCTCCTGCTCGGCTTCGGGCTGCTTGCGGGTCTCCTGCTCCACCTGGGTCGCGGCGGCGCCCCGCGCCTCGGCCACCCACTGCGCGTAGTTGTAGTCGCGGGAACTGTTGCGGACCGGCTCGGTGAAGTACCGCGGGTGGAAGGCCATGGCATTGCTGTCGACGACGTCGTACACGGGGATCCAGTAGTTGATCTGTGAGAAGGGTGCGGAGAACCAGGTGTCGCGATGCGACTCGAACTGCAGCGTCAGCCCGGCGTTGAGATAGTCGCTGGTCATCGTCCGCAGTCGGGGGACGTCGAGGTAGGCATCGGCGAGATCGACGCGCAGGTCGGCCAGGATTCCGGCGACGAGTTCCTTGCTGCGCGGATGGTTGATGAACGTCGGCTTGAGGTCGGCCAGGATGTCGACGTAGGCCTGCTTGTCCATGTGGTGCTGCGCCTCGGGCGGGAAGAAAGGCGACAGGGCTTCCTGCGCCATCGTTCTCGCGAAGGCGCACAACTCGAGGGAACGCGGTGTCGGAGAGTAGACGAACAGATCGCCCGCGAACACCCGTCTGCGGCGCTCGTCGTCGGGCATCGCGGAGTCGAAGAACAGGACGGTCATGATCACTCCCCAGGTCGGTCAGGTCAGCCGCAAAAGGGCCTTCGTGCAGTCGAACGCCTCGGCGTACCGGGAACGGCACTCCATGCCGCGCAGCCGGGCCAGGCCGAGGAAGACGTCGTCGTCCCACCAGTCCCGGCCCTTCTGCGAACCGAAGCAGGTGTGCAGCAGCTCGGCCTTGCGGCGCGCGACGTCGTCGGGCAGCGCCACGTAGACGGTGCGCCGGGACAGGTCGCCGTCCCATTTCGGGATCTCGTAGTGCAGGATGAGCTGATCCCGGAAGACGGTCGGGGTCTGCTCGGCCAGCAGGCGGTGGTCCTGGTGGGCGTCGTTCGGGGCTGGGCACAGGACCAGATCCGGGTCGAGCACCGCGAATGCCAGATGCAGGATGTCCTTGACCTCGTCCCAGTGCGCGGGCAGCCGGCCGTCGGGCAGCTCGTGCAACGCGAAGGACAGCTCCGCGCCGGGCAGGAAGGCGGCGGCCGCGGCGCGCGCTTCGGCCTGCCGCTCGGCCGAACCGGTGCACAGGACATAGTGGATCCGCAGTCCCGGCTTCGCCGCCGCCAGCGACAGCAGCAGGCCGCCGGCGGCGATCTCGATGTCGTCGGGGTGGGCTCCGACCGCGACCAGCGTCCGGACCCCGGACAGGGAAAGGCTGAGCACGCGGTCAACCGGCCAGCGCCCGGCCGGCGACCGCGGCGGGCTGCTGCGGTACCAGGGCCGAGACCGTCAGGGGCGACCGGCCGCCGTGCTGCGGGTCCCAGAGCATCCACGGGCATTGTCCGCGGTGGAACATGTCCTCCAGCTCGGCACGGTCCTTGAAGGTGTCGGCGGCCCGCCAGAAACCCTCGTAGCGGTGCGCGAGCAGCCGCCGCTGGAGCACCAGCCGGTCGAAGGCGTTCGGCACCATGTCCTCGCCTTCGCGCAGCTCGTCGAAGATCGACGGCCGCATCACGAAGTAGCCCCCGTTCTCGTACTGCATCAGCTCGGTGACCGCCCGCACCCCGGTGACCTCGCCGTTGTCGGCGATCTCGACCACGTGGTGGGTGGAGACCGGCGGCACGGCGAGCATGCTCGCCACCGCTTGCGGCGCACGGCGGAACCGGTCGATCAACCGGTCCAGCGGGGCGTCGGTCAGCGTGTCCGCGTAGTTGGCCAGGAACACCTCCTCGTCCTCTACCAGGGTGCGCACCCGCATCAGCCGCTCGCCGATGGTGGAGTGCAGGCCGGTGTCGATGAAGGAGATGTTCCAGTCGGTGATGTCGGTGCTGTGCATGGCGAGTTTGCCGCCGGGGCTCAGCGTGAAGTCGTTCGACTGGGTCTCGTCGTACTTGACGAAGTAGTCCTTGACCGCGGCCGCGCCGTAGCCGAGGCAGAGGATGAAATCGGTGTGGCCGAAATGCGCGTAATAGCGCATCACGTGCCAGAGCAGCGGGCGGTCGCCGATCATGTTCATCGGTTTCGGCGCGCTGGCCGGCCCCTCCCGCATGCGCATGCCCAGCCCACCGCAGAACAGCACGACCTTCACGTCACACCACCTCGAGAGTCGGGATCGGAAAGACCAGACGACCGCCCCATTCGCGTACGAAGCTCAGCTGCTCGCTGATCTCGGCACGCAGATTCCAGGGCAGGACGAGGACGTAGTCGGGACGGTCGGCGGCAATGCGGTCCGGGTGCCGGATCGGGATGTGCGTGCCGGGCAGGTACCAGCCCTGCTTGTGCGGGCTGCGGTCCACTGTGTACGCCATTAGGTCGGCCCGGATGCCGCAATGGTTGAGCAGCGTGTTCCCCTTGCCCGGAGCCCCGTAGCCGACCACCGACCTGCCCTCGGCCCGGGCGGCGAGCAGGAACCGCACGAGGTCCCGCTTGATCCCGAAGACCGACTCGGCGAAACCGGCGTGACCGGCGAGCGTGTGCAGTCCGGCCGCCTCCTCGGCGGCGAGCACCGCCTTGACGTTCGGCCCCGGCTCACCGGCGGCGCCGGCCGGGCGGGCGTGCACCCGCAGCGACCCGCCGTGGGTAATCAGCTCGTCCACGTCGACGGCGGTGAGCCCGCCGGAGGCGAGGGCCCGGATCGCCGTGAGCAGCGACAGGTACTGGTAGTGCTCGTGGTAGATCGTGTCGTACTGGTTGCGCTCGATCAGCCGCAGCAGGTGCGGGAACTCCAGCGTGACCAGGCCCGCCGGCTTGACCAGCGCGGCCAGCCCGGCAGTGAAGTCCACGATGTCCGGCACGTGGGCGTAGACGTTGTTGCCGACGACCAGGTCGGCCCGGCCGTACTCGGCCGCCACCGCGGCGCCGGTCTTCGCGCCCAGGAAGTCGACCTGGGTCCGGATTCCCTTGGCGCGGGCCACCTCGGCGATGTTCGCGGCCGGTTCGACCCCGACCACCGGGATGCCCGCGGCGACGAAGTGCTGCAGCAGGTAGCCGTCGTTGCTGGCCACCTCGGCGACGAGCGAGCCCGGCCCGAGCCCGAGCCGGTCGGTCATCTCGTCGGCGTAGCGCTTCGCGTGCGCCACCCACGAGTCGGAGTACGAGGAGAAGTAGGCATAGTCGGAAAAGATCTCCTCGCCCGGCACGTACGCCGGCAGCTGCACCAGCAGGCAGGCCGAACAGATCCGTACGTGCAGCGGGTAGAACGTTTCCGGTCCGTCCAGTTTTGGTGCCGGCAGATAGCTTTCGCACAATGGCGACATGCCGAGATCGACAAAAGTTTCGGTCAATGGTTCGCCGCACAGACGGCAGGACACCGCGGTCATCTGGCCCCCTCATCTACCGGGTCGAGGCTCAACGTACTGGCCTTGACGGACCCGATGGCCACAGCTGCAAGAAACCCGTCAGCGCTCATCTGGCCGCTTTCCGATACCGGAGAATTACTCACGCTGAATGGCGCGGGCTCAGGATATGGCGGCGGGCGGGCCGAGTGGCTCGGGTGTTCAGGCAGTGGCGGCAGACCGACGATCGGTCACTGCGACTTTCCGCCGCTCTCCCCGCCCACCCATGTGGGTTGCAGAACGACCCGAACGTCCGAGGCGGCATCCTCGGCGTCGGCGTTTGTCGTCGGCGTGTCGTCGGCGTCGCCGTCCTCGTTCTCGTTCTGCGCGTTCGTCGATCGGTAGGTGGCCGCCTTGTCCACCGACGGGTGCTTGACGACCTTGGCCGTGCGCTTGATGACGATCGCCGTGCGTTCCGCACCCGCGGTCGAGGGCGCCCGTTGCGCGGGGACCAGCGGCGGCACGGCCGGTTGCGGCGGCATGACGGTCAGCTGGATCGGGGACGCGGAGCCGCGGTCACCGGAGATCGCCGGCGCCTTCGCCGAGGCGGGCGCCGGTTTGCCGTTCGTCGCCGCGGCGACGGCGCGGCCGTTCGCCGTAGCCGGGGTGGCCCGGCCGTTCGCGGCGGCGGGCGCCGCACGCTCGGCCGGCGGCTTGTCCTGCTCCGGCTCGTCCTGCTCCGACGCCGCACGTTCGCGCTCTTCGCGCTCCAGCTCTTCGCGCTTGCGGGCGCGGCGACGGGCGAGCGCGTCGAAGCCGACGGAGCCGCCGGCGGTCAGCAGCAGGCCGGCGGCCGCCACCGCGGCGAGGGCGCGTTTGACCTTACCGCCGGAGGCGACCACGTTCTGCCCCTGGTCGAGGCGCTGGGTGGGGATGATATCGCGGCGCTGCACCCCGGACTGCTCCTGCAAGGCCTGCGCCGAGGCGCGCAGCCGGTTGATGATCAGCTCGGTCGTCTGCCGGGCGTCGGCGGGCGTCCTGCCGACCACCTCGACGGTCACGATCGGGTTGGGATAGGTGATGGTGAGGGTGAAGTTGTCCGTATGCTTGCTGGCCTTCAGCGAGTCGAGGAAGCTCTGGTCCTGCGTCGTGTAGATGGAGGCCTGCCCGAGGGTGTCCAGACCCAGCTGATTCCACGGGTTGCGCATCGAGGCGTTCACCGCGTCGTCGCTCGCCGTGATCTTCGCCGGAATGAACTGGATGTAGGACGTCATGGTGTAGTCCGGCTTGACCGTGAATGCGACGAGCGCGGTAGCGCCCACTGCCAGCAGTAACAACGGCAGCGAGACCTTCCAACGGCGGAAGATGACCACAGTGAGGTCCCAAAAGTCCAATTTACTGCTCTCTTCCGGGATTGTTCATTTCGCCACGGAGGTGAGACTACGGCCCGCTTGAATGCTAACCACCGTAGGCCAGGAATCCATCGGCTTCCGGTGTCGATAATACGATTCGAAAAACGTGGTTCGCGTCCATCACGGACAAGGCAGATCATCGCTGGCGCGGCAGCGCACCACACCGGTTACCCGGACACAGCGGTCGCCCGGACGGAGGACCCCGGTTAGTCCGAGAGGCTGCGGGCCGCCGAGTTCCGGTCCCGCCGTACGGTCGGCCCGGCCCGCCGGCAGCAGGACGTCGACGAGCTGGCCCAGCTCACGGTCGATCGGCGCCGGCAGGTGTATGAAGGGATGGCCACCCGCGGCCCGGACCATGTCCCCGCCGACGCCCGCCTCCACAATCGACCAGGGAGTGCCGATGACGACGACAGTCGGAGTCGTAGGTGAGACCGCCACCGGTGAACGCCGGGTGGCGCTCACCCCGGACGGGGTCCGATCCCTGCTCGCCAAGGATCTGGCGGTCGTCGTCGAGTCCGGTGCGGGCCGGCACGCCTTCTTCGACGACGCCGCCTACCTCGCCGCGGGCGCGACTGTGGCGGCGCGTGCCGCCGTCTGCGACACCGCCGATGTGATCCTCTGCGTCAACCCGCCCGGCGACCCGTTCCCGGTACGGGCCGGGCAGCTGGTCGCCGGCCTACTCACCCCGCTCGCCGCGCCCGGCCTGGCCCGCCGGCTCGCCGAGGCGAAGGTGACGATGATCAGCCTCGACCTGCTGCCCCGGACGCTGAGCCGGGCGCAGTCGATGGACGCGCTGACCGCCCAGGCCAACATCGCCGGGTACAAGGCGGCGCTGGTCGCGGCCACAGCCTACAGCGGCTACTTCCCGATGCTGATGACGGCGGCCGGCACCACCCGTCCGGCCCAGGTGCTGGTGCTCGGCGCCGGGGTGGCCGGACTGCAGGCCATCGCCACCGCGCGGCGGCTGGGTGCGCTGGTCACCGGCTACGACATCCGGCCCGCCGCGCACGACGACATCCGCTCGACCGGCGCCGCGGTACTCGAGGTGCCCGGCACGGCCGGCCCGTCCGGCGCGACCGATCTGTCCGGCGCGACCGATCTGTCCGGCGCCGCCGGCCTGTCGGGCGCGGCCGGCGGCGGTTACGCCCGGGAGCTGTCAGCCGAGGAGGCCCGCGGCCAGCAGGCGGCACTCGACGCCGCGATCTCGCACTTCGATGTGGTGATCACCACCGCCCAGGTGCCCGGGCGGCGCCCGCCGCTGCTGGTCTCGGCGCGGGCCCTGGCCGCGCTGCGCCCCGGCTCGGTCGTCGTCGACCTGGCCGCGAGCGAGCTCGGCGGCAACGTACACGGCTCCCGGCCGGAGGCCACCGACGTCACCGCCGGCGGCGTCACAGTGATCGGCGCGGGTGCGCTGCCCTCGACCGTCCCCGCCGCCGCCTCCACCGCCTACTCGCGCACCGTCTGCGCGCTGCTGATCCATCTCGTCCGCGACGGCGTACCGCGCCTCGATCTCACCGACGAGATCCAGGCCGGTGTGGTCGTCACGCACGACGGGCAGATCGTGCATCCCCAGGTCCGCGCGGCCGTCGAGGAGAACACTCCATGAGCGCACTGCTGCTGGCCGACATCACCGTCTTCGTGCTGAGTCTGCTGGTCGGCTTCGAGGTGATCAGCAAGGTCCCGGCCACCCTGCACACGCCGCTGATGTCCGGCGCGAACGCGGTGCACGGCGTGGTCCTGGTCGGCGTGCTGCTGGTCGCCGCGACCACCACCACACCGGCCGGCTACGTCCTGCTCTTCGTGGCCGCCGCCTTCGCCGCGATGAACGTGACCGGCGGCTACATCGTCACCGACCGGATGCTGGCGATGTTCCGGACCCGCACCCGGGGGCGTTCGTGACCATCTTCGGCACGCTCGTACACCTGATCTACCTCGCCTGCGCGACCTGCTTCGTGCTCGGCCTACACCTGATGAACACGCCGTCCACCGCCCGCTGGGGCAATCGACTCTCGGCCACCGGGATGACCGTCGCGATCGCCACCACGGTCGCGGTCCTGGCCGTCGACCGGCTCATCTCGTGGCCCGCGGTCGCCGTCCTGGCCGCCGGGACCGCGGCCGGCTCGATCGCCGGGGTGCTCACCGCCCGCCGGGTGGCGATGACCGCGATGCCGCAGCTGGTCAGCCTCTTCAACGCCGTCGGCGGCGGCGCGGCAGCGATCATCGCGATCGGCGACGCGGTCGAGCACGCCGGCGGCCTCGACCGGCTGCCGGTGGCGACGACGCTCACCACCGTGCTCGATCTGGTCCTCGGCGGGATCACGTTCAGCGGCAGCCTGGTCGCCGCCGGCAAGCTGGCCGGGATCGTCCCCGGCCGGCCGATCGTGCTGCGCGGCGGCCGCGGCGTCACCGTCGCGCTGACGCTGGTCACGATCGTGCTCGCCGGCTTCTTCCTGGCCGGGCACGCCGGGCTCGTCGCGCTGGCCGCGATCGTCGGGATCGCGCTGGTCGCCGGGGTGCTGATCACCCTGCCGATCGGCGGCGCCGACATGCCGGTGGTCATCTCACTACTCAACGCCTGCACCGGCACGGCTGTGGCGATGGCCGGCTTCGTCCTCGACAGCACGCCGCTGATCATCGGCGGCGCCCTGGTCGGCGCGGCCGGCGCCATCCTGACCAAGCTGATGGCCGACGCCATGAACCGGCCGGTCATCGCGATCCTGGCCGGCGGCTTCGGCACCGGCGACGAGCAGGTGAGCGGGCCGGCCGGCGGGTCCGGGTCGGTGCGGGAGATCACCGCCGACGACGCGGCGCTGCAGCTCGCGTACGCGGGCAAGGTCGTGATCGTGCCCGGCTACGGCCTGGCGGCGGCGCAGGCGCAGCACGAGGTCGTGGCCCTGGCGCAGGCGCTGACCGAGCACGGCGTCGAGGTCAGCTACGGCATCCACCCGGTGGCGGGCCGGATGCCCGGGCACATGAACGTGCTGCTCGCCGAGGCCAACGCCCCGTACCCCGAGCTGCGGGACCTGGAGCAGATCAACCCCGAGTTCCCGCGTACGGATGTTGTGCTCGTCGTCGGCGCCAACGATGTCACCAATCCCGCCGCGCGCCGGCCCGGCAATCCGGTGTCGGGGATGCCGATCCTGGACGTCGACAAGGCCAAAAGTGTCATCGTCATCAAGCGGTCGCTGGGCCACGGCTACGCCGGCATCGACAACGAGCTGTACACCGAGCCGCACACGGCGATGCTCTTCGCCGACGCGAAGGCCGGGATCACCGCGCTGACCGCCGGGCTGCGCGTCTACGCCGTCTGACACGCAGCCCGGCGACCACGGCAGCCGGACCACGTAGGACTGAGGCGCGACGATCAGCAGGCGGCGGCCGGCGTCGCGCTCGGCCAGGCGGCTCATCGCCCGCTCACGGGCGGCCGTGCCGAAGAGCGCCCAGTCGAGTTC
>JAVHVY010000145.1:0-5391 GCA_032160305.1 Actinoplanes sp.
TGTGTGGCGTCGGCGCACGCTTCCGCGATCAGACCGGAACTGTCGTTCTTCATCGGAAAGTAGCGGGCGCGGATATCGGCGAAGACGTCCTCACCGGTCTCTGTCACCATCGTTTCTCTCTCCTTACGGTGCCAGGCTCAGCCGGGGGCCAGAACGGGTTTTGTGCGTACGAGCGACGTCAATTGTTCGACCGCGGCGTCGACCGAGAAGTACCGCTCGGCCAGGGTGCGCATCACCGCGGGTGGGGTCGCGAGGGCTGCTCGGACGTCGGCCATCACTAGGGCGGGATCTCGGTGGTAGCCGAAGGCGGTCAGGTTGCGCTCCAACAGGGCAGGCAGATTGGCGGGGGTGATCGGACCCGCGTACCCGTACCCGGCACACAGGACCGGCAGCCCCGTCGCCATGGCTTCCATCGCGCCGCGGCCGAGCGAGATGACCACATCGGTTTCGCGCAGCAGGTGGGGCATCGAACGGTTGGGCACGTGGTTCATGAGCAGGATCTCGTCGCCGAAGCGCCGCTCCAGCTCCCAGAACCCGGGCCCGTCGCCGACGACACGGATGGCAAGCGCCCGCCGGTCGAGGTTGGCGACGAGCGCGGTGAGAACGTCTTCGCGACCGGAATCCAGTCTGCAGCACATCAGTACCCGGGGCCGGGCCGGCGTGCTGCGCTCCGCAAAGGGGTGGAACCGCTGCAGATCGATGCCCTGCCGCAGGAGGACGGTTTTGCCGGGCGGCAGACGTTGCTCCTGATTGCGGACCGCGTTCTCGGTCATGCAGACGAAGCGCAGACAGCGTTCGACAAGGTACGGACTGGCCACGGACAACGCGTCATGGACGATTTTCAGCGCCGGAAGCTCGGGGTCGAAGGCTGCGACCAGGTCGTCCGGCGCCTCGTCCACGAGCAGCAGATCCGTGCCGCCGCCCCAGTCAGTGGCGACTGAGACGTTGGCGAGGCGCTCCAACGTGGCCAGTACGGGCAACTTCTCCGCACCCCGGGCCACCACGCGGACCGCATGTCCTCGGCGGGCCAGCCCGGTGATCAGGTCCAGGATGTACGTCTGTTGGCCGTATGTATGGAAACGACCGTTCATGCCGTGTTTGCCGTCGTAGAGCGAGTTGGCGGAGCCGTCGAGAAGATAGGTGATGTGCATGGTCGTCGGGGATCTACTGAAGGGCAGACGTCTGTTTCGGGCAGCGGTGCACGGCTTCTAGTCGGGAGGTCTTCCACCAAGATCGCATACGGCGCAGCGTATAGATCTCGGTCAAGCCCGACCGGATTGTCGCACCGGTGGGCAGGCGCCCAAGCTCACCTCGCGCGAGCTGCGAATCCATGCTTCGACGTCCTCTGCCAGCCAGACCTTGCCCATGGCGAGGTCGGCGACAGGTGTCGGAAAGTCTGGTCGGCTGGTGAGCTGATACACACGTTGACGGCTGATCCCGCCGGCGAGCATGACCCTGATCTCATGTGCACCGACGAAACGAAGCGATCTGTCATTCACGACGTCGATTATAGTCACTGGACTACCTGTCGCGCTACTAGGACTGTCGCGCTACTAGGAGCGGCGACCGGCTGGGGGCGCCGGGTGCTGCCCGTCCCGCCGGGCAGCACCACGTGCACGTGCCTTGCCTGCTGGCGCCGCAGGTCGGCCCGGTCGACCTCGGGAGGACATAGGTCTCCTTCTGAGTTAGGCGGGCCAGGGCAGGTCGACCTCGACCGGGGCGTCGTAGTCGACACCCGCGACGTCGAAGCCGTACAGGCCGCGGAACTGGGCGCGGAACCAGCCCACGTCCGCCACGGTCGCGATCGTCTCGGGGGTGGCTGCGGCCCAGCGGGCGGCCACCGCCGACTGCACGTCCTCGGTCAGCTCCCAGCGGTCCAGCCGGATCCGGCCGTGCTCGTCCAGGTCGAGCGGGGACGCCCCGGTCAGCTGGTCCCACAGGCGCGTCGACTGCTCGATCGGGGACTGCAGCCGATCGCCGAGCACCGCACGCAGCAGGCTGACGTAGAACGCGATGCCGGGGATGGCCGTCGACGCCTGGGTGACCGCGGCGCCGTTCACCGACGTGAAGGCCCGTCCGTGCACCGGGCCGAGCTGCTCGGTCAGGGTCGCGGCGGTCTGCTCTAAGTCGAGTTTCGCGGCGCCGATCGTACCCTCGCGGTAGATCGCCGCGGTCAGGACCGAGCCGATGTAGGACAGCGCGACGGTCTGGAAGCCTTCGTTCAGCAGGCCGCGCTCGGTCAGCGCGGTGATCCACCGGCCCCAGTCCTCGCCGCCCATCACCTTGACGGTTTCGGCGGCCTCCTCGGGCGTGGCCGGCTCGGCGGTGCTCTCCTCCAGGGCGGGCGTGCCGTCCGGCGAGAAGGACAGCGTCCGGGTGGTGTGCGCGGCGCCCAGCGGCTTGATCACCGAGGTGTAGGTCTCGCCGGTGCGCGGGTCGCTGCGGCGCGGGGCGGCCACGCTGTAGATCAGGTAGTCCAGGCCGCCGAAGCGTTTCGCCACCAGGTCGAGCACCTCGTCCTTGGTGGTGTCGGCGAAGGCGTCCGCGTTCACGAAGGTGATGTCGCTGCCCAGCTCCGCGGCCAGCTCGGCGGTGGCGATCGTGCGGTACCACCCCGCTGTGCCGGTCCGGCGCCCCGGCGGCCGCTCGAACGCGACGCCGACGCCCGCGATGCCGTTGCGGGCCAGCCCGGCGACCGTCGTGGCCAGGCCGTAGCCCGCGCTCGAACCGATGATCAGGGCGATCTTGCGTGGGGCGGCCGCGAACGGGGGCACCATGTCGGTGACCGACCGGGCGCAGCCGGCAGGGTGTGAATCGAGCAGCAGGAATCCGCGGCCGGTGGGGCGGATGACACGTTCGGACATGGGTTCATGCTGTCACGATCAAGACCATCTGCGAAAACCCGCCATGGCGTGTACGGCCGAGTCTTGCGACGCTAAGCGGTGTGTATGACTACGACCTGTTGGTGCTGGGCTCCGGGCCCAGTGGGCAGAAAGCCGCCATCGCCGCCTCCAAACTCGGCCGGCGGGTCGGCATCGTCGACCGCCGCGACATGATCGGTGGGGTGTGCATCAACACCGGCACCGTCCCTTCGAAAACCCTACGCGAGGCCGTGCTCTACCTGACCGGTCTGAGCCAGCGCGATCTCTACGGCAGCAGTTACCGGGTCAAGGAGGAGATCACGGTCAGCGATCTCGCCGCCCGGACCAAGCACGTCATCGCCCGGCAGACCGACGTCATCCGCAACCAACTGGCCCGTAACCACATCGCCATGATCACCGGCACCGGCCGCTTCGATGACGCCCACGCGATCTGGGTGGACGGCGGCGAGGGACGCGACACCAAGGTCACCGCTGACAAGATCATCATTGCTGCGGGTACGCGTCCCGCCCGCCCGGAGAGCGTCGACTTCGACGACCGGACGATCGTGGACTCGGACGGCGTCATCAACCTTGAGGCGGTGCCCCGGTCGATGGTCGTGGTCGGCGCCGGCGTGATCGGCATGGAGTACGCGTCGCTCTTCGCCGCCCTGGGCACCAAGGTGACCGTGGTCGAACGCCGGGCCAAGATGCTCGACTTCTGTGACGACGAAATCGTCGAGTCGTTGAAGTACCACCTGCGCGACCTGTCGGTGACCTTCCGCTTCGGCGAGGAGGTCGCGGCTGTCGAGAGGCATCAGACCGCCGCACTGTGCATCCTGAAGAGCGGCAAGAAGATCGTCGCCGACACGGTGATGTATTCGGCCGGCCGTCAGGGCCAGACCGACGCGCTGGCGCTGGAAGCCGCCGGCCTGAGCGCCGACCGGCGGGGCCGGATCGAGGTCGACTCGAACTACCAGACAGCGGTGGACAACATCTACGCGGTCGGGGACGTGATCGGCTTCCCGGCTCTCGCATCGACCTCGATGGAGCAGGGCCGGCTCGCCGCCCAGCACGCCTGCGGGGAGCCGGTACGGGAGATCCACGAACTGCAGCCGATCGGCATCTACACGATTCCGGAGATCAGTTTCGTCGGCAAGACGGAGGACGAGTTGACGGACAGCTCCACGCCGTTCGAGGTGGGGATAGCCCGCTACCGCGAACTGGCGCGCGGCCAGATCGTCGGCGACTCGTACGGCATGCTCAAGCTGCTGGTCTCCCCTGAGACGGGCAGGCTGCTCGGCGTGCACGTCTTCGGCACTGCGGCGACTGACATCGTGCATATCGGACAGGCCGTGATGGGTTGCGGCGGCACGGTCGAATACCTGGTCGACGCGGTCTTCAACTACCCGACGCTCAGCGAGGCCTACAAGGTGGCGGCCCTGGACGCGAGCAACAAGATCCGCAACATCGTCCGGATCGACGGCTAGCGGGATCGACGGCTGGTCGGATCGACGGCTGGGTCAGTAGACCCAGACCTTGGTTCTCAGCGGGATCTTGTTGTTGGCCCAGATCCAGTTGACCGCCGCGTTGGTCAGCCGGGAGCACCCGTGCGAGGCCGGGTACGGCGGCACGTTGGGAGCGCCGTGCACGGCGATGCCACCGTTGAAGTACTTCGGGCGCCACAGCGGGCCCAGCGGACCGTCGCGCTGGCCGTCGATCTGCCGGGAGACCCTGAAGTGGCCCGGCGGGGTCTCGGCCAGGTAGGTGTTGCCCTTGAACTCGTAGTGCTGGTTCGACCCGGTGGCGGTGTTGAAGATAGTCGTCACGGTGCCGTCGTCGACGAGCATCAGCAGCTGCCGCTTCAGGTTGATCTCGACGATGTGGCCACTGGTGCTCTTCGCCTTCGGGCGTACGCCGTCGTCCAGGGCTTTGTGGGTCTTGGGGCCGACGACGCCGTCGCGGCTCAGGCCGGCCGCCTTCTGCACCGCATAGATCGCCTGCTGGGTCAGGCCGCCGAAGGTACCGTCGGCCTTGCCGTTCCAGTACCCGAGCTCGGTCAGCCGCTGCTGCAGCGCGGTCACCTTCGCGCCCTTCGCACCGACCTTGAGCTGCTCCGGCTTGGGCGCGGCCGGGGGTTTGCCGATCGTGGGCGCCGGTGACGAGGGCTCCACTGTCGGCGGCGTTGCCTGCGCCGGGCTCGACGCCGTGGATGACGGTGTCGGCCGCGGAGCAGCCGTATTCGTGCCGCCGGCGTGGCCGCAGCCGGCGAGCAGAGTCAGGGCAGCCGTCACGGCTGTCGCATACGTGAAGATCTTCCGCGTCACGCTCTCACGCTACCGCGTCGGCGCTACCGGGTTGCGGGCTAGTGCTCCGCCCTTTAGGGCGGGGGTGAAGGCCCGCGCGGGGAGGGCCGCCAAGGCCCGAGCAGTGCCTTATACCGGGCGGTTCTGCTGTTCGATGTACTGACGCACGATGCTCGGCGGTGCCCCGCCGGCGGAGCCCGCGAAGTACGATCCGGACCAGAGTTTGT
>JAVHVY010000166.1:0-4700 GCA_032160305.1 Actinoplanes sp.
GCCCGGCCGAGGGCACCAAGGCCACCACGGTCACGCCGAACGCCTGGCACCTGGCCCGGATGCTGGAGGCGATCGACCGCTGGCCGGTCAACGTGCTGCTGCTCGGCAAGGCTGGCAACCCCGACACGATGGACGGCGTGCACCCCGACCTGGTGATCGGGCCGGGCACCGAGATCATCGCCGGCAACGGCAAGATCCTCACTGCCGGTGCGATCGACAGCCACGTGCACCTGATCTGCCCACAGCTGCTGGACACCGCGCTGGCCAGCGGCGTCACCACGATCATCGGCGGGGGCACCGGCCCGGCCGAGGGCACCAAGGCCACCACGGTCACGCCGAACGCCTGGCACCTGGCCCGGATGCTCGAGGCGATCGACACCTACCCGATCAACGTGCTGCTGCTCGGCAAGGGCAACACGATGTCGCAGGAGAGCATGTGGGAGCAGCTGCGCGGCGGCGCCGGCGGCTTCAAACTGCACGAGGACTGGGGCACCACCCCGGCGGTCATCGACGCCTGCCTGCGGGTCTGTGACGCTTCCGGCGTGCAGGCGGCGATCCACACCGACACGCTGAACGAGGCCGGCTTCGTCGAGGAGACGCTGCGGGCCATCGGCGGACGGTCGATCCACGCGTACCACACGGAAGGGGCGGGCGGTGGGCACGCGCCGGATATCATCACGGTCGCCTCGCACGCCAACGTGCTGCCGTCGTCGACCAACCCGACCCGGCCGTACACCCGCAACACCCTCAGCGAGCACCTGGACATGCTGATGGTCTGCCACCATCTGAACTCGTCGGTCCCGGAGGATCTGGCCTTCGCGGAGAGCCGGATCCGGCCGTCCACAATGGCCGCCGAGGATCTGCTGCACGACCTCGGGGCGATTTCGATGATCGGCTCCGACTCGCAGGCGATGGGTCGCATCGGCGAGGTGATCATGCGGACCTGGCAGACCGCGCACGTGATGAAGGCCCGCCGCGGCGCCCTGAGCGGCGACACCACGGCCGACAACACCCGGGCGAAACGTTACGTGGCGAAGTACACGATCTGCCCGGCTGTCACCCACGGAATGGCCGCCCAGGTCGGTTCGGTGGAGCCCGGCAAGCTGGCCGACCTGGTGCTCTGGGACCCGGCCTTCTTCGGCGTCCGGCCCGCTCTGGTGATCAAGGGCGGCATGATCGCGTACGCGCAGATGGGCGACGCGAACGCCTCGATACCGACCCCGCAGCCGATGCTCCCGCGCCCGATGTTCGGCGCGTACGGCGTGGTCCCCGCACAGACCTCGCTGGCCTTCGTCGCCCCGGCGGCGATCGACGCGCTGCTCGGCGACCGGATCGGCGTGCGGCGGGCGCTGGTGCCGGTGACCGACACCCGCTCGATCGGCAAGGCGGACCTGCCACGCAACGACGCGCTGCCCCGCATCGAGGTGGACGCGGACACCTTCACGGTCCGCATCGACGGCGACGTGATCGACCCCGACCCGGTCATCGAACTGCCGATGGCCCAGCGCTACTTCCTCTTCTGACGCCGCGATGTCGCTCGCAACGCTTCTGGTCCTGGCCGACGGACGGCTGCCGGCCGGCGGGCACGCGCACTCCGGCGGTTTGGAGGCCGCCGTCGCGGCGCGGCGGGTCAGCGATCTGGGCAGTCTCGGCGAGTTCCTGCGGGGACGGCTCGCCACGGTGGGCGTGGTGGCCGCCTCGTTCTCGGCGGTGGCCTGTGCGCGTACGAACGAATGGTTTGATCTTGATTCTGGTCTGGATGCACGGACGCCGTCGCCCGCGCTGCGCAGGGCCTCGCGGGCACAAGGCCGCGCCCTGATCCGGGCCGGGCGGGCCCTGTGGCCGGTGCCGGCGATCGGGCGGGAACCGCATCACCCCGTCGCGCTCGGGGTGGTGGCCGCGGCCGCCGGGCTGACGCCGCGCGACGCGGCCGTGGCAGCGGCCTACGGGACGCTGACCGGGCCGGCCACCGCCGGGGTGCGGTTGCTCGGTCTCGATCCTTATGGCGCCCACGCCCTGCTGGCCGGCCTGGCCGGCGAGTGCGACCGGATCGCGGAGGACGCCGTGACCCGGGTGAACGACCCGGTCGACGCCCTGCCTGCCGCGGGCGCCCCACTGCTCGACATCGGCGCCGAGCTCCACGCCACCTGGGAGGTGCGTCTCTTTGCATCCTGAACAGCACTCACACACGCAGCCGGACGGGGTGCCGCACACCCATCCCGAGCCGGGGGTCGATCCGCATGAGCCGTTGCCGGCCGGGCCGCGGGCGTTGCGGGTCGGGATCGGCGGGCCGGTCGGGTCGGGCAAGACCGCGCTGGTCGCGGCGCTGTGCCGGGCACTCGGGGGCGAGCTGCGGCTCGCCGTCGTCACCAACGACATCTACACCACCGAGGACGCCGACTTCCTGCTCCGCAACGGGGTGCTGCCGGCCGACCGGATCCGCGCGGTCGAGACCGGCTGCTGCCCGCACACCGCGATCCGCGATGACATCTCCGCGAATCTCGACGCGGTCGAGGATCTGGAGGCGGCGCTCGGACCCCTCGACCTGGTGTTGGTGGAAAGCGGGGGCGACAATCTCACCGCGACCTTCAGCAGGGGCCTGGTCGACCAGCAGATCTTCGTGCTGGATGTGGCCGGCGGCGACAAGGTGCCCCGCAAGGGCGGCCCCGGGGTGACCGCCGCCGACCTGTTGGTGATCAACAAGATCGACCTGGCCCCGATGGTCGGCGCTGACCTGTCGGTGATGGATCGCGACGCCCGCGCCCGCCGGGGCGACCTGCCGACGGTCATGCTGTCGATCGCCGAGGACACGACCGCGGCGCCGGTCGCCGACTGGATCCGCACGCTGGTCGCCGCCCGCGGCCCGGCGACGTGATGATGCGGGCTTCAGCGCGCATCGTTGCCGAAGCCGACGGGCGGGGCGGCACCCGGCTCGCGGTGCTTCGGGGCGAGTCACCGCTGCTGCTTCGGCGCACGGGGCCGCGGGACCCGTTCGGTGCGGTCACTGTGCATCTCGTCGGCGGAGCCGCCGGTCCGCTGCGCGGCGACGAGGTGCGGCTCGACGTCGAGGTGGGACCCGGTGCCAGCCTCGAGGTGCGCAGCGTGGCCGCCTCGCTGGCGCTGCCCGGCAGGCCGGGCAGCCCGCCTTCGCGTCTCGAGACGCACCTGACGGTCGCGGCCGGGGCGACGCTTCGCTGGCTACCGGAACCGCTGATCGCCGGGGCGGGCTGCCACCACGTGGCGGTGACCGACGTGCGGGTGGCCGCCGGCGGCACCCTCCTGTGGCGCGACGATCTGGTCTGCGGCCGGCACAACGAACCGTCGGGCGACGTCCGCACCGACGTGACGATCCGCTACGGCGGCACGACCCTGTACCGGCACGAACTCGCCGTCGGCCCGTCCGCACCCGGCTGGGCCGGCCCCGCCGTGCTCGGTTCCGCCGGCCCACCACCACCGGGCCGGGCGATCGGTTCGGTGGTCCTCGTGGGGGCGGACCTGCCCCCTGGCGCTCTGCTCGGCGGCGACGCCGCGATCATGCCGCTGGCCGGACCGGGCATGCTGGCCACCGCCGTCGGCACCGACATCCGCGTCGTCCGGGCTGCTCTCGACCCGTTCTGCGCAGCCCACCGCGGCACACCACCCCGCACCGAGGCCCACCCGCCGGCGACCACAGCCGCCTGACGTCAGGCGACGTGCCCGACCCCGTACGGATCCCGGTCGAGTGGAGCGGCTGGACGAGCGATCGCGAAGGCCCGCCCGGCGCCGGAGAGCTGCTACGCCGCTACCGCGATCGGGACGCCGTGGCTGTCTGTCAGCGCCAGCCGGGTCCGCAGGTTGCCCTGCTCGGCGACGCGGGCGAAATACTCCGTTCGCCGTCGCTGCAGGCATCCCTTGCGGCTGCGCGGCCCGCCGGCCGCCACCGTCAGCAGTTCCGGCGCCAGTGAGCTGTTCAGTCCCTCGCGCAGCAGCCGCAGCGCCTCCGTACGCAGCTGGGAGATCCGCGATTCGGTGACGCCCAGCTGGGCGGCCACGTCGCTGAGTGGCTGCTCCTGCAGGAACGACCGGGTGACGACCAGGCGCAGCCGCTCCGGCAGCGCCTGGATCGCCTGGTGCAGATAGCCCAGCCGTTCGCGCTTGATCAGCAGATCCTCGGGCCCCTCGGAGGTCTCCGGGACCATCTCCTCGGCCGCGCCGGTCGGAAAGCCCTGCAGGCTGAGTAGCGCCGCCTTCTGGACGTCGTCCTCAACCGCGGCCAGTTCGGACACGCCGATGCCGAGCACCTCGGCGACCTCGGCCTCCGACGGGGTCCGGCCGAGGGCTGAGGTGAGCTCCTGACGTGCCTGGGTCGTCCGGCGGGCGCGGGCCCGGACGGATCTGCTGGCCCAGTCCTGACCGCGCAGCTCGTCGAGCAGGGCGCCGCGGATCCGGACGGCCGCGAAGCGGTGGAACGGAATGCCGCGGGATACGTCGAACGATCGCGCCGCCCCGAGCAGTGCGGCGAAACCCGCCGAGGAGAGATCGTCGGCGTGGACATGGCCGGGAACCCGATTGAGGAGCTCCCGGACCAGATGGCCGACCATCGGCATGTGTTCGCGGACGAGATCCTCGAGGTCACGCGCGGACGGCGCGTCATGGGTGATCCCGACGTCGGCGGGGAGTCTGGTCGTGGCGATCACGTGTTCCTCCTCGCTCATGCCGGC
>JAVHVY010000205.1:0-19312 GCA_032160305.1 Actinoplanes sp.
CCGGCGGTGCGGACGATCCCGCGCACGCGGAGGAGCTCGCGATGCTGCTGTCGCATCCGCAACTGAAGGCGCAACCCATCGACTGGCGTCAGGCGGCCGAGGACGCCTGCCGGCAAGCCGGCCGGTGAACACAGCCGCACGTCGAACAGGAGAACCTGATGGCACGCATCCTTGTCGTTGACGACGATCCGGCGATCCGGCAGCTGCTCGCCGACCTGCTGGAAATGGAGGGGTACGAGGTCAGTCAGGCTGTGGACGGCCTCGCGGCGGTTCGCGCGGTGAAGGCCTCCAGCCCCGATTTCGTGGTCCTCGACGTCATGATGCCGGGCCTCGACGGCTACGAGGTGCTCAGCACTATCCGCGCGCAGAAGGGCGAACCGGTGCCGGTGCTCATGCTGACCGCGGGGGCCGAGCCGGACTCCGACGCGCGGGCCTGGGCGCACGGCGTCGACTTCTACCTCGCCAAGCCGTTCACCCCGGACGCCGTCCTCGATCTGATCGACAGCGCGCTCACCCATCAGGTCAAGACAGATGAACTGTAGTCACTCGATCACAACAAGTTAATTTGCGGGAGATCTTCGTCAGGTCCGCAGCAGGGTCGCCGATGTTCGTCGCCAGTCAGCCAGGGCCGCCATCACCACCCCGGTGTCCCAGGACTTGCCGAACATCGACGCAATGAGATGAGTGCAGCGCCATGAGACTGAGACCCGCCGCGGTGCCGATGGGGACCACCACGAATCGTCAACGGACCGCCGTGGTGGCCGTTGCGGTCCTGGTGGTCACCGGCCTGCCCGCGACCGCAGCCCACGCGTCGCCCGGCGCGGCGGACTGGCGTGATGTCGTGGTGACCGGCTCGACCGCCGACGGCGCGGCCCGAGCCGTCAAAACGGCCGGAGGGCGCGTCCTTGCGCTGCTACCGATCACGCATGGCGTCGCGGCGCAACTGCCCCAGAACAGCAGGCTCGGCCCCGAGTGGTCGGTGGCCCCGCAACGCAGGATCTCGGTCGCCGCCGTCACCCCGCCTGCTCAGGTCGGCGCCGCCAGCACGATCCGGCAGATGCTGGGCATGGCCGCGGACGGCGACGAGGGTCGCGGCGTGACGGTGGCCGTGGTCGACACGGGCATCGCCAAGGTCCCCGACCTCGCCGGGCAGCTGTCCGACCGGGTCGACCTGACCGGCACCGGAGCCGGCGACGGCTACGGCCACGGCACATTCATGGCCGGCTTGATCGCCGCTACCGGTGCCGCCTCGAACGGCGCCTACCGTGGCGTGGCACCGAAGGCGAAACTCATCGACGTCAAGGTCGCCGATGCCCAGGGCAGTACGGACCTCATCACGGTCCTGCGTGGCCTGCAGTGGGTCAGCGACCACGGCGACGTGGACGTCGTCAACCTGTCGCTGTCGTCGCAGAGCCCGCTGCCGTACCAGATCGATCCGCTGACCCAGGCGCTTGAATCGTTGTGGCAGCACGGCATCACGGTGGTCGTGCCGTCTGGCAACGACGGTCCGGACACCGGCTCGGTGACCTCGCCGGGCAACGACCCGATGCTGCTCACCACCGGCGGCCTTGAGGCCGTGGGCACGGCCGGTCGCGGCGACGACGTGGTCGGCGCCTGGTCCGGACGGGGACCCACCTGGCAGGGCGACGCCAAACCGGACCTCGTCGCGGCCAGCGGCCATGTGGTGAGCCTGCGCTCGCCGGGCAGCGTCGTCGACGTGGCCAATCCATCGGCCCGGGTCGACACCGCCTACTTCCGCGGCTCCGGCACCTCGATGGCAGCGGCAGTCGCATCCGGCGTCATCGCCGACGCCCTGTCGATCCAGCCGAAGTTGTCGCCCGACGCGGTGAAGAACCTAGTCACCAGCACGACGTACGCGACATCCGGGCTGAGCCGCGCGGCCGGGGCGGGTGCCGGTGGACTCGACGCGAAGCGGGTCCTCAGCGCCGCCGCCACGTGGAAGACCAGCAAGAATCAGGTCCGCTACGACGAGGACACCAACACGGTCGGCCGGGACGCGAAGCGTTGGGCGACCTTCTCCAAGGCCATCGTGGACGGCGACCAGGACGGCGCCAACCGGGCCTGGGTGACGCTGAGCCCCGATTCCCGCGACTGGGCCGCTCGGGCCTGGGCGCAGTTGGACCCCGCCGCACGCGCCTGGGCCGCACGCGCCTGGGCCGCACAGGCTTGGGCCGGTGCGGACAGCGAGTGGGCGGCACGTGCCTGGGCGGCGCGAGCGTGGGCGGCACGCGCCTGGGCTTCCGACGACTGGGCGGCACGGGCCTGGGCCAGTTCCGACTGGACCGCACGGGCTTGGGCCGCCGATGAGTGGACCGCGCGCGCCTGGGCAGCAGATCAGTGGACCGCCCGCTCCTGGGCGTGGTTGCCCCTGTCGTGACTCCAGCCGCACCACGTTTCGGCCGCCCGGGCCTGGCCCGGGCGGCGGGGGCCGTGCGCGGACACCTACGCGACCCGATCCTGCTGCGGGTAGCGGGAGTCGTTCTGCTCGGCGCCGCGCTGGCCGCGGCCGTGGCATTCGGGCTCGCCGGCCACCCCGGTGTGCTGAACGGGATCGGGGTACCGACGGCGTGGCTGCTGCCCGGGCTGACCGCGCTGACCTGCCTCGCCGAGATGACCGTGGTCCGGCTGCGGCACGGGGACGCCGTCGAGGAACTCAGCCTGTACGAGGCGGCGCTGATCATCGACGTGCTGTTGTTGTCGCCGAGCAACGCGCTCATCGCCGCCGCCGCCGGCCTGTTCCTGGCCAGCACGCTGCAACGGCGACCGGTGGTGAAGGCCGCCTTCAACCTCGGCAACTACACGGCCGCCGTGTCGGTACTGATCGTCACCGTACATGTGATCGGCGGCTCGCCCGGCGTGCTGACCGCCGGCGTGCTGGCCGGCGTGCTGGCCGGCACCGTCGCCTTCACCATGGTGAATCTTTGCTGCCTGGCCCAGATCCTGGGCGTGATCAACGGACTCTCCCCGTGGCGGATCGTGCGCACAGAGGCGCGGCTGTCCGGGTACATGGCCGTCGGAACGATGGCGACCGGACTGACCACCGCCGAGATCGCCCTGCACGCCCCGCTGCTGCTGCCGTTCATGACAATGCCCGCCCTCGCGGTCACACACGCATACCGCGGGGCGGCGCGGGAAGCCGACGAACGCGTCCGCTCCGCATGCCTGCTCCGGTTGTCGCATGCCCTGGCCGGGCGCGATGACGTGGTCCGGCAGTTCCTCTTCCTGGTCCGCGAGGCGTTCGGCGCCGATCTCGCCGTGCTGGTGCTGGAGAACGACGACAACGACAACACGGCCCTGTCAGTGCAGGCCGCCCAACCGTCGACGCTGCTGAGCGGCCCGGTCCCAGCGCAGCTCGCGGCCCTGGGCCGGATCGACGGCCCGGTGCCGCTCTCCGACAACCTGCCCTCCGGGCTACGCCAGATGCTGGTCGTCCCCGTGGAGGGCGGCGGCCGGCGGTTCGGCACGGCGGCCTTCGGCACCCACGGCCGGGGTCGCGACTGGATGACAACCGCCGATATCACCCTGCTGGCCTCGCTCGCCAACGCACTCGCCGTTGCCATGCGCGGCGCCGAGCACCTGGACCGGCTTCAGGAGGAGACCAGCAAGCTGCAGGCCGTTGTCGAGCAATCCGCCGAGGGGATCATGGTGATCGACGGCGACGGCCTGGTCCGGATGTGGAGCCAGGCGCTGGCTGAACTCACCGGCATCACCGCGGCCGACGCGGCCACCCAACCGGTGACGGAGGTGCTCGACGTGCCGGCCGCGGAGGAACGCGACTTGCTACTGCCCGTAACGGCCAAACTACCGAAGATCGTCAACGAACTGACGATCCGTCGGCAGGACGGCGAGGAACGTCGGCTGCGGCTCGCCCACTCGGCGATCTTCTCCGACGGGAGACTCGTCCGCGACGTCGTCGTGATCAGCGACCTCACCCGCGAGTACCGCACCGAACGGCTCAAATCCGACTTCATCGCCATGGTGTCGCACGAACTGCGCACGCCGTTGACGCCGATCATCGGCTACGTCGACCTGCTACGCACCCGCGGGGAACGAATGACGCCGCAGAAGCGCCTGGACGCGCTGAACCTGATCGGGGATCGAGCCGGGCATCTGTCCCGACTCGTCGAGGATCTGCTGTTGGCGTCCCGTTTCGGCGACAACCCAGACGACGTCTCGCTACACGTGTCCGCCGGAGTGCACGACCTCAGCGCGATCGTCAACCAGGTAGTCGACGATCTGGACTCACGACGGATCGTGCAGGATCTGCCGCCCGAACCGGTGTCCGTGCACTGCGACAACGGCCGAGCCCTACAGGTAATCACCAACCTGGTCGGCAACGGGCTCAAATACTCGCCCGAGACGGAAGAGGTCGACGTCAGCATGCGGGTCGACGACGGCACCGTACATGTCGACGTACGCGATCATGGCCGCGGCATTCCCGCGGACCAACTGGAGAAGGTCTTCGGCAAGTTCCACCGGGTCGAAGACCCGATGACCATGAGCACCAGCGGGACCGGCCTGGGGCTGTTCATCGCCCGCAGGCTGGCCCGGGCGATGGGTGGCGACGTCAGCGTCGTCTCCACCCTGAACACCGGCTCGGTGTTCACCCTCTCCCTGCGCCGCGCGGACTGACCGGTCGCGCGGGCGGGGAGGGCGTTTGGTGCGGGTCCTCCCCGCCCGCGCGCTGCAGGTCGCATCATCCCCGGATTAGACGTCGAGGTCCGCTTCGATGCGCTTGAGCTGATGGCGGGCCATCGCCAGGTTCGCGCGGTCGCGGCGCAGGGCCACGTACAGGAAGAGGCCGTTGCCTGATCTGCTGGTGAGTGGCCGGATCAGGTGGTACTGGGTGTCCAGCGTGATGAGGATGTCCTCGATCTTCTCGGAGATGTTGAGCATCTCCATGGCGCGCAACTTGGCGCGCACCACATCGGTATTGCCGGCGGCGGCGACGGTCAGGTCGAGTTCCGTGCCGCCACCGGCGGTGCCGAGGGCCATGCCGCTCGTGTGGTCGACGAGCGCGACGCCGATAGCGCCGTCGATGTCCATGATCTCTTTGAGTGCGGTGTCCATGTCAGGCATTGCGGATCTTCCTTCGTCTGCGGTGGGGTTTCGGGGTTGTGGTGCGAGGGGACCAGCGCGTTCGGATCGACCGTCCTCCGCGGTTCTCCCTGCTGGGGGTGCGCGCGTCACCGCAAGGCCCGCAATGCGGTGCGAAGCCGTTTGAGCAGGGCTTCGTCGGTGTCGGGGCCGTCGCGGGGCACGGGTTCGGCGGCGATCTCCTTGGGCAGCTTGGCGCCGGGTTTGCGGCGGGCCAGTCGCGGCGGCCGGATGACGGTGCCGCCCGCGTCGGCCGGTTCCGCCGCAACCGCCGCCGCCTCCTCAGCCGCCGCTGACGTCGCCGCCGGGGCGGGGGCCGGGGCCGCCGGGGCCAGGGCCGGACCGCCCCGGGCGCTGCCCGCTCCGGCGAGCGTCGGCAGCGGCGGGCCGTCACCCGGCAGGGTCACCACCGGCCGCTGTACGTCCACACTGGTGCCCCGAGCGCGGGTCAGGCGTACGAAATCGGGGGTGTCCTTGCCGGACTCCTGGGATGTGGGCAGGTCGAGCAGGCCGGCTGCGGCCAGGCGGCGCAGTTCCTGGACGGTGGCGTAACCGGCCCGGCCGAGCAACTGGGCCAGGTCGGCGGGAGTGCGCTGACCGTCGGCGTGGACGATCAGCTCCCACTGCGGCGCGGTCAGGGTGATGCGTTCGCGGGGCGGCCGGGCGGCCGGGGTGACGGGCGCCGAGTCGATCCGCGGGTCGGGAAAGATGTCGTCGAGCAGCCGGGTCCGGCGGCGCACCTCGCGGTTGACGGCGGCGGGGTCGACGCTGACGATCGGGCCGAGCCAGTGGATCGCGTCATCGAGGAAGTCGACGGGAGCGGCGACCGGGGCGAGGGCGAAGAAGGCGGCGTCGTAGATCGCGCCCAGGGCGCAGAGTTCCAGCTCGCCCTGGGTGAGGTGTCCCTGGTCGAGCAGGATCCGCCCGACCTGGGCCTGCGCGGTGCCTGCGTCCAGGGCGGCCTGCCAGGTGCGCCCGGCCAGGCGTCCGGAGGCGGTGAGCAACTCGCCGACTCCGGGCGCGGCGGGGGATTCGGCCTGGGTGACCAGCCCGTCGATGACGTAGACCGTGCCGCCGGGATGCCCGCCGACGAGCAGCGCGCCGGTGCGGCGCTCGCCCGCGACCTGCGTGAGCAGGCGTCCGGGCGCGGCGGTCTTCGTGGGCTTCACCAAGCGTCCTTCCACTCTGGCCGCAGGCGTGCTCACCGGCTGGCTGCGGGTGTACCGGCGGGCTGGGGGTGTACCAGTACGTGACGGCAGGCGAGGGTCAGGTGGCGACCAGGTCGTCGGCCAGGTGTTGCATTCGGCGGCGGGCGACCGCGAGGTTGCCGTGGATCCGGTCCAGCCACAGGTAGAGGACCAGCCGGCTGTCGAAGTCGGTCTGGACCAGGCGCAGCAGGTGGTATCCGCCGGCGGTGGTGATGATCAGGTCTTCGAGCAGGTCGTTCGGCACGGCGGAGACGAACAGGGAGCGGCTGGTGGCCGCCTGGACGACCTCGGCGGTTCCGGCCGCGGCGGCTTCGTGGTCGGAGTTCGGTGCGGCTCCGGCCGTGGCGATCGGGAAGCCGGTGGTGTAGTCGACGATGCTGGCGCCGACCGCGCCGGGAATCGTCATCGCTTCGTGCAGGCAGTGGTCGACGCCGGGCACTTCTCTCCTCAGCGCGGGTGCGTTCCCGCCGTTCCCCGTTTCCGGCCGGTGGCCGGATGCACGGGCTTGATTGCCACGGCCGGCCGAGGCTCGTTGGTGCTGTGCTGAGTGGATCGCACCCGGGCCGGCAGCCGGGGAACCGGCCACCCGGGCGGTGGCGGAGTTGCTTGCGGATCCCCGTTTCCGTGCCGTCACCGTGGGCCATCCTGTTGCGACTTCGTACCGACAAGTCGGACGCCGTGTGCGTCCTGCCCCGGCCCGCTCAGCGGGCTCCACGGCGTGCTCGTCGGACGGCTCAGCGTGCTCGCGGGGCGGCCCGGGCTCGTCTTCCCGGCTGCGGATCTCGCCTCGCCACGGGCCCGCGGGGGAGTTTGCCATTGCCTGATCACGGGGATCATCGTGAGACCCATCGAGAGATGCCGTCGCACGATTGGTGCGTCATGCACCTTCGCGACATTCGCGCGTAACATGATCGTCGCTGATCCAAGGGTTACGGAAGGGCGTCATATGGCCAGCCGCTGGGAGCAGATCGTTGTCGACGCTGAGGACCCGGCGAGGCTGGCGCGCTGGTGGGCCGAGGCGCTCGGATACACGATCGTGCACGAGGAGCCGGACGAGATCGAGATCCGCCGGAGTCCCGCCGAGCTGCCTGGACTGCTGTTCACCCCGGTGCCGGACAAGAAGATCACCAAGAACCGGTTGCACATCGACCTGCGTCCCGACGATCAGGAGGCGGAGGTCGAGCGCCTGGTCGACATGGGCGCCCGCCCGGTCGACATCGGCCAGCACGAGGTCAGCTGGGTGGTTCTGGCCGATCCGGAGGGCAACGAGTTCTGCGTGCTGAGCTCACGCACACTGCCCGCCCCCGATCAGGTAGGTGCACCGGCCGATCAGACCCCTGAATCCGCCGCGCCTTAACCTTGGGAGCATGACCGCAATCGTGGGCACGTGACGGGTGCCGCCGGGCCCGGTGACGCTGAGCGCTGGGTCGCCGAGCCGGTGAAGGACAGCGGCTACGGCCGTACCCAGTTTCAGCGCGACCGGGCCCGGGTGCTGCATTCCGCGGGGTTCCGCCGGCTGGCGGCCAAGACCCAGGTGCACACCGCCGGGTCTGACGATTTTCTGCGTACGCGGCTGACGCACTCGCTCGAAGTCGCCCAGATCGGCCGGGAGATGGGCGCCTGGCTGGGGTGTGACCCGGACGTGGTGGACGTGGCCGGGCTGGCGCACGACATCGGTCATCCGCCCTTCGGCCACAACGGCGAGGCCGCTCTGGACCAGATCGCACAGCCGTGCGGCGGTTTCGAGGGCAATGCTCAGACGCTTCGGGTGCTGACCCGGCTGGAGGCCAAGGTCGACGGAGCCGGCCTGAACCTGACCCGGGCGTCTCTGGACGCGACCTGCAAGTATCCGTGGCCACGCCAGGACGGCTCCCGCAAGTTCGGCTGCTATCCCGACGATCTGCCCGTCTTCGGTTGGCTGCGGCTCGGTGCGCCGGCGGGGGAGCGCAAGTGCCTGGAGGCCCAGGTGATGGATTGGGCCGACGACGTGGCGTACTCGGTGCACGACGTCGAGGACGGGGTGCACGGCGGTTACCTGTCGCTGCGCCCGTTGCTGGACGACCCGGACGAGCGGGCCCTGCTCTGCGCCGACGTCGCGGAGACGTATTCGGCGGAGACTCCCGAGGCGCTCGCCGCCGCGCTGACCGATCTGCTGCACGACGACGTGGTCCGGGTGGTCGCCGACTACGACGGGACCTACCGGACACAGGTCGCGCTCAAACGGATGACCAGTGTCCTGACCGGCCGGTTCGTCTCGTCGGCGGTCGGCGCCACGAACAGCCGCCACGGCTCGGAGCCGATGCACCGCTACGACGCCGACCTGGTCGTCCCGCGTACCGCCCGGGTCCAGTGCGCCCTGCTCAAGGGCATGGCGTTGCGTTACGTGATGCGCGCCCGCGCCGCCGAGGACTGGTACGAGCAGCAGCGCACCATCCTCACCGAGCTGGTCACCGCCCTGGGCGAGCGGGCGCCGGACCACCTCGACCCGATCTTCGCGCCGCTGTGGAAGGCGGCCGGCGACGATGCCGCCCGGTTGCGGGTGGTCGTCGACCAGGTCGCCTCGCTGACCGACCGCGACGCGGTCACCTGGCATCGGACCCTCGTGGCGGGCGACGGTTGAGGCGAGGCAGGATGTACCGGTGGCAAGGGTCAAGGACGAGGACATCGCGCTGGTCCGCGACCGGACGTCGATCGCGGACGTGATCAGCGACACGGTGACGCTGCGGTCGGCGGGTGGCGGCAACCTGAAGGGCCTGTGCCCGTTCCACGACGAGAAGACTCCGTCGTTCACCGTCTCGCCCGCCCGGAATGTGTACTTCTGTCTGGCGGCGGAGACGCGAGTCATCACCGATCATGGCATCCGGGAGATCCGGGAGCTGGCCGGCGGCCGGCATCGGGTGATGACGACGCACGGTCGGTTCGTGGAGGCTCCGTTCTCGGCATTCGGGGAGCAGCCGCTGATGCACCTGCGCCTCTCCCGGAACGGGCAGCAGAAGACGATCAGGGCCACTGGCAACCACCGGTGGTTCATCCGTAGCCGGAGCAGCGGCGCCGAGGAGCGCGTCGAGCGCACAACCGCCCAGCTCAAGCCCGGCGATCGCCTCGCCCACGTCTTCCCACCCGCGCTGGCTACCCGCGACGGCGGTCACCCGCTCACTCCGTCGCCGTTCGGCATCGCCCGCGGCATCGTGTTCGGCGACGGGACGGTTGTCGGCGGCGGCAGCGTCGCGTTGCTCTACGGCGGCAAGGACGCCGAGCTGTTGAAATGGTTCCCGCTCAGCCAGAGCTACGCCGCGCCCGGCAGGCTCACCGTCACGGACCTACCGGCCTATTTCAAGACCGAAACTCCGCCACTCTCCGAGTCGCTGTCGTATCTCTACGGCTGGCTCGCCGGCTACTTCGCGGCGGACGGGGACGTGGCGGCGGACGGCTGTATCTCGCTGAACTCGTCGAGGCGTGCGCACCTGGAGTTCGTCCGCGACCTCAGCACGAGGATCGGCGTCGGCACCTACGGCATCAGGGAGTACGTGCGGACCGGGTTCGCCGAGGCGCAACGCCCTGATGGCGAGCTGGGTCACACCGGGCCGATGTACCGGCTCACCTTGATGGGTGCTGACATCCCGGAGGAGTTCTTCCTGCTCTCCGCGCACCGGGACCGATTCGTCTCGGCCCGCACGGGATTCGAGCGTCGAGGCTGGGTCGTCGACGCGGTCGAGGACCACGGCGAGGTCGAGGAAGTCTTCTGCGCGGTCGTCGATGGAACGCATGCGTTCGTTCTCGAAGACAACATCCTCACCGGGAACTGCCATGGCTGTGGCGCGGGTGGCGACGCGATCAAGTTCCTGATGGACGCCGACCACCTGAGCTTCATCGAGTCCGTCGAGCGGTTGGCCGGCAAGGCCGGCATCCAGTTGCACTACGACGACACCGGCAATGCCCCGGCCGCCGCGCGGCAGCAGCCGGGCCAGAAGCAGCGGCTGCTCGCCGCCCATACGGCCGCCGCCGAGTTCTACCGCGGCCAGCTGTCCACGCCCGGCGCCCGTAAGGCCCGCGAGTTCCTCGCTCAGCGCGGCTTCAGCCGGGACGCCGCCGAACGCTACGGCTGCGGCTTCGCCCCGGACGGCTGGGACCTGCTGACCAGGCACCTGCGGCAGAAGGGTTTCACGGCCGAGGAGCTGAACACCGCCGGGCTGGCCAAACCGGCCCGGTCCGGGTCGCTGATCGACCGGTTCCGGCGCCGTCTCGTCTGGCCGATCAAGGAGCTGAGCGGCGACGTGATCGGCTTCGGCGCGCGCAGGCTGTTCGACGACGACGACGGCCCGAAATACCTGAACACGCCGGAGAGCCCGCTCTACAAGAAGTCGCACGTCCTCTACGGTCTCGACGCCGCGAAGCGGGAGATCGCCAGGCAGGGCCGGGCGGTGATCGTCGAGGGCTACACCGACGTCATGGCCTGCCACGAGGCCGGCGTCCCGACGGCTGTCGCGACCTGCGGCACCGCGTTCGGTGCCGACCACATCGGCGTGCTGCGCCGGCTCCTGATGGACACGGACAGCTTCGCCGGCGAGATTATCTTCACCTTCGACGGGGACGCGGCCGGGCAGAAGGCGGCGTTGCGCGCCTTCGAGGAGGACCAGCGTTTCGTCGGCCGCACGTTCATCGCGGTCAGCCCCGACAACATGGATCCGTGCGAGCTGCGCCTGGCCAAGGGCGACCTCGCGGTCCGCGACCTGGTCGCCCGCCGCGAGCCGCTGGTCGACTTCGCGCTGCGCCAGACCCTGTCGCGCTTCGACCTCGACACCGTCGAGGGCCGGGTCGAGGCGATGCGCAAGGCGGCCCCCCTGGTCGCCAAGATCAAAGACCGGGAGAAGCGCCCGGAGTACGCCCGCAAGCTCGCCGCCGACCTCGGGATGGACCTGGAGCCGGTGCAACGGGCCGTGTCGGCCGCCTCGGCGCCAGAGTCCCGCTCCGCCGCGCGCATCCCCACCCAGCCGACCGACAGCCCGCAGCGCCTGGTCGAGCGGGAGGCGCTGAAGCTGGCCCTGCAGATCCCGGTGATGGCCGGCCCGATGTTCGACGCGCTCGGCCCCGAGACGTACGGGCACCCTGTCCTCCAGGAGGTCCGCGAGGCCATCGCCACCGCGGGCGGTACCGCGGCCGGGGTCTCCGGGGCGGTCTGGATCGAGGCGGTCCGCGACGCCTGCGCCGATCTGGCCGCCAAGGCGCTGGTCGGCGAGCTGGCAGTCGACCACCTGCACGTCGACGGCGAGGTCGACCCGCGCTACGTCCAGATCACCCTGGCCCGGCTGCAGGTCGGCGCGGTGGCCACCCGGATCAAGGACCTGAAATCCAAGGTGCAGCGGGTCAACCCGGTGGCGCACAAGGACGAATACCTGGCTCTGGCCGGGGAGCTCTTCTCACTCGAACAGCACGCGCGCGCCCTGCGCGACCAGGCGGCAGGTGGATGGTGAGTTTTCTTCGACGGCGCCCGAAACTGCCCGCAGGCAAGCGGCCGGCCCTTGAGCCCGACGAGCGCGTCCTGGCCTGGGCGTACGTCGGCTCGGACCCGGGTGGGCTGGTGGTCGTGGCGACCACCCGCGGGCTGTGGCTGCCCGAGCGTCCCCGGCTCGGCTGGCACGAGATCCACAAGGCCACCTGGTCGGGCCGTGAGCTGCGGGTGACGCCGTCCGAGATCGCCGAACAGCGGGACGGCTACACGGTCCTGGTGGACGCGCCGGTGATCGGGTACCTGCTGCTGGAGCCGGGCGAGGTGCCCGACCAGGTGCGGGCCCGGGTGACCCGGTCGGTGGCGTACACGTCGCACCATCCGCTGCCCAGCGGCGGAGTGCGGGTGGTCGGCCGCCGGGTCAGCGGGGTCGAC
The DNA here is from genome assembly GCA_032160305.1 of Actinoplanes sp. Taxonomy (GTDB): domain Bacteria; phylum Actinomycetota; class Actinomycetes; order Mycobacteriales; family Micromonosporaceae; genus Actinoplanes. The sequence goes on from JAVHVY010000205.1 coordinate 12,208, forward strand.
GGGCTGAGCTGGGCGGTCCGCTACGACTCGGGCACCCCGGTCGATTCGGAACCGGTGGTAGAGATGACCGACCACCTGATCGGCTCGGCCCAGCGCGCCCTGACCGCGCCCGACTGACCGCGCCCGCGCCCGACTGGCCGCGCCCGACTGGCCGCCGGACCGCACGCCGGACCGACCGGCGGAGCGCTCGCTCGCCGCGTTCGCCTGCACCCCGCCGGGTCCGGCCGAAACTCCGGGAAGTTGTCGTACCCCCTCACTAAGGTCTTCCGGGTGAGCGACGAACCCCTGATCCACGCCCGCGGCCTCGTAAAACGCTTCGACGGCTGCACCGCCGTCGACGGCATCGACGTCGACGTTCGGCGCGGCGAGGCGTTCGGCTTCCTCGGGCCCAACGGCGCCGGGAAAAGTTCGGCCATGCGCATGATCGGCTGCGTCTCGCCGCCGACCGGCGGGGTGCTGCGCATCCTCGGGATGGATCCGTTACGCGACGGCCCGGCGATCCGCGCCAAGCTCGGCGTCTGTCCCCAGCTGGACAATCTCGACATCGAGCTGACGGTCCGGGAAAACCTGACGACGTACGCCCGGTTCTTCGGCATCAGCCGCAAGGAAGCCCGCCGCCGTGCCGACGAGCTGATCGAGTTCGTCCAGCTCACCGAACGGGCCGACAGTAAGGTCGACCCGTTGTCCGGAGGCATGAAGAGGCGGCTGACGATCGCCCGCGCACTGGTCAACAACCCCGAGATGGTGCTGCTCGACGAGCCGACCACCGGGCTCGACCCGCAGGCCCGGCACCTGGTCTGGGAGCGGCTGTTCCGGCTCAGGCAGCAGGGCGTGACGCTGGTGCTGACCACCCACTACATGGACGAGGCCGAGCAGCTCTGCGATCGGCTCGTAGTGATGGACGGCGGCAAGATCGTCGCCGAGGGGTCCCCCCGCGCGCTGATCGAGCGGTATTCGACCCGCGAGGTCGTCGAGCTGCGCTTCACCGCGGAGTCCCAGGAGGTCTTCGCCGACAAGCTGGCCGGCCTGGGCGAGCGGATCGAGGTGCTGCCCGACCGGATCCTGCTCTACGTCGCCGACGGGGACGCCGCGGTGGCCGAGGTGCAGCGCCGGGCGTTGAGCCCGGCCAGCGTCCTGGTCCGGCGCAGCAGCCTGGAGGATGTCTTCCTGCACCTCACCGGCCGGACCCTGGTCGACTGATGAGCTGTCGACTTCATGAGCTGGTCGGGGTTCCGTGATGGGCGGGCTGCACTGATGGGCGGTGTTCACGGGTGAGCGCGGTTCCCTATGTCCTTGAGTACCACCTGGTCAACTACCGGCGCACCTGGCGGGCCAGCGCGCTGTCGTCGTTCGTGCTGCCGCTGCTCACCATGCTCGGTTTCGGCGTCGGCGTCGGGGCGTACGTGCGCGGCGGCATCGACGGCGTGCCCTATCTCGACTGGATGGTGCCCGGGCTGCTCGCCTCGACCGCGATGCAGACCGCGATCGGCGAGTCCAGTTGGCCGGTGTTCAGCTATTTCGAGTGGCTGCGCAGCTACGCGGCCCAGGCCGCCGCGCCGTTACGCATCGGCGACATCCTCGGCGGGCATCTCGCGTTCGCCCTGTTCCGGGTGCTCGCCTCGACGTGTGCGTTCCTGCTCATCACCATCGCGTTCGGCACGGTGCACTCCTGGTGGGCGCTCGCGGTGCTGCCGATCGCCGCGCTGGTCGGCCTGGCGTTGGCGACCCCGACCTTCGCGTACGCGGCGCGCGTGCGCAGCGACAGCTACCTGGCGATCCTGTTCCGCCTCGGGATGGTGCCCATGTCGCTGTTCTCCGGAGTGTTCTTCCCGGTCGAGTCGCTGCCGCTGGTGCTCCGCTGGGTCGCGTACGCGCTGCCGCTCTGGCACGGGGTCGACCTGACCCGGGCGGCAACCCTCGGCGTGGCGCCGGCCTGGTCCGCGACCGGCCACGTGCTCTACCTGGCGGCCTGGATCGTGACCGGCTGGCTGCTGGCCCGCCGCCAGTTCACCCGACGGCTCGTGGAGTAGCTGATGCTCACCTTGGTCCTGCCCCGGCTGATCGCGTTCGAGGGCTCGCCCCGGCGCTCGGCGGCCGTCGTCGAGCGCAACGTCGTCACCCTGCGTTCGGCGTACTGGGTCGTGCTGCTGACCGGCTTCCTCGAACCGGTGCTGTACCTGTTCTCGATCGGGGTCGGCGTCGGTGCGCTGGTCGGCGACCTGACGCTGGCCGACGGGCAGGTGGTCAGCTATGCGGTATTCGTGGCGCCGGCGATGCTGGCCTCCTCGGCGATGGCCGGCGCCCTCTCGGAGACGACGTTCAACTTCTTCGGCAAGATGAAATTCATGAAGCTGTACGACGGGATGCTCGCCACCCCGGTACGGCCGATCGAGATCGCGCTGGGCGAGCTCGCCTGGGCGATGCTGCGCGGCAACATCTACGCCGCGGCGTTCCTGGTGGTGATGGTCGTCATGGGTCTGACCACAGCGGGCTTGGCCGCGGTGGCGTTCCTCTGCGCGGCGCTGGTCGGGTTCGCGTTCGGCGGTCTCGGGATGGCGATCTCGACCTTCATGCGCAGCTGGCAGGACTTCGACCTGATGTCCTCGGCCCAGTTCGCGCTGTTTCTGTTCTCGGGCACCTTCGTGCCCGCACAGACCTATCCGCCGGTACTGCGCTGGGTGGTCGAGGCGACCCCGCTGTATCGCTCGGTCGACCTGGTCCGGGCAACGACGACCGGAGCCTGGACCTGGCTGCAGCTCGCCGATGTGCTGTACCTGCTGGCGCTGTTCGCCGTGAGCCTGGCGGTCGCCGGCCGAAGAATGGGCCGCCTGCTGTGTCGATAACCCACGCCGCCGCACGAGTGTCACGGAGGTTAGAGCGGGGGCGACCCGGGCAACATGGACGACGAGGTCGTCAGTCACGTCTGACCGCGGGACGGTGAGGTACGTGCGGGCGGTGACTGACGACGCCATTGAGCCCGGAGGTAACCCCGCCATGAAGCTTCTCCGCACATTCGGCGGCAAGTCGAACGACGCGAACGCGACGGCGACACCCGACGGCGCTGGTCCCGGAGGCGTGCCGCCCGGCGATGTCGACCCCCAGCACGCCGGTGCCGGCGAGCACGACCATGATCTTGCTGCGGCGACCACGACGCGGACCGGTCACGACAGGTCGCTGGAGCAGATCAACGCCGGCATCGCCCCGCCCGATCCGAAGGCCGGCCCCGACGGTCCGACGGATCTGAAAGGCAAAGGTCTCCTCGCCGCGGTCAAACGGACGTTCCAGCAGTATGCCGCGAACAACATCTCCGACTGGGCGGCTGCGCTCACCTACTACGGCATTCTGTCGATCTTCCCGGCGGCGCTGGCGCTCGTCTCGGTCATCGGCCTGCTCAGCAGCAACGGCTCGACAACGGTCGACAACACGATCAAGCAGATCGTGCCGAACGCCCAGATCCAGGATCTGATCAACCAGGTGCTGAGCCAGGTGAAGGATACCGGCATCGCCGGTTTCGCCGCGATTATCGGTATCATCCTGGCATTCTGGTCGGCCTCCGGATATGTGGCCGCTTTCATGCGCGCCTCGAACGCCGTCTACGCCGTCCCCGAGGGCCGACCGATCTGGAAGACGCTACCGATCCGGCTCGGCGTCACCGCCGTGATCGGTGTGATGCTGGTCGTGTCGGCGTTCATCGTCATCTTCACCGGCAGCGTCGCAGAGGCGGTCGGCAACGTCATCGGGCTCGGCCACCAGGCGGTGACCGTGTGGAGCATCGTGAAATGGCCGGTCCTGATCATCCTGGTCAGCCTGATGTTCTCGATCCTCTACTGGGCCTCCCCGAACGCCAGGACCGGCGGCTTCCGCTGGGTCAGCCCCGGTGGCGTCTTCGCCGTTCTGTTGTGGATGATCGCCTCGGTCGGGTTCGCCGTCTACCTGGGCAACTTCGCCAACTACAACAAGACCTACGGAACGCTGGGAAGTGCCATCGCCTTCCTGGTGTGGCTGTGGATCAGCAACCTGGCAACCCTGATGGGAGCGGAACTCGACGCGGAGCTGGAACGAGGCCGAGCCATCGCCGCCGGCCACCCGGCCGATGACGAGCCGTTCCTGCAACTCCGCGATGACCGCAAGCTGAAAAGGGGCAGCGAAAAGGGCCTGAGCAGCCGACCACCATCATCTGATCCGCGCCGAGCGTGACGTGGCGAGCGCCGACTTTGGTCGTGGAGACGAAGTAACTGATGATCTTCGCGAAGCATGGACTGCGCAGGCGGAACCGTTTCCATCGGCGGCGGCTTATGGCGCACGGGATCTTGGCGTCGTGAAGACGCACGTGTGATCGTCGAGTGCGTGTCCGATCGTGCAATTAGCGCAGAGCGATTGTTGCGGAGAGTGGCGTGTCGGCTTGCTTCATCGGCGGCCCACTGGCAGGTCACGCCGCCCGTCCAGATGGCGCGCTCCGCCGGGACCGGCCGTTGCCGATCATGTAACAACAGGTCACTGCGTCGCACGGCCGGTACGCCGCTGAACCTGGGACCGGTCGAGGCTCGTATCCGGTGCAGACAACCCCACGGATGGAGCGTCATGCGACCCCTGCGACCGGTAACCCACCCATCGGAAGCCCATCGTCCAGTGGTCCATACTGGAGCGGCGAGCACGGACCGATGCACGTGCATCTGCATCGGTGACGCCCCGATCGAGGGAGGATTCTGATGCGGCTGCGCCACCGTTCGGGCCGGGTCGTACACCTCAGCCACGGCGCCAATCTGCGCCCCGCCCGCGATCTGGAAGCCGTCGTCGCCCAGCTGGACACGTACGCCGCCGCGATCCGTGCCCGCCTGGGTGTCGACACCCTGGGGGTCAGCCTGTGGCTGCCGCCGTCCCTTGCCGCCGCCCTGGCCGTGAACGCGCGCGCCCGCACCCGGCTGCGCGCCGAGCTCAACGCCCGCGGGCTCGAGGTCGTCACGCTGAGCGGAGTGCCCTACGCCGAAGGCGGCGACGAGGGCTCGGCCACTGCCCGGTACGTCCCCGACTGGAGCAGCCCCGACCGCCTCGAATACACCCTCGACCTGGCCCGCATCCTGGTCGACCTGCTGCCCGAGGACGCCGTCCGCGGCGCCGTGACCACCGTCGGCATCGGCCGCCGCGCCGGCTGGGACGCGGCGAAGGAGAAGAAGTGCGCCCAGGTGCTCGGCCGGCTCTCCAGCGGGCTCGCCGAGGTGGCCTGGCACACCGGACGTGCCGTGCGGGTGGGTTTCCAGCCCGAGCCCGGCTGCGTCATGGACGACGCCGCGTCGACGATCGCCGCCCTCGCCCCCGTCGACAAGGACCGGATCGGCGTCTGCCTCGACCTGGCCAACCTGGCGTGCACCTGGCGGGATCCGGCCGCGGCGCTGGACCAGTTCGCCGCCGCCGGGGTGCAGATCATCCGGGTCCAGGTCGCCGCGGCCCTCGAGGTCGGCAACCCGGTCCAGGCCGCGGAGACCCTGCGCGGGTACGTGGAGGCCGACCACCTGCACCAGGTCACCACGGCTGAGGGCGGCTATGTCGACGATCTTGCCCAGGCACTCGGGGAGTTCCCGCCCGGCCCGTGGCGGGTGCGCTACCACCAGCCACTGCACGTCCGGCCCGAGGCGCCGCTGGCGGCCACCACCGCGGTGTGGCGCTCCGCGCTGGCGCACCTGATGGGCGCGGACGGCCCGTCGACCGAGTATCTCGACATCGAGAGCGAAGTGCGGCCGGTGGACGCGGAAGGCATCACGGCGGAGCTCACGTACCTGAAGAACGAGCTCTCGGCTCTCGGCCTGGCACCGTTCGCGCAGGCCTGCGCCGCATAGCGGTTGTGCTTTAGGGGATGACTACGTCGACCGCAACCGACGCGGCGTTCTCGTCGTCATCCTGAGCAAGCCATGGTGAGTAAAGCCAGCAGGGCCGCCTCAGGATCGGGGCGGCCCTGCTCGTTCCGAGACTGATGCTGACCAGTGCCAGTACTACCCGGTGCTTGTGCTGCCCAGGATGTAGTGCAGCTCAGGCACCGCTCAATATGTGGTGGTGCCGGTGCTGTTCGAGCCCGCCAGCGAGTCATCGGCGGTCGTCAGCGTGTCGTTCGACGTGGTGCTGTTCGTGTGCAGCTTCTCACCGAGCTTGGACTGGTTCAGCTTGTCCTTGCCCTCGCTGTAGAGCTTCGTGGCCTGGGCCTGGGCGGCACCGGCAGCCTCCTGCACGGTCGGGTGCTCCCACACCTTCTTCGCGTTGGCCGCGATCTCCTCGTACTTCTCCCGGCCGGCACGGCTTCCCAGGACGAAGCCCGCCGCGAGACCGGTGATGAACATGAGCTTTCCGCGCATGGCGGCTCCTTCCGATGATGACGCGCCTGCGTCCGTGCGTCTGGATTCAGTTCATACCCATGTTGCCCGCACGTCACTCCTCTTGCCGGGTTTCGCCACTCCCGAGCGTCGTGCCGACCCGCCCCGCGAGACCCCCGGGTGATCCTGTAGTGTAGTCCCGTCGCCATGGGGCGGGCGGAGCCCGCAACGATGCAGTCCCCTGTAGCTCAATTGGCAGAGCAGCCGGCTGTTAACCGGCAGGTTACTGGTTCGAGTCCAGTCGGGGGAGCGTTTACGCTGGTCTGGGGCCACTTCGGTGGCCCCTTTCTCGTACCAACCCCGGTTTTGGCGGGTTTTTGGTTTGCGTGGACATTAGAGACATCCAAGTGATGACGGTCGGGCGTGAAGCTGCCGCTGTTCAGTGGGCTCTTGTCGAGAGTCCAGGACGGCCAAACTGCGGTCAGCATGGCCGAATTCTCGACCGCGATACTGGTCTAAATCGGCTAAATCGGACGCCAAAGCCATAGTAATGGGGGCCGCTCAGCTACTGGCTGTGACTGATTCCCGGTCTGTGACGATTCAGTAGCACCTAGCGAGCACCTTGCGCCTCGTCGGCTCGGCGATCTGACGACGACCCGGACCTAACAGCTATGCGATCAGAGGGCGCTGAAGCGGTCGGCCATGCCCTAGCGGAACTTGACCCCATCCATAGACCAAGGGTGCTGCCACCCTGCAGTTTCGTTGGTCTGCTGTCGGCGGGCGGGCCCGGGTCGAGTTCTGCG